>NZ_CP118164.1:6600000-6955728 GCF_028748185.1 Bremerella sp. P1 | reverse complement strand
GTTTTACTTTGCCCATGGGCAATAAAAAAGCCCCGCTTGTTATAAGCGGGGCTTTGAAGTGTAAATGAATCCGGCGATACCTACTTTCGCACTGGTGGGCACTATCATCGGCTGGTTGTGCTTAACTGCTGTGTTCGGAATGGGAACAGGTGTTTCCACAACCATATGGTCACCGGAAAGAACCTGACTGACGTGTGGGCCAAGTCAGGCTCAATTTGGTTTGGTAGAGGTGTTTGCGTATTCGCAACACGTTCGATGGTTTGTTGAGAACCTTGTGAATCGTCACTTGGTATTCAAGTTGGCTCAACGAGTGAGCGTTGAATATAAGTGGTCAAGCTTTCGTCCGTTAGTACCAGTTAGCTGAACACATTACTGTGCTTACACATCTGGCCTATCAACCTGGTCGTCTTCCAGGGGACTCTCGTACAAAGTACTTACGAAACCTAATCTTGGAGCGGGCTTCACGCTTAGATGCTTTCAGCGTTTATCCTTTCCGTTCATAGCTATCCAGCCGTGCCACGGGCATGACAACTGGGACACCAGAGGAACGTCCTTCCAAATCCTCTCGTACTAAAGAAGAATCTCCTCAAGTTTCGTACGCCCACAGCAGATAGGGACCGACCTGTCTCACGACGGTCTGAACCCAGCTCACGTACCACTTTAATCGGCGAACAGCCGAACCCTTGGGAGCTTCTTCACCCCCAGGATGTGATGAGCCGACATCGAGGTGCCAAACCGCATCGCCGCTATGGACGCTCGGATGCGATAAGCCTGTTATCCCCGGAGTACCTTTTATCTGATGAGCGATAGCCCTTCCATACGGGACTACCGGATCACTATGACCTACTTTCGTATCTGTTCGACCTATGGGTCTCACAGTTAAGCACCCTTCTACCATTGCGCTCTATGCCTGATGACCAACCAGGCTGAGGGTACCTTTGCACTCCTCCGTTACTCTTTGGGAGGAGACCGCCCCAGTCAAACTGCCCAACTGACACTGTTCCTAGTCTGGATTCACAGAAATTCTAGGTTAGAGCTAAAACATATTCAGGGTGGTATTTCAAGGATGGCTCCATCTACACTGGCGTGCAAACTTCAAAGCCTCCCACCTATCCTACACAAAACATATCTCAGACCAATATCAGCCTACAGTAAAGGTTCACGGGGTCTTTCCGTCTAACTGCGGGAACGTGGCATCTTCACCACGACTACAATTTCACCGGGTCGGTGGTTGAGACAGTGCTCCAGTCATTACGCCTTTCATGCAGGTCGGAACTTACCCGACAAGGAACTTCGCTACCTTAGGACCGTCATAGTTACGGCCGCCGTTTACCGGGGCTTCGGTCGAGAGCTTGCACCCGCTTCCTTAACCTACCGGCACCGGGCAGGCGTCAGACCCTATACATCCTCTTGCGAGTTGGCAGGGTCCTGTGTTTTTGATAAACAGTTGCCAGAGCCGATTTACTGTGACCCCCAGCAGCGTGAACCGCCAGGGGCACCCCTTATCGCGAACTTACGGGGCCATTTTGCAGAGTTCCTTAACCACCGTTCTCCCGAGCGCCTTGGTCTTCTCGACCCGCCTACCTGTGTCAGTTTTAGTACGGTTACAGTTGCTTCAACCTTTAGAAGCTTTTCTTGGACGTCCCGCTGATGATTACCTCCGAAGAGTCAGCGCTCTAACTTGGCTTGTGAGGACGGATTTGCCTATTCCTCACCTTGCTAGAGCCCACGGACTGTTCCACCAGTCCGATCACCTTTGAAACGCCGTCCCTCCATCAGTCCACAACCGTAGCGCAGGAATATTGACCTGCTGTCCATCGTCTACGCTTTTCAGCCTCGACTAAGGGACCGGCTAACCCTGGGCGGAATTGCCTTCCCCAGGAAACCTTAGGCTTTCGGCGAACAGGATTCTCACCTGTTTTATCGTTACTCATTCCGGCATAATCACCCGATCGCCCCAACACCGCTCCTTACGGTACGGCTCGTATCTGACGATCGGCGCTCTCCTACCATTCTTTCGAATCCGCTGCTTCGGTGAAATGCTTACTCCCGTTCATTATCGGCGCAGAATTGCTCGACCAGTAAGCTGTTACGCACTTTTTAAATGGTGGCTGCTTCTAAGCCAACATCCTGGTTGTCTCGGCAATTCAACTTCCTTAGTGACTGAGCATCTCTTGGGGACCTTAGCAGACGGTCTGGGTTGTTTCCCTCTCGACCGCGAAGCTTATCCCTCGCGGACTGACTCCTGAGATAGTCGCACCGGTATTCGGAGTTTGGTCCAGCAGGGTACCCCGGGAAGGGCCCCAAACCGATTCAGTCTCTCTACCCCCGGTACGTAGTGGCTCAAGGCTAGCCCAAAAGCTATTTCGGAGAGAACGAGATATCTCCAGGTTTGATTAGACTTTCACTCCTCCCCACAAGTCATCCCCTCAGTTTTCAACCTAAGTGGGTTCGGTCCTCCACGCGGTATAACCCGCGCTTCAACCTGCTCATGGGTAGATCACCTGGTTTCGCGTCTACCACCTACGACTAACGCCCTATTAAGACTCGGTTTCCCTCTGGCTACAGCCCGTAAGGCCTTAACCTGCCGCAGACGGTAACTCGCCGGATCATTATGCAAAAGGCACGCCGTCACCCATTAATCGGGCTCCGACCGCTTGTAGGCACATGGTTTCAGGTTCACATACCTCCCCTTGTCGGGGTTCTTCTCATCTTTCACTCGCGCTACTGAGTTCACTATCGGTCATCAGAGAGTATTTAGCCTTACGGGATGGGCCCCGCAGATTCAATCCAGGTTTCACGTGACTGGACCTACTCAGGTACCTCTCGGAAGACTACACAACTTTCGCCTACGGGACTGTCACCCTCTATGGTTGACCTTTCCATGTCATATCGGCTAGTCGGCAGTTTTGTAACTTCCATATGAGAGGCCCTACAACCCCCTGAGGAAAATCCTCAAGGTTTGGGCTATTCCGCGTTCGCTCGCCGCTACTGACGGAATCGATTTTTCTTTCTTCTCCTCTAGGTACTTAGATGTTTCAGTTCCCTAGGTTGAACAGGAATCCCGGGATCAACGTTCGTTTGACAACTTCCCCAGGCTTATCGCAGTCTTCCACGCCATGTCTTCTGATGCCAAGACATCCCCCATGTGCCCTTAATAGCTTGACCACAAATATTCAAAGCTCGCTTAGGGTTAGCAAACCCATACCAGCTTGAACAACCAAACTATTTCGGACTACCTAATGTGACTGGCTTGTCTAAGGCCAATCACTGAGATCCGATCTTGTAACGATTCACAATGCTGCGTGACACACTTCACTTGCCAACCCTCTCAGGTTGGCCATGTGATGAGGCCCGACAGACATCGAGATTCTCTTTAAGAACGGCTACCACTCAAAATCGGCACTGCCCTGATTTCAGCTAGGCTGAGAATCAAGAGCAACACTTTTTGGTAATAACCATAACTCTATGAAATTGCATCGTTTATGTCGCAACAAAGCTTTCGTTGAGCAAGCGGCCTGCCAAGGGCAAACCCCAAACTCGACATCCACTTTGCTACGCAAATGCCATCTACCAACCAAATTGTCAAAGATCATTTCGACTCGGCTTGAAGGCCTTGTCGTCTTCCGCTGAGCGGAATGAAAAAGAGTTCAATGAACTCCGTTTCATTGCGATCAGCTAAAGATGTTTCCCAATCGGGAAGCGTCAAAGTTTACTCAGCAAGTTTGCTTTGTAAAGGGCCCCGCGAAAAAGTTTCGCGAGATTTTTTCGAGGCCGCAAATCGTACTGATTATTGGCCTCGAAAGTGGAGCTGACAGGGATCGAACCTGCGACCCTCTGCTTGCAAAGCAGATGCTCTCCCAACTGAGCTACAGCCCCTTTTCATGGGATCGACTACTCTAGGACAACGTCCCGGAGTCGTCTAGTGGGCGTACCAAGATTCGAACTTGGGACCTCGTCGTTATCAGCGACGCGCTCTAACCAACTGAGCTATACGCCCTATCGAGGCTATTGCCCCGAACGGGAAATAGCAAATTCTATCGGCCTCTGGGGATCTGTCAAACCGGGGTGGCCGCTTTTTGATAGGAACCCTCGAAATATCGGCTACGTATAGACAGAACTTCATAGTTCAGGACCCCAGAAACACGGAAAAGTTCGGGGATCGGATGCCGGTGGGTCCCAAAAAACTGATGGTGATTCCATTGGCGGTTTTGTGGATAATCATCCACAGCTATCGCAAGCAATGAATAGTTGCTGCCACAAGCATTTGCTGCATTTTTTGAGACAAGGATGGTTGGAATGAAGAGTCATAAGGCTCATTGGGCGATGGCCCTGGGCGTAAGCATGGTTTGTGGAACTTCGGTATGGGCTGCCGGACCGACCGCAGAGCAGGCTTTGCAGTTGCAGCCCATACAAGAGGACGTTGAATACCAGACGCCCGACGCGAATCAAATCCCCAAGTGCAACATTGGGGCGGAGAAGGTCGGCGAAGCTACCGGTTGGGTTGTCACTGGCCCCAACGGCGAACGCCTGCGGGTGTTCCTCGACACCAATAACGACAAGAAGGTCGATTTCTGGGCCTACTATAAGGACGGAGTCGAGGTCTACCGCGACGTAGATACCGATTTCAACGGCAAAGCGGACCAATATCGTTGGCTCGGCATGGCGGGTACCCGGTGGGGGCTCGATAAGGACGAAGACGGTCTGGTCGACCAGTGGAAGATGATCTCCGCCGAAGAGGTCTCAGCCGAACTGGTTGAAGCAGCCAAGACTGGCGATGCCGACCGTTTCGCTGCCCTTTTGCCGACCGCCGCTGAGCTCAAGTCGCTTGGCCTCACAGGAGAGCGGGCCAAAGAGGTCTCAGATAAGGTCGAAAATGGAGCCGAACAGTTCGTTGCTTGGGCTCGTCAGCAGAAGCTGATTGATAAGAGCACCAACTGGGTTCATTTTGGTGCGACACGACCCGGGATTGTTCCGGCTGGAACCGAGGGTGTCTCGAAGGACCTTGTCGTTTACGAAAACGCGATCGCCATGTTGGATAAGGCCGGAGAACACGGTCAGCTCGAACTCGGTACGCTCGTTCGCATTGGCGATGCGTGGCGCTTGATCGGGGCTCCTGCTGGTATTCCCGGTGCTGAAGATGTGGCGGCCAATCCTCAGGGCTATTTCTTCTCGGTCAGCTACAGCGGCAATCCGGCGGCTGGACAAGCCGGGATGGGCGTCGGTAGCGAAATCCAAGAGATTCTGACTTCGCTCGAGGAACTCGATCAGCAGATGGCCCAGGCCGCTACGGCAGATCAGCGTGAAAAGCTGGCCATGCAGCGTGTGGACGTCATCAAAAAGGTGATCGCCGCTGCGAACGACGACGAGATGCGTGAGAACTGGATCAAGCAGCTTGCCGACGCACTAAGTGGCGGTATTCAAACGGGAGAGCTGAGCAAGGGATTGGAGCAACTGCAGTCGCTGGCCGATCAGGTCGAGAAGCGGGCTCCTAAGAGCGATCTGGCCGCTTACGTTCGTTTCCGCGAAATGTCGGCAGGCTACACGCAGCAGTTCCAGGATCCGAAGGCCGACTACGCTAAGATCCAGGAAGCCTGGCTGGCTAAGCTCGAGGACTTCATCGGCACTTACCCCAAGAGTCCTGATGCGGCAGAAGCCATGATGCAGTTGGCCATTGCCCACGAATTCGCGGGCGAAGAGGACGACGCGAAGAAGTGGTACACCCGGATTCGCACCGACTTCTCGGGGACAGTTTTGGGCGATAAGGCCAACGGAGCGATCCGACGCCTGGATGCCGTGGGGCAACCGTTTGTTATTCGCGGTACAACCGTCGATGGCAAGAAGCTCGATTCCTCGGGTGCCAAGGGTAGTGCCTTGCTGGTGCACTACTGGGCTACCTGGTGCGAGCCTTGCAAAGAAGACATGGCCATTATTCGCCAGCTGCAGGCCAAGTATGGGGCTCGTGGTTTCCAGGTTGTCGGGGTCAGCTTGGATTCCAGTGAAGAGGACGTCAAGCAGTTCCTCGCCGCCAATCGCCTGGCTTGGCCTCAGCTATATGAAGATGGTGGTCTCGATAGCCGCTATGCAATCGAGATGGGTGTCCTTACCCTGCCGACCATGATTCTGGTTGGCCCAGACGGTAAGGTCATCAGCCGCAGTCTCCATATCTCGCAGCTCGATACGGAACTGGGCAAGTTGATCAAATAGTTTTGGTCGATGGATGTCGATAATAGCTAAGGGCACGTCGCGTGGTTCGTGACGTGCCCTTTTTATTGATAAGTAGTCGAACTCGTATTTGGGAATTGGCCGGGCTTTAGTAAAACTTGGCCTTCTCGAAATGAATTCGAAAAATACTTCCACGGATTGGATCGCGGATGTTTCCCTTTCATATGCCGCCGCAGGTTTGGTGGTTCGCCTCCCTGCTCTACCTATGTGCCATGCTCAGTGTGGTCTGGGTTCGCTTTGCTCGCGAGTCTGCGAACCAGCAACTGGCACAGTTTACCTCGGTAACGTGCTTTCTCGTGCTGACGGTGCACCTGGTTCACGAAATCACCAGTGGTTCCGGTTTTTGGCTCGGTGGTAGCATCGTCTACGTTGTTCTGGCCGTGACGTGCGTGTTTGAACCGAGTGCTACCAAGCCAACACGGCAGATCTGACCCGGCAGTCTTTCTGCTGGCATGATCGAATCAGTCGGAAATCGCGTTACGACTGTCAGAATTGGAAAATTTCCTACTTCTCGACGCGGCATTCTGCCGAAACACCCTCTAGGTCAATTTATGTCTATGACCCGAGCGATGGTGTTTAGCTAGCCAAAGACGGCCAGCATGTGCTCCTAAACGCTCGGTATCGCGCAAACATTGCCGCGCACTATCGGGAGAATGCGATGCGTTTGTCGGTCCTACAATTAGCGTTGGTGCTTGGTGCCTTCGCGTTGCCCGCGACGGTCATGTCGCAAGAAGCCATGCCTGTGGCTGCTGGCCCACAAGCCATGCCAGTTGGTTACGCTGCCCAGGCTATGCCGCACCACGGTTATGCACCGGCTGCCTACGGGGGTGCATACTGCCCACCAGGTTACGGTCACCACGGTTTTCATCACCATCAATCGCGGTTGCCTGGCTATCAAGGCCCGGTTGCTGGGGGACATCCGCACTTTGGTGCTATGAACTACCCAAAGACCAATGCTCCAGCGGTTTGGCCTTACACCGGCATGTACTACCCAAATCCACAGATTCCACCAGGCTGGAAGCATGTTGCCTTGGAATGGGATGACGGCTACTGGTTCCTGGACTTCAAGTCGTACAAGAAGCCGAAGCATCACTAAGCTTTTGCAGATCACACAAGAGGAAAGCCTGCACTTATCAGTGGAGGCTTTTTTCATGCGCTGCTGGTAACGGTTAGGTAAACCTTGGGATCGAGAATCGGGCCTTTTAACTCGCAAAATCGAAAAAACACTGCCTTTTAGACCAACCGTTAGCCGAATGAAGAGAGGGCAGAACCACTGTGAGTGGTTTCTGCGCGATTAAAAATAGATCCTGTAGATTGAAAACAGAATCCAGCTTCGGCCGCTTCCCGTTGCGGATCCAATCGCTGGATAGCAGTAATCAACGCGTGAAGATGAATTTCCTAGGAGGGGGGACGATGTCACGTCTAATTCATTTGGCGATCATCGCGGCTTTCATGGCCGTGCCTGCGATCGCGATGGCTGGGGATACCGAAATTGCCCAGTCCATCGTTAAGCAGCTGCAAGCCAAAAAGTCGGAAGGAAGCCTGAAGGGCTTCAATATTGGTTTGCGAGTTGAAGAAGGGGTCGTCTGGCTGGAAGGCCACGTCTCGAATCCTCAGCAGCATGACCTGGCGGTCGACATCGCTCGTCGTGTTTCTGGAGTCGAACGCGTTGTCGATGGTATCCGCATCGAAGGCAACGTTGTCGCTCAGCCAGAAGCTACCGAGCTCGTCGCTGCTCCACGTGATCTGGCCGCTGGCGATCTGAGCAAGCCTGCTCCTCAGGTGCAGCCCGAACCGGCTACCAAGCCAATGGTTCAGGAAGTTGCTGCCACGCCTATGGTTCAGGAAGTCGCTCAGCAAGTGCCTGCCATTCCGCAGGTCATGGAAGAGCCAGCTCTCGAACCACAGCCAGAATTCAGCTTCTCGCCGGTTCAACCGGTCAGTGCCGAAAAGCCTAGCGAAGAGCAAAGCGTGTTGGCCAATCAGCCAACTCCAGCCGCTCCGCTGCGTCAGCTGAAGCCAGTTCCGGCTGGTCAGCCTCGACCGATCCCGGCCCAAGCACCTGCTTATCAGGTTGCTGCTAACAACAATGCAGCCGCAGCGAACGCTGGTGCTAACATGGCTCAACAGCCAATGGCTACCGTCGCTCCTCCGGCTTACTACCCAGCTCAGTACGGTTATGGTTACTACCGACCTGCTCGGTACGACCACCCGCACATGCCTGGCTACGCTTGGCCTGCTTACGCAGCTCATCCGAACTACGCGGCTGTTACCTACCCGCGTCAGTACTCGCCGCAAGCTTGGCCATACATCGGCCCGTTCTACCCTTACCCGCAAGTTCCACTGGGATGGCGTAAGGTCGAAATGGAATGGAAAGATGGCTGGTGGACGCTGGACTTCAAGGCCCGCCGTCACAGCTCCTTCTAACGAAGTTGTCGGTCACGCTCGCCAAGTGCGGGCGTGACACGACCTTCGAGTACCCCCTCAAAGCCTTCGCGATTCCGCCGGAGGCTTTTTTTATGCAGTGCTCGCGGCCATGTTCGGCCGCGTGAAATGAGGAAGATGGCATGCTAGCGACCGCATTGCTTGAATTTTCGGGCCAGGCGGAAAAAGCCGCAAGTTTGTTACAGCTTCACACGATAACTATCTACAGATAAGCGCCCACTTCATGGAGGAAGTGGTTATCCGGTGGGTCGGATTGATAGGGGCCCAGCCCTATATCGCCCTGGAAGGCATTGAGGAAAACGATGAAACGAAGCATTCTTAAGCTCAGCTTGATCTTGGGTGTGGGGTTGGCAGCTTTGAGCAGCACCGGTTGTACGACTCAAGGTCCTTACTTGGGGCCTCTGCTGTTCCCGATTCCTGTGTCCCCTTACTACATGGACAACAAGGAAGACGAGTTCCATAACCACGAGCGATATGATCGTGCACCGGTTCTTCCGCCCATTCCTCCCGGGGCACCTCACGTTGCTCTGGATCCGCCTAGCGACGACGAAGTGATGCAAGCCCTGGAGCGCGCCCGCCCGGTCGAGGGTGGCCTGCCCTTCCTGCACGAAGTTCAACGTAACAACGTGCGGATCACCAAGGAAAAGATCGCTGACTACGTCGATCCACCACGGGTCATGCCGCTTGTGGGCCCTGTTCAGTTGCACCACGCTCACTACAAGTGCACGATTTATTACACCGAAGTGAAGCGGATTGGCTGGCCGATTCCGCATACCCTGCGAGACGAAGATACTCGCGAGGTGATCTACATCGACCACAACCACCTGCACCGTGTTGGCAACATCCAAGAGGATCTGCCAGGTCCGGTTGGCCCAACGCCGCTTCCGCCGCAAACGCCGCTGTAAGCCGCAAACAGCCTCAAAACGAACTACAATTGAGCGTCGGGTCCTTGCTGGATCCGACGCTTTTTTTGGTTGACCCTGGAATTTATCTTGATGATTTCCGTGGCCCGATGTTTCACCTATCGCCGAATCTGGGTTATAGTAATGCCGATTTGAGTTAGGTTAGGGAGCGTTTCTCCCCATCGAGCCAACCAAAGGCCCATGTTGAATTTGACGCCTTCACTGACAAATCACGCCTTGGAAGAGACCCTGCCTTCGTGGGGTGTCTTGATACTTGAAAGTCATCACGGTCCGGACTTCGAGATGGAGTTTCGTGTCCATGACTTCGTGAAGGTGCTTTACGTCATCTCGGGCAGCGGTCACGTGCATGTCGCGGAGGATCGCTTCGAGGTAGGGCCCCGAGACATGGTGGTGGTTCTGCCGGGCCGCAAGAATCGCATCGAAGATTCACCGAACTCGCCGATTTCCTGCTATGTGCTGTGCGTGCATCGCTCGTTGCTTGCCTTTGATACGCAAGCCGTCTCGGCTTTGCCGCTCGGGTTGTTGACGCGTCAGGCCCACTTCGCACAGCGGATCGAACGACGATTACGACGTCTGCTCTATCAGCAATTGCAGAATAGTCCATTAACGCCCTTGGCGATGGTTTCGAACGGGCTGGAGATCCTTTCGCTGATTTCCAGTCATCGCGTCGACAAGTCGGAAGGCTTGACCGATCTGTCGCAAGAGCCCGGCGTCGATGAGATGGTTGCCTACATTCGCCATCTGGATACGCATTTCTTTGAAGCGACGACCATTGACGAGGCCTCGAGCAGTATCGGCATCCCGCGCCGCCGTTTCACCCAGTTGTTTCGCGGCGTGACAGGCCAGACGTGGTTGAATTACGTGCAAGAGTTGCGTGTCGAGCATGCCTGTAAGCTGCTGGAAACGACCGATCGCCCGATTACTTCGATTGCGTTCGAGTGCGGATTCGCTGAGCTTTCGACTTTCTATCGTGCATTTCGCAAGATGCGCGACGTGACGCCCAGTGCCTGGCGTCGTTCCCGCGCTGACTAACCACGCCGGATGCCCCTGGCTGGCTGTTAGTCAAATCATGTCGCGAATGGTTTAAAAATAGACCGCTTTGTGCTTTGACGCGCGCTGATATCTCGCGCAAAATGATATTTCTCAATGAAACCCGCCTCTATTTTCACACCTCCCTGACGAGAATCACACAATGCGAACTCTTTTGGCTTCCCTTCTGTTGGGCCTGTTGATCGTTGGTCCCACCGTTTCTGTTTTCGCAGCCGAGACTGAAGAAGGCTTTGTCTCGATCTTCAACGGCGAGAACTTCGACGGTTGGGTCGGTAACACTAAGGGTTATAAGGTCGAAGAGGGAAGCATCGTCTGCGATCCCAAGGCAGGCGGCGGTAACATTTACACTGAGAAAGAGTACGCCAACTTCGTGCTGAAGTTTGAATTCAAGCTGCCGCCTGGGGCGAACAATGGCCTGGGTATCCGAGCTCCGCTGCAGGGCAACGCCGCCTACCAAGGGTACGAACTTCAGATTCTGGACAACACCGCCAAGAAGTACGAAACGCTGAAGCCGTACCAGTATCACGGTTCGCTTTACGGTTTGGCTCCGGCCAAGCGTGGTCATCTGAAGCCGCTTGGCGAATGGAACGAGCAGGAAGTGACCGTCGATGGCGACCTGGTGAAGGTTGTTCTTAACGGCACGGAAATCCTGAACGTCGACCTCGAAGAGATCCGCAATAACCCAACGCTCGATGGCAGCGAACACCCAGGTCTGAAGCGTTCGACCGGGCACATCGGCTTTTTGGGCCATGGCGACAAGGTTGAATTCCGTAACCTGCGAATCAAGTCGCTGCCGGAATCGAAGTAGTCCTTCGCATCCAACACGAATCAAATCGAACAGCCCCGTTCATGCGAGTGAATGGGGCTTTCTTTTTGTGCGAACGCATTGGAATTCCTTGATGCTTTTCAGCGAGATCTGCGGTGCTTCGCGCGATTTCCCGCTAGCAGCGATTGCGATTTTCCGACGTTCTTAGAAATCGCAAGTGCTTGCGCGAATTCAGGTAAACTCCGTCATTCAGGCAGGACGATTTTCTAAAGGGAGACGTAGTGGTCCCGGCTGACTGGTTGGGACCGCTCTTCACGTGAAGCGATGCTTGCGGATATGATTCTCCGCGACACGCTCCCAGTTCTCAAGGATCGAGACTGCTGCACGGGTTCAAGGAATGAGACCCTCTTTTCAAAAGCTTTGGCTGTTTGTTGTATTCGCCCTGGTCGCGACCGGGAGTGCTATGGTCCGAGCGGACCAAGCTGCTGACCAATATCGCATTGCCTCGTTTCACTACGCGCGGGGCGATTGGCAGCAAGCGATCGATGCGTTCGATCAATTCCTGGCCAAGCACCCCGATCACTCCCAGGTAGGTGTGATTCACTTCTACCGCGGCGAGTCGCTTGTTCAGTTGTCGCGTTGCGACGAGGCACTGCGTGCTTACACGCTCTTTCTGAGCAAGCTGCCGCAGCATAGCTTCGTCGAGCATGCTGAATTCCGCGTCGCCGAGTGCTACTTTCTCTCCGGGCAGAACGAAGCGGCAAAGAACGCCTTTCAAATCTTCCAAAACAAACACAAGACCAGCAAGCTGATTCCACACGCATATCCTTACCTCGCCGAGATCGCGAGCAAGGAAAAACGTTGGGACGAAGCGATCTTGATGTACGGTAAATCGGTCAAGGAAGCGACCTCGCCCAACATGACCGTCGAAGCTCGGCTGGGACTGGCTCGCTGCTACGGTCAAACGAGTGAATGGAAAGAAGCCGGACTGGCTTACGAACAGTTGCTGATCGATTTGAAAGAACACCCCGGCAAGTACGCTGCTGGAACGATCGCCCTGGAAGCAGGCATCGCCGAATTCAAGGCCGGTAACTACCGCCGAGCCGTCGATCGTTTTGAACTGGCCGCCAAGCAGCAGCCCACGCTCGTCGATCAAACCAGTTTCTGGATCGCCAAGACTTACTTTCAGGTGCGCGACTGGCCGAATGCGATCGAACGTCTGCAACAACTCAAAGCGAACGAGTCGCTGCCTGAGTTCCAGGACGAGATCCACTACCTGATGGCCAAGATCTCGCTGGCACAGGGGAACGCCGAGGATGCCATCGCACTGTTCACTGAGCAGATTGAAGCCTGGCCCGATTCCTCTTGGACCGACGAAGCCCTGTATCAGCTGATCACCATCCATCTCGAAGCAGATGACCTTGCGGCCGCTCAAGCTGCCTGGATTCAGTTGGCACAACGCTCGCAGCCGAATTCATTGACCATTCGCGCTCAGATGAATGTCGCGACGCAGTTGCAAGCCCATGATGCCCACGCGAAAGCCCTGGAGGTTCTCCAGTTGGAATTCCCGCAGGTCGAAGCGAAGGTCGCTCAGGCTGATCGCCGCAACTACCTGATGGCCGTCTCGCTGTTTGCCTTGTCGCGAAAAGACGAAGCAAAACAGTTGCTCGAGGCTTCCGATTCGATGGCTGCAGGTCCATATCGCGGCATGTCGCTCATGCTGTTGGGATTGATCCATAGCCAAAACGAAGATTGGATTAACACGGTCGATGCCTTGGATCGCTCGCTCAAAGATTTGACAGCAACCGAACATCGCAACCTGGTCCAGCTCCGCCGCACCACTGCCCTGCTCCACTGCGATCAAGTAAAGGTCGCGAAAGAGGCTTGGAGCCAGGTCGATCGACGACAGATCGCCAAGGCCACTTACTTGAGCGAAGTCACGCAAATCGCAGGGGCAGCCTACCGCAGTGGTGAGATCGCCTGGGCGAAGTCGCTTTACGAAGAGTTGGCCGCCCAGGACAATCCTGAAAAATTCGTCGAGCAAGGCCTGGCCGGCTTGGCCTGGTGTCAACTGGCAACCTCCGACGCTGTGGCCGCCACCAAGACGCTTGACCAGCTTCTCGAGAAGAACCCTAACAGTGCCCTCGCCGTTGGTGCGATGTACCAGCAGGCCCAGCAGATGGAAGAAACGGACGTCGAACTAGCCATCGGGCGTTATCAACAGTTGGCCAAACATCATCCTGAAGATCCCTTGGCCGCTCATGCCAAGCTGCGATGTGCTTCGCTTTTCGATCAACTGCAGCGAGACGCCGAGGCGGAAGCCATTCTGGTCGAGCTAATCGAAAGCAAGCCTGACGTGCTGCCAGCGGAAGACATCTGGTACCGCCTGGCTTGGGTTCGTATGGACCAAAACAAGCAGAAAGAGGCTTTGGAAGCATTCGAGCAGATTCACCAACGATTCCAGGACAGCGATCTGTGGGAAGACTCGACCTACCGCATTGCGGAAGCCGCACTAAATGCCGGTAACCTTGCGAAAGCCCGCGAGTACCTACAGAAGTTGCTTGATAAAAAAGGCATGAGCAAGGTCGTCGTGTTTGGCCGCTACATGCTTGGCCAGGTCGAAGTCCAAGCTGGTAACTGGCAAGCTGCGATCCCGCACATGGATGCGGTTGCTGAGCAGGTCGCCGATGAGCCACTGCACAGCATGGCCATGTTCTGGGGCGGCGAAGCTCGCTTCCGCAGCGAGAAGTTCGACGACGCCAAGGCCAAGTTCGAGCAGATGCTGACCGACAACATGGGCCGCGAGTTGGAAAGCTTGCCAGTTGCCGAAATGAGGCTCGCTCAGATCTTCGCGCATCAAGACAATTGGGAAGCCGCCTATCAGAAGGCCTTGGAGATCGAAAACCGATATCCGAACTTCGCTCAGGTTCATGAACTGGATTACCTGATGGGCCGATGTCTTGCTCGTCAGGGAGAATTCCAGAAGGCTCGTGCCGCATACACCAAAGTGATTCAATCGCCGACAGCCAGCCAAGGCGAAACGGCGGCGATGGCTCAGTGGATGATCGGCGAGACCTTCTTCCATCAGAAGAACTACGACGCGGCCGTGCGAGCCTATGCTCAGGTTGCGACTAATTACGAAGCCTTCCCGAAGTGGAAAGCGGCCGCTCTGCTACAGATCGGTAAGTGCCACGAAATTCAAGAGAACTGGGAGAAGGCCACGCAGTACTACACGGAAGTACGTACTGAGTTTGAGAACTCGCCTTTTGCCCCAGAGGCGGAAACACGATTGAGTGTCGTGCGACAACGCACCCTGCAAGCTCAACGGGAAGGGACAAGGACCAAGTAAATGATCAGTCATGGGGTAGAATGGATGCTCACCTCACACATTCGCCGATCTTTGGCCTACGGTGCGCTGCTAACAATCGTTTGGGGCTGTTTGGCCTCGAGTTTACTGGCCCAGGGAGCTGCTGAGCCGGCTCCTCTCCCGCCTGGCCTTCCTTCGCTCAGTGAAGAAAACCCCATCCCCACGAAAAACCTATTGCAGGTCTTTCATGATGGTGGGCTACTGATGTATCCGATCGCGCTTTGCTCGTTCATCTTGCTGGTCTTCGTCTTCGAACGAGCGATCAGCCTCCGACGTGGACGTGTTATTCCACGGCCGTTTGTGAAGCGTTTCATCGAGCAGGTCAAAGATGGTCGCATCGATCAGGACCAGGCTCTCGCGCTATGCGAAGAAAATCAAAGCCCCGTCGCGGAAGTCTTTGCGGCTGCCGTGAAGAAGTGGGGACGCAGCTGTGTGGAAGTCGAGCAAGCGATTCTCGACGCGGGAGAACGCGTCACGTCGCGGCTTCGTCAGTACCTGCGATTGTTTAATGGGATCAGCACGATCAGCCCCTTGCTTGGACTGCTGGGAACCGTGCTCGGCATGATCAGTGCATTCAACGCGATTGCCGCCAACGGAGAAGCTGCCGGCCAACGAGAAGTTCTAGCCAGTGGTATCAGCCAGGCTCTCCTGACAACGGCAGCGGGGATGTCGGTTGCTTTGCCGGCGTTGATCGCCTACTTATTCTTTTCGGGCCGAGTCGATCGCTTGATCATGGAGATCGATTTGCACAGCCAGGAAGTCGTCAACGCGATTGCCTCGGATGGTTGGAAGGATAAGAGGAAGTCGACATCGCGCCGTGCGTCCCGTTCCACCGCGAAAGCGGCCTAGTCACACCCATCAGGGAGACGGTCATGCCGCTAAAAACGCACAACGAAGAAGCTCCGGCACTCAACCTGACGCCGATGATCGACATCCTGTTTCTGTTGATCATCTTCTTTATGGTCGGCTCGAAGTTTACGGAAATGGAACGCTCGGTCGACCTGGATGTGCCGCAGGTAAGTGACATGGGAGCACTCACGGCTGCCCCTGAGAAGAAAGTGATCAACATCTTCCGCGACGGCCGAGTGATGCTCGGAACGCAAGAGGTCAACCTCGAAGATCTCAAAGCCCATCTGACCGCCTCCCAGGCCGAATACCAGGACCTGGGGGTCCTCGTGCGTGGTGACAGCGATGTTCCGTTTCAACAAGTCGCAACGGTGCTCACGACTGTCCGTCAGGCAGGAATCGCCGAGATGGCCATTTCGGTCCGCCTATCCAACGAGCGGAGGTAGCCCATGCCTGCCGCTTCGTTCGCGATCTTCGCGGAGCTGAGTCAATCGACCTCGCAAATTGTTTGGGGCGTTCTCTGGGGCGGTCTGGCCTTCATCACCCTGTCGCTGTTGATCCTCATGCAAACGCGATGGGGACAGGCACGGCCCGTGTCGAAGTGTGTCGTGCTGTCGATCTTTGCTCACTTGCTGCTGATGACCTACGCTCAGGTAACCCAACTGTTTGCCCCGGCAGGGGTCGGCAATTCGGCTCCTGTAAACATTCGTCTGAGCCAGATCGACTTCCAGCAAGAGGATCAGTCGGAATCCAATAAAGAAGTCAAACCGTGGGACCAACTGGCCATGTCCCCTGCCCCGGTCGAAGGCTTGATGACGCCGCTCGAGCGGATGGAGATGCCGGCGCCAGACATGCCGGTTCCGCCGATGCCGCAGCCACCGATGCCAAGCCCGCAGCAGCGTCCCTGGGATATTCCTCAGCCGCAGTTGCCGCCGGAGCAAGTCGTCGAAAATACGATGCCAGCGACTGGGCCCCAGCCTGTGTTGGAAATGACACCCAGTCCCGTCTCGGCCAAAGAGATGGCGTCCCCTGCCCCGGCCGCCGCAACGGCCCAGGTAGAAAAGCAGGCATCACCGATGCCGATGCCTCAGCTAGATCGCATGGATCGCACCATGCCGCAGATTCGCAGTGCCCCGCTGCCAACCCAGATGGTAAGCGATCCATCAAACGACGTGCAGATGCTTCGCGACACGGCGGCCAATTCCGATTCGGCCGACGCACTGCCTGGCGAGCGAGACCAACTTCTCGCTTCGACGAATCAACTAGAGGCAATGGCCCGCAGCCAACGCGTGCCGCACAGTTCGACGGCATTGGATGCGACCTTAGCTTCCTTGAAGGGAAATCAAATGCAGGAGTTGTGGGCTAGCCGAATGGCGGCTCGCAACTTACCTTTGCCTCGCGCGACGCGCACCCGAATGGATGCCCAGCCTCTGCCGTTGATCATGCAGGCTCGCGTGGTCGAGGACTCCGGAGCGTGGATCGAAATGATGGGAGGCTCAAAGGACATTGAGCCAGCGGTGAATTCGGCACTCGATTGGCTGGCCGCCAACCAGGAAGACGACGGAAGCTGGAATGCCGTCGCGCATGGTGCCGGGCAGGAAACCAAAGTCGCTGGACATGATCGCCAAGGTGCCGGTAACAATGCGGACATGGGTATCACCGGGTTAGCGACGCTGGCGTTCCTTGGCAAAGGGCACACGCACCTGGAAGGTAAGCATAGGGTCACCGTGCAGAAGGGATTGGAGTACCTGGTGAACCACCAGCATCGCGATGGTTGCCTCGGTGGTCAGGCCGGCACCTACGCCAAGATGTATTGTCACGCGATGGCTTTACTGGCGATCAGCGAGGCGTACGCAATGACCAAAGACGAACGCATTCGGCCTTTCCTGGATCGAGGCCTGGCCTACACGATCACCGCTCAGCATCCGCGCATGGGTGGTTGGCGGTATCATCCTGGCGATCGCGGTGATATGAGCCAGTTCGGCTGGCAGGTCCTGGCGTTGCATAGCGCGGCCCTGTCTGGCATTGAGATTGATAAGACGACGCGCGACCTGATGACGCGGTTTCTGGATGAATCGTCCGCCGGCCCTGCCAAGGGGCTGGCTGCCTACCGACCCGGCGAAAAGGCGAGCCCTACGATGACGGCGGAAGCGTTGACGTGCCGTTTCTTTTTGGGGATCGAGAATTCGCGGAAGCAGATCGAGGAAGCGACCGAGTTCGTCATGTTGAACGAACCGAATCGCGATGATATCGACCTCTATTACTGGTATTACGGGACGCTGGCCATGTACCAGATGCAGGATGAGTCATGGAAACGCTGGGCCGGCAAGCTTCAGCCGAAGCTACTCGACTCGCAGATCAAGGCCGGCGAGTTCTCCGGAAGTTGGGATCCAAAATGTCGCTGGGGCGGCTATGGTGGCCGTGTCTATTCCACCGCGATGGCCACCTTGTCGCTGGAAGTTTACTTCCGCTACCTGCCGATCTACCGCGATTTTGAGGCGGAAATGCCCCGAGTCGCCGAAAAACCGTCACCATCGGTAGCAATTCCCCGGTACTAGGCGAGTTGTGACAAATTGAGACCCTTTGACATCGGGGCCGGTCTGCATAGAATAGAGAGTCGGAATTCAGTCTAACACGTTTCCGTTTTTTATCTTGGGAACCGCACGAGTTTGGTTCTGGTTAGACCCACCTGGGTGCTGACTCGCTTTCGCCGACTTGTTTGCGTGTATTTTCAATGCTCTAAATTTGAGTGTGAGGATATAGCATGATCGGTATGAATGATTTAGCGTTGGTTGGCTTTGGTATGCCCGGGGTCCAGGAAATGATCATTATCCTGGCGATCTTTTTGCTGCTGTTTGGATCGACGAAGCTGCCTGGTTTGATGCGTAGCATGGGCCAGAGCGTGAACGAGTTCAAACGAGGAATGAACGACACGACGGATGACTCCGCCGACCAGGAAAACGGCGAAGCGCCCAAGCGCAACATGCCGTAAGTCGTAAACGTTCGTTTTCAAGCAGATTACGTGGCAGCGCTGATTCTCGAGCCGCTGCCCGATGGAGTGAAACATTCTTGCAATGTTGCATGAAATAGGAACATCGTCGGCGCTTCTCGGTTTCTTTGGCGGGATGGGCATGCAGGAGATGGCGATCATCGGTGTGATCGCAATCCTGCTGTTCGGTAAGAACCTGCCTGGCGTGGCCAAAACCTTTGGGAAGTATTACGGCGACTTCAAGCGGGGCCTCTCCGACATCCAGTCTGAGTTTCATAGCGCGACAAGGGAGGTTGAGGATTCCGGGAATGCCGGGTATAGTTCCAAGAGTTCGCCTGCTCAGTTCGATGACTATGACGACTTTGAAGAGGCCAGTGCTCCCAAATTCGAGCCACCGCCTCAATCGTCGACGCCGGAGAAATCGGAACTTACCTGAATCAGGCGAACCTTTCGGCCCGTACGTCCGACCTATTACAGTGGACTACGTCGGGTAAAAGTCTCGGGCGATTAGCTCAGTTGGTTAGAGCACTGTCTTCACACGGCAGGGGTCGTTGGTTCGAATCCAATATCGCCCACTCAAACACCTCGTGAATCTCACGAGGTGTTTTTTTATGGACATACAGGTCTTGGAAGCGGAATCGGCTTGCAAGAAAAGCCTGGTATCCGAGGCGTCAGCTGTTCAGGTTTGGTCCACCTTCTCTTGTGGTGGGGCCAAGTCCCTTCATGCTCTCCGGCTGTTTTTGTGCCCCTCAGGCGAGTTTTTCTGGCATGCTACTTTCGAGGGGTGTATGTTGCATGGAGGTCAGGTTTTGATTCTTCGATAAGCTCGCCTGGGGCCATGCCATGTCAGAAGACCCGTCCAGCACGCCGCCCTCCCCAATTCCGGTCGACGCAGGCACTCGCTTAAGCGTCACCTATTCATTTCATCCATCCATGGACCCATCGGTAAGCGACAAGATTGTTGTCGTGCACCATGGGATTCTCCACACGCGAGAGCATTTTCTGGACTTCATCAAGGCGTTGAATGCTGAGGGCTTTCATGTTGCGATGATTGATCAGCAGTCGCAATACGCACCCTACCGCGAACGAATCGGACTTGGCTGTTACGCCACGGGAATGGCTGCCGCCTGTCGGCAAATCGAAGAGGAGCAAGGAAAGAGCATTGGTGGCTTTGTCTATCATTCGATGGGGGCTGCCATCGGTGAGAAGATGCAGGCGCGACGGGAGAATGAAGAGTTGCGATCTCCCACGGTGTTCATGACGCCCATCCCAGTACTCGGTTCATGGCCGATCTTCCTGCGTTTTCTGGTGAGTAGGCCGCTGGATCTCTTTCAAGCTATATCGAAGAAAAGCGTGCTTTCTTTGGCAGATCGAGAAGCGGACGTGAAGAAGTTGTTCTTGGATGGCGAGGCAACGGAAGACGTCGTCAAAGAGTGCCGCAATTACTTGACGCATTCTCCTTTTTACGCGTTCCTGCAATTGACGTTTCGTTTCCTTGGTTTCTTCCTTTTCCGGCACAACCAACAGAGGAATATGTTGGTCACAAGTGATACGGACCATATCTTTGCCAGTTGGGAGTATTGCTTGACCAGATGGCGATACCTTCTCCGCAAGAAACGGGATGATGGAAGAGAATGGTTGACCGTCAAGAAGATGCGCGGGGGACACGATATCTTTTTGGCACATCCCAAAGAGACCGCAGTGCTAGTTGCGTCATTCTTATGTGATGCTTGGGGGATACCTAAGCCTAGCAATGTTGCTCGTTTTGATAAGCCGCATAGTGGGCCTCCCAACGGACCGCCGAACTCTGGTTATCCGATACCAAGAGGACCGACCAGACCGAGTCTCCAAGACGCCGTTTCGCCTTTCAAGGATAAGACGCGCGAGTCTTAGCCCCCGCCCGCTTTCTACGGGGCCTCAGTCAGTCGGACATCGAAGAAGAGATCCAAGAGAAACCGGCACAAGGTATCACGCGAGGCTCTGCAGTCGGGAACTGGGACTCAGATTGGTATTGGCAACGCGATCACTTGAGTGATCCTGCAACCATAACAAGCCACGACCAAGAGCAATACACCTGTGCCGTCGATGACCTCTTCGACCAACTCGAAGAGTCGGAACTAGAACTGCTGCTCGACTAATATCGCAGGCCCACACCCACGTTGCTGAAGAAGTTGGGGGACTGGTCGTTCAGACCCCAGCCGACGCGGACGCCGACTTCAAAGTCAGGGGTGATCAAGTAGTGCACGCCAGGGCTGATGAAGTGCTGGGTGCTTTCCTCTTCGCGTCCTTCGGTGAAGATGCCGAAGTATTCGACGTGCCCTTTCCAACGCTCACAGAATGGGACCTTGATGACGGTCGATGGGGCCCAGACGTTGAAGTGATCTTCTTCTTCGCTGCTGGTACTGTAGCGAAGCGCCGAGTCCCAGACCCAGTTGTTGGCCAGTTTCCAGCCCCCGACGTAGGCCACCGACATGTTGCTATCGTTCGCTTCACCGCTCGTGGGCGTGTAGCCTTGGACAATCAGCGAACCCTCAGGCGTCCAGCCGCACTGTTCAGTCAGTAGGAACTTGGCACCATAAAGCATCTTACTTTCTCGTTCGAGTTCGCCACCTTCTTCGAATTGATCGGGGACGTTACCGGAAATTGGGTTGCCGGCTCCACCCACTTCGTAGTTCCAACCTAATCGAAGCTCGATGTTCTCGGTGATGCCGTAGCGACCGAGGATTTCTGGGTAGCTGTGGGTCTCTGGCACGCCGCGGTTGTCGACAATCGAGTAAGCCGATTCAAAGACAAGGTAACCCGTTCCCACGACCGAAGTCGAAGGCGTGAATGAATCGCGATCGGTCTCGATCTCGTCTTCTTCCTCGCCTTCGAACTCGAATTCTTCGAAGGCGTCTTCGGCGATGCTTTCCATGGGAAACTGCGCATGGGTGACACTAGGAGCAACCGCAACGATTGCCACGAAGGTCCAGAGAATCCACAAGCGAGTCATGAGTATCATTCCTGCACTAGCCGAATTTGGGTTGAAGGGCCCCCAAGATAGTGGCCCTTCATCTGAAATCGACTGTTGGAAGATTGCCTGTGAATCGTTCTCGCGAGAGCAATAAACTTGCCGCAAGCGAATCAAGCAGGAATGCGGTGCTAGCTCCAGCCTTCCAAATGACCGGTACTATCGCCAAAGCTTTCCGCTTCTACGCCCATGTGCCGCAGCAGCGAAACGTACATATTGCACAGCGGCGTCTCTTTCGGGGCGGTGATGCGGCGATTGGTTTGGAAGTTGCCGCCCCCCTTGCCTGCCAGAATCAGCGGAAGGTCCTTTTCCTGGTGGCTATTTCCATCTTTGATGCTCGAGCCGTACATTACCAGGCTGTTGTCCAGCAAGGAGCGGCCCCCTTCGTCGAGGCTGCGCATCTTGTCGATGAGGTAGGCATATTGCGAGAGGTGCCAGAGGACGATCTTTTCGTACTGCTCGCGTTCCTTCTGCTCGTTGCGATGGTGCGACAGGCCGTGGAACGAACCACGCACCCCGTCAATGAAGCTGAAGTTACGGCCGGTCTGCGCGTTGCCGAGCATGAACGTCGAGATGCGCGTCGTGTCGGTCCAGAAAGCCAAGACCATGATGTCGAGCATCAAGCGAACGTGTTCCTCGTGACTCTCCGGGATGCCTGGGCCAGGTCGCGGCAGATCGAAGCGCCCCTCGTTGATCCAACGCTTCTGCGGCTTGAGCGAACTCTCGATCCGCTTCTCGACGCTGCGGACCGACTCAAGGTATTCGTCCAGCTTCGCGCGGTCCCCTTCCCCGACCTTGCCGCGTAGCGACTTGGCGTCTTCCATCACCAGGTCCAGCACACTGGCGTCGTCGCGTGCCAGCGAATCGGCAACCGCCTTTTGGTTCGGATTGAATCCAGAGACAACCGGGCCGGCTGTGGTGGTACGGAACAAACGATCGAACGCAAGTCGTGGAACGATTTCTTTCGGGACCGGCGTGTGAGGATCTCGCCAGGCAATGTGCGAACCATAAATGCGGGTGAAGCCGCCACCGACGTTGTCGACGCCTGTGTAGGCCGCATCGACGCCAAGCTCAAGCGAAGGCAGCGGTGTGCGATCGCCGATCTTGCTGGCAAGCACCTGGTCGACAGAGATCCCACCGGTGTTGATATCGCGTCCAGAAGTTCGCTCGACGAAGCCGCCTGAGAGCCATGCCGGTACCTTGGGCCAGTGCCCGTTGCGACCGACTGTGTTCTTGTGCCACAAGTTCTCCAGCAGCGTGATCTCTTCTTTGACATCCTTCAGCGGCTGCAGCATGGGCGTCAGCTCGAAGCTGCCGTCGTTGGTCTTGGCCGGGTTCCATTGATCGCTGCGAACACCGTTAGGAACAAAGAGAAACGCAACGCGTTTCGGTGGCTCGCTAAGTGTCTCTGAACCGAAGCTGCGATGGCTCATCGATTCGAGCCAGGGAAGTGCCAACGCCGCGCCGGTACCCTTGAGCAGCGTCCGTCGTGAAATGGGCTGAGGCATCAATGTCTCCTTCGTTGAGCAGTACGGTGCGAGGAATTTTAGTGGGAGTCGTGGGTAGGCGTCGTGGCAAGCTGACGATAACCAAACGGTGTGCTGATCACGATTTCTTCGATCAGTGTTTGGAACCGGTAGTCGTTTTCTTCGAGCGACGTGACCAGCGTTTCAATGGTGCAGCTGTCCGGATCTTCCAGGCTTCGTCCTAAGGCATAACCTAAGACTTTTCGGCTGAAATGACGAGCAAATTCCTGCTTTCTTTCCAGCAGAATCTTCTTCAGTTCGGCCGGGCCGGCAAACTTCTCGCCTGAGGGAAGAATGCCGGTGGCATCGACCGGCTTGCCATTCTCGGTCTTGTCTCGCCAGCGGCCCAGCAGATCGTAGTTGTCCAGACCAAAACCGATCGGATCGATCAAGTCATGACACGCGGCACATGACGGGTTGTCGCGGTGCTTTTCCAGCTTTTCGCGGAAGGTTTTGGGGTCTTTGGAATTTGCCTTCTTGGGAAGTGCCGGAACGTCCGCTGGCGGGCTGGGGACTGGTGTGCCTAAGAGCGTTTCCAAAACCCATGCACCACGTAGCACGGGGCTGGAACGCTGTGGGTATGAGGTCACCATGTGCACGCCACCCAGGCCTAATAGACCGCCTCGCTGGCCACGGGGGACTTCGACTTTTCGTAGCTCGCGACCTTTGACCTGGGGAAGCCCATAGTGCTTGGCCAGACGATCGTTGAGGAAGCTGTAGTCGGCGTCGAGGAAATCGAGGATCGATCGGTTTTCCCGCGCGATGTACGTTGTCAGTTGAATGGCTTCCGCACGAAAGTCAGCCGCCAATTCGCTCGAGTAGATGTCGCGAAAATCACCATTGATCGGCGAAACACTTCCGCCGACTTCTTTCGTGCCCAGCCATTGCCCGGTGAATGAATCGAAGAAGATGTCAGCCTTCGTGTCTTGCAGCATCCGCTGAACCTCTGCCTTGAGAACAGGCGTCTGGTGAAGCTTCCCCTGCTTGGCCAAGTCGAACAGGCGCTCATCCGGCATGCTGGACCACAGGAAGTACGACAGCCGCGTAGCTAGTTCGTATTCGTCGATGCGTTCGAGTTCTGATGACTTCGGTGTGTCTTCAATCCGGAAGAGGAAGTGAGGTGAAACCAGGATGCCTTTGAGGGCCAGCTTGACGCATTCCTCGTAAGGATCTTGGCGACTCACGCCTCGGTCGTACAGAGCAAAGAATGGTTTCAACTCGCCATCGCTTACAGGACGACGAAAGGCCTTGGTCGCAAAGCTGTGAATCAGTTTGGTCGCCGCGTCTCGGTCCTTGGCATACTTGCCGTCGTCGGCCTGGAAGAGTCGATCGTGAAACTTTTGAGCCTCGCTGGGACGTTTGATGCCGAGTTCTTTTACTTTCAAACGAAGCAGCTCTACGTTGGGTTGCTCTTTGGGGTTGTGAACAGCAAACGCATGAAAGCCGCGATTCAGACGAACGGTGGTGCTAAACGATTGCTCTTCGTATTTCGAGCTCAGCTTGAATCGATCGGCCGGAAGGCCATCAAGCTTCAAGACCAGGCGTAGGTCTTTCTTAGTCGAATTGCGCGTGTCGATCGTCAACTCGTAGTCGCCACTGACATAGATGATCGTACCGGCGGTCAGGTCGTGCCCTGGCTTGAGCAAGCGAGCACCACCGGCTGCTGGCTCGCCTGTCGGTATGAGTTGATCACCCGAGAACTCTTCCCGCAAAGCTGGCGTCACAATCGCGGCGTCGAGGATCTCCTGGGCCGCTTCGACATAACGTTCCATGAGCATCGGGGGCAGGAAGAGCGTTTCTCCGTTGTTGTTGAAACCTTCACCCCCGCCGCCATCAGTCGGGAACGTTTCGTGATAGCCCAGCTCTGGGCCGACGAGATCGCGAATGGTGTTCTCGTATTCCAGACGATTCAACCGGCGTGTGGTGACGTTGCCGGCGTAGGGACCCAGCTCGCATGCCGTGGCTCGCAGATGGTCGTCAATCCACTGGGCCAGTTCCAGGCGTTCCTTCTCGCTCGGTTGATCTTCGTCCGGCGGAGGCATCGTGCGATTACGAAGCTGTGCGGCCGTGCTTCCCCAAATACCGCGCAAATGCTGAATCTCGGCAGTCGTGGTCGCTTGCAAGAACTTAATGTGATTGTCGGGATCTTCGGGATCGTGGCATGCAGCGCAGTATTTCTCGAGCGCTGGACGAATCTTCTTCTCGAAGTGGTCAGGTGCCTCGGGCTCTAAGCCCCAAGATGTTGTGGGCAAAGCAGCGACCAGACTGACAACCGTCAGGTACAAACCGATCCGCGCATTAACAAGGTCACGAAGCATAGATCAGGTGGGAGAGCAAAAGGAAGGATCAGGAGGGAGGGTGCTATCACCTTATGATAACGGCGATCGAAGTTCTGTTTAAGCTCGAAATCGCGCGTGACCAAAGGTGTCACTAGCCTCGCTATCTTGTGCAGATGGGATGAAGGCCAAGTAAGAGGTTGATAAAGTCCAAAAATTTTTGGATTGGATCGCTGGCTCCGTCGCTGCTGGCACAAGATCTAGTGTCAGCATGGGGCTGGGATGTCTAAGTGTCGTGTTTTCAGGCACTTGGAGTGAGAGAATCCGCCCTTGCGGCTTCATCACCTAGTCGTAGATAGCACTGGTTTGCTAGCGACTTGTGTGTGGAAAGATATGTCGGATGTTGGCCTTACTTGTTGGCTAGCAATGATTTAGGACATGTGAAGATAATGTGGTTGACGCGATCTGCTACCACGATATATTGGGCTCCCGTCGTTGAGAATGATTCAATTCGCCCCCAACATCTGGCGATAATTCATTTTTAGCGGCCCAGGATATTGTGCCTTGGTAAGCCAACGATACAATATCTTGTAGTGGTGCCCACGAGGTAGCGCGGCATTAGGCAGCCAAGCTGAGCGGGTGGCAATTCCCCTGTTTTCAGGGGAGGAAGATTAGGAGTCTCAAGTTCTCGTCTGAACGTTGTGTCATGGACGACCAAGCAAAACCTACACGGCTTGCTTGCGCTTGATGCTGTCAATTTTCGAACGTTGTCACCCACAGGTGTGAGGTTCATACAAGGTTTGTTTTCAAGGCTGAATTAAGGCAACGGCAATGGAATCAAAGAAGAACCCGGCCGGCATGAAACCGGCTGGTAATCAGCAACCTGTAGGAGACGATGTCATGACGACAGTGACGACCCAGGTATCTTTGGACGTCCGCAAACGGGATGGCCGAATTACTTCCTTCGAATCGGCCCGCGTCGAGCAAGCGATCGAACGAGCCTTCCGTGCAGAAATTGGGATCGCGGATGGCCAGCCCATCGAATCCGCTCTGCAGCAACAGATCTCGGAGATCACGACGAACGTGGTCAACCAGATCGAGAATCGACCGTTCAGCCGCGACGGCGTGGACGTGGAAACGATTCAGGACGCCGTCGAAATCCAGTTGATGCGTCATGGGCACTTCTCAGTTGCCCGTCGCTACATCCTTTATCGTGAACAGCATGCCAAGCTGCGTGCTCTGCGTGCGGCCGAATCGGACGGCCCGCTGCAAGCTCCACGCATTCACGTGAAGATGGAAAACGGTGAGAAGCAGCCATTCGATGCGACTCGCATGCGTCGTCGGATCTACTCGGCCGTTCGCGGGCTGGAGCAAAACTGCTCGGCGGAAGAACTCGTCGAAGAAACCTATCGCACGCTGTACGACGGCATCACGCCACAGGAAATCTACCGAGCCATGATCCTGGCTTCGCGTAGCCGCATCGAACGTGACCCCGACTACGACACCGTCGCTGCTCGCTTGATGTTGATGGTGATCTACAACGAAGCACTGGGTCACATTCATCCCAACGAAGACCTGGCCGAAGTTTGCCAGCGTCAGTTCGAGGATTACATCAACGTTGGTATCGAAGCCAAGCGTCTGTCGGAAAAGCTGCGTGAGTTCGACCTGACGAAGATCGCTGCTGCCCTGCGTCCGGAACGTGACGCCGCCTTCCCTTACCTCGGTCTGCAAACGATTTACGATCGTTATCTCTTGCACGTCGAAGGTCGCCGCATTGAAACGCCCCAGTACTTCTGGATGCGTGTTGCTATGGGCTTGGCCTGGAACGAAGACGACAAGGAAGCTCGGGCAATCGAGTTCTACAACATCCTGTCGACCTTCCGATTCACTTCGGCGACGCCAACGCTGTTCAACGCCGGCACGCTGCATCCGCAACTCAGCTCGTGCTACTTGAGCACCGTGATGGACGACCTAGAGCACATCTTCAAGGTGGTCGGCGACAACGCCATGCTCAGCAAGTGGGCCGGCGGTTTGGGTAACGACTGGTCGAACATTCGTGCGACCAACGCACACATCAAGGGAACCAACGGCCAAAGTCAGGGCGTGATTCCGTTCCTCAAAGTCGTCAACGATACCGCGATCGCCGTCAACCAAGGTGGTAAGCGTAAGGGTGCCGTTTGTTCGTACCTCGAATCGTGGCACTTGGACATCGAGGAATTCCTCGACCTGCGTAAGAACACCGGTGACGATCGTCGCCGTACGCACGACATGCACACGGCCAACTGGATTCCTGACTTGTTCATGAAGCGAGTCCGTGAAAACGGTCAATGGACGCTGTTCAGTCCGGACGAAGTGCCAGATCTGCACGATCTGTACGGCAAGAAGTTCCAAGAGCGATACGAGCACTACGAACAACTGGCCGACGAAGGCAAGATGCGTATGTTCCGTCGCATCAATGCTTTGGAACTGTGGCGTAAGATGCTGACTCGCTTGTTCGAGACCGGCCATCCTTGGATCACCTGGAAGGACCCATCGAACGTTCGTTCGCCTCAAGATCACGTCGGCGTGGTTCACAGCAGCAACCTCTGCACTGAGATTCTGCTGAACACCTCAAAGGAAGAAACGGCCGTTTGTAACCTGGGTAGCATCAACATGGTGGCCCACGTTAAAGATGGCAAGCTCGACCACGAAAAGCTGCGAGAAACGGTCACCACCGCGGTTCGTATGCTCGACAATGTGATCGACATCAACTACTACCCAACGGCCGAAGCTGGTAACTCGAATCGCAAGCATCGTCCGGTTGGTATGGGCCTGATGGGCTTCCAAGATGCCCTGTACGCTTTGGGTGTTGGTTACGCCAGCGAAGAAGCCGTCGAGTTCGCCGACGAGAGCATGGAAGCCATTTCCTACTACGCTCTGCTCGCTTCCAGCAGCCTGGCCGAAGAACGCGGCACCTACGAGACCTACAAGGGCTCGAAGTGGGATCGCGGCATCCTGCCGATCGATTCCATGGAAGTTCTCGAACAGGAACGCGGCCTACCGATCGACATCGATCGCGGCTCGAAGCTCGATTGGCAAGTCGTTCGCGACTCGATCGCCAAGAACGGTATGCGTAACAGCAACGTGATGGCCATCGCTCCGACCGCGACGATTTCCACGATCATCGGTGTCGCTCAGTCGATCGAACCGACCTACAAGAACCTGTTCGTGAAGAGCAACCTGTCAGGCGAGTTCCCGCAGATCAATCGCCGCATGGTGCAGGATCTGAAGGATCTGGGCTTGTGGGATTCGGACATGATCGAATCGCTGAAGTACTACGACGGCGGTTTGCTGGAAATCGATCGCATTCCGGACGACATCAAGCAGAAGTATCTGACCGCCTTCGAAGTCGCTCCACAGTGGCTGATCGAATGTGCTGCTCGACGTCAGAAGTGGCTGGACATGGGGCAATCGCTCAACTTGTACATGTCCGAACCAAGCGGCAAGAAGCTGCACGAGATGTACTTCCTGGCTTGGAACAAAGGCTTGAAGACGACTTACTACCTGCGGACGCTCAGTGCGACCCAGGTCGAAAAGTCGACGGTCGACGTCAACAAGTTCGGTATTCAGCCACGCTGGATGAAGAACCAGAGTGCTTCGGCCAACATCAAGGTCGATCGCGACAAGGCGGCCGAAAGCAACGATCTGGATCAACTTCCAGAGCAGCAGCCGGAAGCCAAGACCTGCAATCTGGACGGCGACTGCGAATCGTGCCAATAAGCACGCGTTGTCCTCGCCATCCGCTTTGCGGTTAGGCACGCGTTGAACATGCGTCGGCCCAGTGGCCATTGCGGCCGACGCCCTTGCAAGAAGCAATTTCCCTGCACAACTTTCCCTTCGGAGAAACACGATGTCTACTCCAAGCCTCGGCTTCGATACCGAAATGACTGGAACACAGCGCGTCAACGCCAGTGAGAAGCGTCTGATCAACGCTCACCAGGTGGACGTGAACCAGCTGATGCCGCTGAAGTATCACTGGGCCTGGGAACATTACCTCAACGGTTGCGCCAATCACTGGATGCCTACCGAAGTTCCCATGACCAAGGACATTGAAACCTGGCGGAGCGACAAGCTGACCGAAGATGAGCGTAAGGTCATCATGCGGAACCTCGGTTTCTTCTCCACTGCGGAAAGCCTGGTGGGTAACAACTTGGTGCTGGCCATCTTCAAGCACGTGACCAACGCCGAAGCTCGCCAGTACCTGCTGCGTCAGGCCTTTGAAGAAGCGATCCACTCGCACACGTTCCTGTATGTGGTGGAAAGCCTGGGCCTGAACGAAGGCGAAGTCTTCAACATGTATCACGAAGTCCCGGCGATCACCAAGAAGGACGAGTTCGAGATGAACTTGACCCGCGAAGTGCTCGACCCAGACTTCAAGACCGACTCGTACGAAGGAATTCAAACCTTCCTGAAGAACCTGATCGGCTACTACATCATCATGGAAGGTATTTTCTTCTATACTGGTTTCGTGATGGTGCTGTCGTTCCATCGCCGTAACCTGATGACGGGTATCGGTGAGCAGTTTCAATATATTCTTCGTGATGAAACGGTTCACTTGAACTTCGGTATCGACCTGATCAACGGTATCAAGGAAGAGAACCCAGACGTCTGGACGGAAGAGTTCCAGCAGTCGATCATCGACCTGATTCACGAAGCAGTCGAACTGGAAATCGCCTACGCTTCGGACTGCCTGCCTAACGGCATCCTCGGTTTGAACCGTGACCTGTTCCGCGATTATGTGCATCACATTGCCGATCGCCGCTTGGAACGTATCGGCCTGCCGAAGCAGTTCAACCAATCGAACAACCCGTTCCCATGGATGAGCGAAACGATGGACCTCGCCAAAGAAAAGAACTTCTTTGAAACGCGGGTGACCGAGTACCAAAGCTCCAGCGGTCTCAACTGGGACTAGCTGAGGTTTTCTCGATCCAAGGATTGTGTCTTGTAAAGGACTACGAAGGCGGGCTACCCTAGCGGTGGCTCGCCTTTTTTTATGTTCGTACTCATCAGAATTGAAAACAAAGAATGAAAACCTTCGGGATTGTACTCGCTGCTCTAGGTGGCGCACTGGCCCTGTCTGGGCTCAAATTGATCGCGACCGAGTACAACATGAGCGACTCGCACGACATGTCGAAAGCGATCGGTAGCCTGGGTGTCGCAGTCGGTATGATCGCCGTCGGTGCCTATCTGGCGTATGCCAACTCCGACGAAGGCAAAGACAAGGACAACAGTCAGGACAAAGATCCATCAGGCGAACCGTAGCCCCGCTGAACAAAGCACTATGAAAACGGCCATCATTGGTTGGGGGTCCCTGCTCTGGGACGACCGACCCCAGTTCGATCAGCATCACGGCCCTTGGTATTTCGATGGTCCCTTGTTGCGATTGGAGTTCACACGCATCTCCGTCAGTCGCAAGCGGGCACTCACCCTGGTGCTGGAGGAAGAGCTTGGTGCCGAGTGCCGTGTGGCCTACACGATCAGCAACCGAGAGAGCCCTGCCCAAGCGATCCAGGATCTGAGGATCCGCGAAAATGCATCGGAACAACAAGTCGGTGTCTATCTACCCCGCACCGAATCAAGCGGCCTCTCACAAGCCACTGTCCCGAAGACAATCTCTGACTGGGCCGATCAAACCGACTTCGACGCCGTCATCTGGACCGGTTTGCCCAACAACTTCCACGAGTTGAACGATCTGGGTGAAGCCTTCTCCCATACGTCGGCGATCACGCATCTCGAGTCGCTTTGCGAAGAAGGAAAAAGGAAGTCGGTCGAGTATATCTTTCGCGCCCCAGAGTTCATCCGCACGCCGCTGCGTAGCGAACTTGAGTCGCTTGAATGGTTTGCCGCGTTGTGGGAGCAGTCCCGCGATTTGCCGCGATCTTAGGCTTCAGATTTCGATGCCCTGCGCCGCATCGGTAATTTCTTGGACACCACTTCTTAAGCGTAATCCTCAGGATGATAGCGTGCTTCAGATTCTTGCCTCGCTCGATTTCTAAGCGACATCAAGAGTGCGTGAAGTTTGTAGTCAAGGGAAAATTAATGTTAAAAACCTCCGAGGACTTCCTGAAAACGATGGCGATTTTCCTAAAAACGATGACATTGATTCGGCTCTCTTGGTACTATTTGTAAATGCTTTAAATGCCTCTTAAAGCAAAAATTTCCTGCCCCATCATGCTTCCTTTAGCCTCTTATTGATTCTTGCCTTCTTGTGTTTTTTGGGAGAACGTAATGACACGTCGCGGTTTTACCCTCGTGGAGTTGCTTGTTGTTATCGCCATCATTGGGGTACTCATCGCACTGCTTTTACCGGCCGTTCAGCAGGCTCGCGAGGCTGCTCGACGCATGCAGTGCACAAACAACATGAAACAGATCGCGTTGGCTCTTCACAACCATCACGATACCTATGGACAGCTTCCTGCTGGATATCCTGATTCGGCAGCGCACGGTGGGAATCCTGAGTTCGCGTGGACGGTTCAGATCTTTCCGTTCATGGATCTCAATAATGAATACGAAGTGATGCGTGTCGGCGATACCAAGCTGTATGTGATCTTGGACGCGCTGGGGAACTTGCCTGGCAGTTCAGCCATTTCCGATTACCCTTCCCAGTGGCAGGGATTTGTGCAGGCAACCAGCCAATTGCTTCCCGCATGGAATTGTCCCAGTTCGACCAACGAAGTTGATAAGCAATTCAGCGACGGAAGCTTCACCGCCGATGACGGTACCTCCTACAACAATACGTACAAACGAGATGAAGGCGTGGCCCGCTCGACGTATGTTGGCAATCACGGAAATTCCAGCAACTTCGGCACGGCGGATTCCGGCGGCGTCTTTGTCTACGTGAAGGAATTTGGCTTCGAGGATATCACGGACGGAACCAGCAACACGCTGATGATCGGTGAGAAAAGTGTCCCGGGTGTTACCTACGATGAGATGACTTGGTTAGGGGCTCCCAAATCCGCCGGCAATGGTAATCATTGTGCGGCCATCTGTTCTTCGGTGAATTATCCGATGAATCCAGCGGTTGTGGTTGGAAATCCTCGCAGTCGCAATCCTTTCGTTAGCCAACACCCCGGCGGATGTAACTTCGCTTTCGTGGATGGTTCGGTCCACTTCCTCGCGGAAACGATCGAATTCAAAACTTCCAAGCCTTACGGTGTCTACCAGGCACTTGGTATTCGCAACGACGGCCAAACGGTCGGTGAATACTAATTTAAACCTCGTTTAACAAGTACCATTCGTCTGGCATGGCGATGGTAGTGGCAAGCGTGCGACGGTTAATAACCGTCGCACGCATTTTTTTTGCCGGGACAACGTTCACCACTTCTTAGTCATAGTGTCCTGAAATCACCTGTCTATTGTTAGCGCGTATTCAGGGCTTTGCTTCATTGAAGCACTGCGTTTCGCTTCAACGGAAACCGCCGCTTGCCCTCTGCCGACGGAGCTCTACCGTCGGATGCTCTTGTTTCTTAGTGAACAGATGCGGTAAGAGTAGAGTATTCAAGAACGTCAGAAGATACTCCCAGCAAAGACATCAGGTTCGGTACTTCATAGGTTCAGCATGCGCCCGGAGATGATCAAAGCCTTTCAGGAAGGTGTCTTTCCTGTTACCACGCGGGTCGCGATCGGGCGGTTTCCGGCTCCGGTGCGATGTGCCTATTTGCTGGAGCAAGGCTACACGCATATTCTCAATGTGAGCGAAACTCCAAGTCTTACGTCGACGATCGATGCGGGCTTCGCTGAGATTCGGCAGGTTCCTATCGACGACTTTATCCGAATGCCAACGAAGGATGCGTTGGAAGCGGTCGGCACGCTGCATAGCATGCTAAACGTGCCGAACTCTCAGGTTTATCTTCACTGTATTGCTGGGCAGATGCGCAGTCCCACCATCATGTGGTTGTATCTGGTGGGGCTGGGCATGGACCAGACCGCCGCGAAGGAGATGATCGTCCATCACTGCCCCGATGCACAGCCTGGACACGAGACGCTGGTCGACTCCAGACTGGTTGCCAGTATCAAGGAATGGGGACTGAAGCTCGGCTACATCGATCGCGAGTCGCTGATAAAACCAGTGTATTAGTAAGCAGTAGCCGACTGCAAAAACTTGGTGTCTATCCGTCGCTTCTCTTAGCTACAGCGGAAACCGTCCATCTTTTCCTGCGAGTCGCATTTTATGACTCGCTTTCTTCGTCAATTCGTGCTGCGGTCGCTGCTGATCTTCTGCCCATTGGCGGCCGGGTGCTTTGTTCTGTGGCGCTGCCACGTATTGGATACATCGAGAGCTTGCCTGCTTTCCCTTACGCCGACTCGTTATTGGGATGTCGACGGTGTTAAAAATTTATGTAGGTATTTAGCGTTTTGCATTGGGGTTAGTAGTTTATTTGATGTTAATACTGTTTCCTAAAAACGAGTATGTTTTACCTAAAAAAGATGATTTGTGATCGGCTTCTGTGGTTAGAATTTCAGCATGCTTTGGCTGCCTCCCAAAGCTCCCGCCTGCTACCGTCCATCATGCTCCCACTTGTTATCTTTATGATCTTTCATTGATTGTGTTTGGGAGAATTCTTTATGACTCGCCGTGGTTTTACCCTCGTGGAGCTGCTCGTTGTTATTGCTATCATCGGCGTGCTGATCGCACTGCTTTTGCCTGCCGTGCAGCAAGCTCGCGAAGCTGCTCGACGTATGTCCTGCACAAATAACTTGAAGCAGATTGGACTCGCATCCCACAACTTTCACGACACGTTTGGCAAGCTTCCGGCAGGCCACTACGATTTTGATACCACCCATTCTGGCAACGAAATGGAATGGGGTTGGACCGTCATGATCTTTCCATTCTTGGAATTGGATAATGAGTATGAAGTCATGGCGCCGACGCGAAATCGACTTGGTGACCTGATCAATACTGCCAAGGCGACGTCGCATAACGGGGGTACAGATCCCAGTGCGTGGCCAGCGTCAATCAGGCCATTTGTCGAACTAGTTGGCAGCGAATTGAAAGTCTGGAATTGCCCGAGCGGCAGTGCGAACATTCCCGATAAGGATTTTCAGGGACTCAAGCGAGATGGGGGCGTCGGCCGGTCTACCTACACGGGATGTGCCGGCGACGGTATCAACTACGGAGCCAGCAATGGAATCCTCATTCGCCGGGACGAGCTTACCTTTTCCGATGTAACGGACGGCCTCAGTAACACTTACTTGGTAGGTGAAAAGGCCCATGAGGACAGTACCCAGGATATTCCTGGATGGTTGGGCGTAGAAAACTATCCAGGTAATGGGGACAACGCTTCACCTCTGCTGAGCTTGACGAATTACCCCATCAACTATTTTCAAGGCTCAGAAACCAATGGTGGTGTGATCAATAACAGTTACCGCAAAGGTTTCAGCAGCTTTCATCCTGGAGGCGTGCAGTTTGTCTTCGGCGATGGATCGGTTCACTTCATCTCGGAAACGATCAATGTCAATACACATCGTGACATTGGAAGACGTGCTGACGGCAACGTTCTCGGCCAGTACTAATTAGAGACCGGTCCTCAGGCTCGCCATCTCAGGCTCAATGTTTTAAAAGCCAGATCGGCAGATGGGTAGGTTACTTCCCATCTGCCGTCCGTTTCTTCGATCTGAGCATACAAGACTTTCGGGACACAACGTTGTCCTTGCGATGTTTAATCTATCTATCCTATAAAAAGTGTTAGAACCATGCGTCAGTTACTCTATGTGCTTATCGCCGCAATGAGCCTAATGTTGCTTGGATGTGCGGACGACTCCGGAATTAAAACGGCACCCGTAACGGGGACGATTACCGTCAACGGGAAACCGGTCCCAGGAGTTCATGTCGAGATTGCTCCCGTATCCGGAGATCGCCCTTCGGTTGCCAACACCGATGAAAACGGGCAATTCAAGGCCCAGTTTCTCAAAGACCAGTTTGGCGTCGTCCCAGGTCCTTGCGTGGTTAAGATTTCGTATATCGTCGGCGCGGCCATGGTGAATTACCTCCCCAAGAATCTTAGTGACGGAGCCACGGAAATCCCTGAACTAAATATTGTCGTACCGAAAGAAGGGCTCGTATTCGATTACGACGTCCAATACGCCAAGGGAGAGTTGCCGCCACAAAACTAACTCGGGAAGTCAATCACTTGTTAGTTTTTGCTTAGACGAGCAGTCGCTTAGTTACGCCGCGCGGCGCCAATATCTTTGCCATATCGCAAGGCATTTGATACTTTCCACAATAAAGGTGGAAGGTCTCTCCTTGAATGTGCTTAGGTATGCCCCGCTTTCTACGTCAATTCGGACTGCGCACCCTGCTGATCTTCTGCACGCTTGCAGCGGTCTGCTTTGGCCTATGGCGCTGGCACATGACCTGGGTGGATCAGCAGCATGAGGTCGCATCCCAGATCGCGGACGAAGGGGGGAGTATTCGCTGGAAGACGTGGGGGCCGCAGTGGATTCACCAGGCTTTCGGCAGCTACTACTTCTCCGAAATTGTTGCCGTTGATCTAAACCATAAGAGGATTGGAAGTAAATATCTTCAACTGCTTCGGCAGATACCGACCCTGGAGGAATTGTATTTGCCTGGCACCGATCTCCAGGGGCAAAGCCTGGAGGTGCTGGGAGATTTGCCTAAGCTTCGAAAGCTGGCTCTGTGGAACACGCGTCTGAAGAACGATACTCTGCAGCACGTCGGAAGGCTTAAGCACCTGGACACGCTCGATATCCATCGAACCGCAATGACAGAGGCGGGACTGGTGCACTTGCGAAACCATCCCCGCCTAAAGGTCATCCGCCATGACATGCAGATCAGCGAGGTGGGAGTCGATCACCTTTCCACGATCAAGAATTTGCAAATGACCCATCTTGTTCTGCACGGTGGAAGGGAGAAGACCTTTCGCCAGCTGCGGGAAGACTTTCGGGTGTTGGTGCTCAAAGTGAAAGCCCCGGAGACCGATCAATGGGCGAAATACCTGGCCGGGCACCCTACCCTAGTCCAGTTGAACGTCTCCGACGCGTTGGTGCAAAACGATCAGTTGGCCGGGTTGTTGTCCGCGAACACTCTGCAAACGTTATCACTCCAAAACGTGCCGATGGACGATACCGCGATAAGCCAGATTGCCAGTGCAACACGACTTACAAGACTGTCTCTCAGCGGAACCGATGTGACCGGTACGGGACTACTTAACAGCCTCGGCCCGTCGGCTACCGAAGTCGTCATACGAAACAACTGGATCAAGCTCATCGACAGGTCCGCAAAACGGGACGTTGATTGGAGTGGTTCGCTGACGGCCGCAGACCTGCCGGCCCTAGCCAACTGTCGTCAAGCAACATCGCTCACTTTCTACTCCACAAATTTTCCCGGTACGATCGATTTCACTTTTTTGCCCGAGTTGAAATCACTGGAGAAGATCAGGATAGGGTTTGTGGCTGATGGCCCAATTATGAAGAACATGGGTTCGCTGAAAAAGCTGGAGACCGTTGTCCTGTTCCTTTATAGCAATGTGACGCCTGATGAGTTGGCTGAGCTGGCATCAGCTAAGTCTTTGGAGGTGTTGGTACTGCCGGTCTCTAAGGTTTCTGATGAGCATTTGAAGGCGATTGGCACGATCACGCAGCTCAAACGGTTGAGTATTCAAGGTGCCAGTGTTACCGACGAGGGAATGAGTTCGATCGTGGCACTCATGAACCTCGAAGAACTTGACATCGCCGGATGCCTTCAATTGACCGACGAGTCGCTGCGTTACGTCGGGCAATTGAAGAAACTTCGCAAGCTGGATATCGCTAATACAAACACCACCGACGAAGGTCTTGAGTATCTCTATGGTATGCCGAACCTTTCCTACGTGGAAACGACCGGCACTAGGCTTACGACCGAAGGTCTGCGAAAGTTGTACGATTCACTACGGTGAAGTGGCGCTGTAGATGAGCTCTCGCACGGACCGGCAAACGCTTCGAAAACTTTGCGTTTGCCCCAGGCTTCTGTTAGCTTCAACGGAAACCACCCCTCTCCTCATGCGAGTCTCGCTTTATGCCTCGCTTTCTTCGTCAATTTGGACTGCGGTCGCTGCTGATCTTCTGCACGTTGGCGGCCGGTTGCTTTGGTCTCTGGCGTTGGCACATGACCTGGGTTGATGAGCAGCATGAGGTCGCCGCCCAGATTGCGGATGCTAGGGGAGATGTTCGCTGGGGAACGTGGGGACCCGAGTGGGTTCATCAACTCTTTGGTAGCTACTACTTCTCGAACATCATCGCCGTCGACTGGCATCATAAGCGAATCAAAGACGAACAATTGCAGCTGCTTCGTCAGACTCCTACGCTGGAAGAACTGTACATCCCGGGAGCTCGCATTCAGGACGATAGCTTGGCCGTGCTCGAAGACTTGCCGCGACTGCGGAAGCTGGCTATCTGGAGCATTCCGCTGACCAACGCTTCGCTGGAACATGTCGGCAAGCTGAAACGCTTGGAAGTACTCGACATCCATCGAACCAAGATGGACGAAGAGGGACTGGTTCACCTGCGAGACCATCCTCGCTTGCAGATCTTGCGGCAGGACTTCACGATGACCGACGTCGGTATCGGTCACTTGGCTTCGATCCCCAATCTTTCGATCGAATGGCTGGTTACCAAAGACCTGGGCTTCGAGAGCTTCTGGCTGCTGCGGGATAAGATCAGCGTGAAACGGCTCTACATTTCTCACCCCGTCTATCCTGAGTGGGCCACGTATCTCGCCGGTCATCCGACAATTGTTTCCCTTGAAGTGAGTGACGCGCCGATGACCGACGCGGAACTTCGGGGACTGATCGCCGCTGACACGCTCGTTAATCTGGAACTTACCAGTGTGCCGGTCGGAGACGAAGGCATCGGCAATATGCCGTACGCATCACGTTTAAAGTCGATTAGGCTTTCGCTGACCAACGTGACGCCTGAGGGGTTTCTGCTGACTTTTGGGCAGTACACTAAGCACGTTGTCATCTTCAGAGATTGGATTCGTCTGATCAATGGAACCAACGGACAGAGTGTTGACTGGATGGGACCGCTGACGGCCGAGAAGCTGGAGGCGCTCAAGTATTGCCGCAACACGACCTCGCTACACTTTGAGACAAACCAGCTGGAAGGCATGGACTACCGTTGGCTGGAAGGGCTCGAAAAGCTGAACTATTTACGAATCAATTACTACGGCAGCGACCAGTTGCTACAGCATGTCGCCGCACTGAAACACCTGGAAAAGCTTGATTTGGCAGGCGCGAAGAGCATCACCGCAGACGGATTGAAGGCAATCGTTCCTTTGGACAAACTCACGACGTTAGACCTGCGTAGTGCCGATATCTCGGATGATGCGTTGGAAGTGATCGGCGAGATGAAGCAGCTTGATAATCTCAGCATCGTTGGATCAAACGTTAGCGACCAGGGCATCAAGCATCTTGCCGGATTGAAGAACCTGGTGGTGCTCCATCTTTCTGGCTGCAAGAATCTTACCGATGATGCGCTCAAGACGGTGGGCCAGCTTGGGAAGCTGCAGTACCTGCATGCCCAGAGTACGCGGTTCACCGACAAAGGACTGGTGCACCTGCACGGAATGCCGCGTTTATCCAACGTGAGTCTACACGGTTCGCGGCACACCAGTCGCGGCATTCGGGAACTGCGTGACTCGCTTCCGTCCAAGGGAGGCAACATTTATTAGTCGTGCGGAGCAAGAAAAAGGAAAGGCCTGTCCGTAGACAGGCCTTTTGCGTTTAGCGGGAAGGTTGATTTGGCATTTAGCCACGACCCGATTTGCCCCGGTTGCCATTGCCGCGTCCAGGACGTTCGCCTGAGTTGCCGCGACCACCAGCTTCCCCACGAGGAGGATTGTTCGGTCCTGGATCACCCAATCCAGGATTCGATGGTGGTTGAGGACTCTTCGGAGCCTTGGGCTTGGGCGTCTCGGGCTTAGGAGCTTCAGGTTTTGGAGCTTCAGGTTTTGGAGCTTCAGGTTTTGGAGACTCAGGTTTTGGAGACTCAGGTTTTGGAGACTCAGGTTTTGGAGACTCAGGTTTTGGAGACTCAGGTTTTGGAGACTCAGGTTTTGGAGACTCAGGTTTTGGAGACTCAGGTTTTGGAGACTCAGGTTTTGGAGACTCTGGCTTGGGAGACTCAGGCTTGGGAGACTCAGGCTTGGGAGACTCAGGCTTGGGAGACTCAGGCTTGGGAGACTCAGGCTTGGGAGACTCAGGCTTGGGAGACTCAGGCTTGGGAGACTCAGGCTTGGGACGATCCGGTTTCGGCATGTCCGCACCTGGGCTGGCCGGGTCGGTTACGTTGGGTTGTTCCGGATTTCGCGGCTTCGGTCCCATTGGGTTGTCGTTGCCACGACGCTTGGGTTGCTCCCCGCTTTCCGGCTGAGGACGCTTGTCCTGCTTGGGTTCAGGTTGATTTTCCGGGTCGACATTCACGCTCAGTGGCCCGAAGTTCATACTCGTACTGCTTTGAGCCGAGGCATTTCCGGATGCCGATGCTTGACGGCGATCACCCTTAAACGATTCACGCCGCTGCTTCTCAATTTCCTGATAACGCGAACGCTGGTCGCTATACTGCTGCCATCGCGAGTTGTCTTCGCGGAACTGCAGCTTGACGTTCGTGTCGACGTCGTTGACCAACTGCGTTACCGAAGCGGCCAACAGCGGACGAATGTCGCCAGTGGACGTCCTGTTTCTGTAATCATTCCACACGACAGCCGGACGGGCATTCGCATTTTGAATGAAGTAATCGTGACGCGTTCGGTAGTAATCGAAGCGGTCGCGGTAGACGGTCGAATAGAACACGAACAGCGGATCGTAGTAGCTACGCTGAAGGCCGACCCAGGCCGTCAAACGACCACGTTTCGGACGAACGTCGTAGTAGTTGCCGAAGTGGTAGTGGCCGTAGTCTTGATAAACGAACAGATGCGTTGGCAGCGTTTGAACGGAAACGACCACGCTGGGCGTATAACGAACCTGCTGCTGGGCAGCCTCGATACGCACCGGGCTGAACAGGATTCCGCGTTGTTCCAGTGGGTAATCCCAATAGCCACTGACAAGCAGATAACCGCGTGGCATCCAAACATAACGCTGCGGAATCCAGACTTCGTTTCGGCGACCTTCCGCCCAGAAGCCAGGTTCCCAGCGATAATCATTAGCTTGATACACCCAATGTCCTGGCACCCAGAAGTGATTGGCCGATGGGGCCTGGCCTGGGTCTTCTTCACGAACTTCCGGCGGAGTCTTGGTGACCAAGGTCAGATTGCCTTCTTCCACCCAGGCACCGCTGATCCAGGCATAGCCGCCATCATGCGAAACCCAATCGCCTGGTAGCCACGTCATTCCTTCCGGAGGACGACGCCAAACACCACTGACCCACACGAACTCATAATCGGCCGGATCCCAACCCCAATAACCGGGGATCCATTGGATGTCGTCGGTTTGAGGAACTTCGCGGGGTGGCAGTTCGTCGATCGGTGCCGGTGGTTGCTGATCAACCACGATGGCCGCGCTGCGACTGGTACGCGTCGGCTGTGCGAACGCTTCGTGGACGGGGCCACGGCTCAAGGCGATAAAGTTTTGACCACTCGACGCATTGGCAGGTGCCGATGGACGCGGCGGTGGTGGCTGTTGTCCCAATAATACCGAAGGAATTGTTATTGCTACGGCAATTAGTGGGACCAGTATATGGGTTCTAAAAACCTGGTTCATTAGAGTTCACTCCTAGGGGAACTTGCTTGCTAATTCACGCGCATCACGCGACTGGCGTGCTGGCTCGCAGCCTTAGATCGCAAGTCTCGTTCCACAAATCTGGGTGGATCGAAGTTGGAGTGAAAGGAACCAAGAAGATCAGACTGGCTGAATTGGCAAGGAGAAGCACCACGAGGGATGGTCCCACCAAGGGGATTTGCCGTCATCCAGTTTCAATGGCGAGAACGTCCGAACCGTCAGCGTGACGCCATCAGGCTCAAACGTAAGCAGCCGCATCCAGCCATCGCCGCCGTTCCCTTTCTCAGCGGATCCACCTCCCATGCCTTGGGCGTTGAAGAGCATCTGATGAACAGGCGTGCCGCTTGAATTCGGATCGGTGCGGCGACCGACGTGACTTCCCATTTCGTGTCCGTTAAGCACCAGTTGAAACTGCGGGGCATCACGCACCAGTGCCTGCCAGAGGTCTTCGCCGTCGTGCGTGTTGCCGGCCTTGCCAGTGGGGTAAGTGTGTGGGTTGCCACTTCGCTTGCGGTTGCCGTCTTGTCCGTCCCGTTTCGACTCAGGCGTGATGAAGTCATGCACCAGCAGCATACCGGTATGTTGCTGAAAGCGATCTTGCTGGACCAACTGCTTCGCCCAGGCAACCGCTTCGCGGCGCGGTCCCCATTCCAGCGAAACGATCAATAACTTCCGCCCATCTGGCAGGCGAACCTCGTAGGCGGCATTTTCCAGCGTTTGTTCGCCGGCGGCGTTCTTGCCGGCCTCGATCAGGATACCGCCCCCCTGCCCATCGAAAACGAGCTTGTTGTCGGTCATGCCAAAGTAATCATTGAACTGGGTCTCGCGCGTTTCGGCATTGCGGATGCCGTAGTCGTGATTGCCGGTCGCGAAGATCATGGGCACGTGCCCTTCGAGACGAGCCAGGGCGCGTTTGGCGCTATGCCACTGAGACTCCGAATGCTGATCGCCCCAGCCGCGACCACCTCCTTCGGCGATGTTGTTTTGCTCGACAAAGTCGCCTTCGTGCATGACCAGGCCGATTCGCCAGGCATCGAGATGCTCGAGCACCCACTGACACATGCGCTCGAAGTTCTTTTGGTTCTTGCCGTACTTGGCATAGTTCTGGGTGTCGGGAAAAACGGCGATCGTCCACCCTTCGCGAATTCCACGAGATGGATCCGCTGGCAAGTGAAGCGGCCGTGTGGCTTCTTCGGCCGATAGCGACGAGGCCATGCCCAAAAACGGCAACGATGCGAGACCGCTGTTAAACGCACGGCGAGTCATGGAAGGGGAAGCGGAGGTAGGACGTGGCATAGTTGGTCTCAGCCAGGCGGGAAGTTCGGAGAAACGGCAGTGCTTGCGCGAAAACGTATTTTCATGCAGGAGGGGACATCCTGCAATCGGTTTTCTCGAATCGAGCGTAAATCAATTTGATGTCACGATCTACCTTGGTACATTGTGAGAACCCGCCTTTTGTATGCCCGCCTTAAGCCAGGAAATGGAAATCGCCATGCTTCGTTCTCTCATGTCACTCCCGTTTTGCTTGATCTTAGGCTTGATTGCTTTGGTTTCTTCCGCGTCGGCCGCGGAAAAGCAGCTCCTTGCTGGGGCGGCGACCAGCAATATCACACCGCCGCTGGGTGAGCTGATTGTGGGGGGCTGGCAACCGATCCCAGCTCGGCACATTCACGACGAACTCTACGCGCGCTGCCTGGTTCTGGACGATGGTAGCACGCGTCTGGCGATCGTCCTGTGCGACAACGTCGGCATTCCGGAAGAAGTGTTTGACGGTGCCAAGCAACTGGTAGAAGAGGCAACGGGAATTCCCGCCGCGAATCAGTTGATGGCCGCCACGCACACGCACTCGGCGACCACCGCACGCGGGAAGTCGAAGCTGATCAAGCAGAGCGAACTGACCGGATATCAAACCTTTCTTACCCAGCGGATCGCCGACGGCGTACAGCGGGCCGTTAACCAATTGGAGCCAGCCCAGATTGGCTGGGGAAGAACCGAAGAGCCAAGCGAAGTCTTCAATCGCCGCTGGTTCATGACCGATGCGGCGCAACTGACCAATCCGTTTGGTGGTGTCGATCGCGTGCGGATGAATCCACCGCGAGGCAGCAGTGCGCTCGACCGTCAGGCCGGCCCGGTCGATCCTGAAATCTGCTTCATCTCCGTGAAGAGTAAAGACGGGCGACCGATCTCGCTCTTGGCGAACTATTCACTGCACTACGTCGGTGGCGTTCGCAGTGGAGACGTTTCAGGCGACTACTTCGGTTACTTCGCCAAATACATCGAAGACAAGCTGGGGGCCGCCGATCAGCAGCCGGCGTTTGTGGGCATTCTTTCTAACGGGACTAGTGGCGACGTGAACAACATCGATTTCACGCAGAAGAGTCCCAAGCGTTACGCCTCGTACGAGAAGATGCAGGAAGTTGCTGAAAAGGTGGCCAGCAAAGTCGCCGAAGCACACGCCCAGATCGAGTTTCAAGAGTGGGTTCCTTTGGCGGCCGCCGCAACGAAGCTTCCTTTGAAAGCTCGCAAGCCGACGCCGGAAATGCGCAAACACTTCGAAGAAATCGAAGCTCGCTCGAAGGACGATTCTTCCGGGCATCGCCGCGAACAGATCTATGCCGATCGCATTGAACGCTTGAAAGATGCCCCAGATGTGGTGGAGATTCCGATGCAGGTTCTCAAGATCGGCGACCTGGGAATAACGGCGATTCCGTTCGAAACATTCGCCGAAACCGGCCTAGAGATCAAAGATCGCAGTCCGTTTATGGAAGCGTTCACGATCGAGTTGGCCAATGGTTCGTTCGGCTACTTGCCGACGCCTGAGCAGCATCGCCTCGGCGGGTACGAAACCTGGCTGGGCACCAACTTCGTGGAAGAAAAAGCGAGCACAAAGATTGTCGAAAGTTTAATGAGCCTGTCTAATTCTCTTCAGGAACAGGCAAAGTAATTCTTCAAGGCGATCGAAAGAGGCATTCTCGCTATGCCCGAATTCTTTATCGTTTTGCATCGGAAAGTATCGGAAGTCCCGGACGATGTTCCGGGAAAGGAAATCGCGAAGGCAGAGATCTTTCTCAGCCGACTTGCGCGCAAGTTGGGGGTTGTCTCGCTGACAGACTTCAAGAGTCAGTCCCCGGAGGTGACCGATGCGTTGGCTGGGATCAATGGCCTCGATCTGTCCGATGTGAAACTCGAGAGAGAAACCTGGTTTGCGCCAATGCAAGGTCTGCAAACGGTCACGGCACTACGAGACCACTTGCAGTCGCATCCGGCGGCGATTCCCAACACCAAAGAGGTGCTCGGCGAACTTGATCTGTGGAACAAGGTCCTCTGCAAAGCAGCGGAAGAAGGCGTGGCCTGGCATCTGTTGGTGGCGATTTAGCTCGGTACTAGCTGGGTGACACGAACCAAGCGGTGCCTGCGATCATCGCTAAGGCAAATGCCGATAGCCAGGCAGCCTGGGAGTTCACGGGCGAGTCGTCTTTGAACAGATCCGGCGGAGATCCCAATCGGTGCCACATCCAAAAGCCGCAGGGAATCGTAACGACACCGAACAGCCACATCGTCCAAATGGGTGATCCGGTGCGAAGGATCTCCTTGCAGTCGCCCACCTGCTCGAAAGAGCCGATGCCCAGATAAGCCCCGTTGGCAATCAGGCAGAACCCGGCGAAGAACTGCAAAAGGCCGCGTGGCCAAACCCAATTACGTGGAATCAGGCTCCAGACAACCAGCGGAAAGATCGCACCAAACAGCGGTCCTAGCCAGACGACCAGCGCCGGCCAACGGTTCGGTGAGACGTCTGTCCGCGAGATGGCCACCGGGCTGATAACAACCTGCGTAATGGTTCCGCCGCTGGCAACCGCGGCTAGAATGTGCCCTGTCTCGTGCACGGTCATCATGCCCAGCCAGCAGACCCCAAGCCAGCAGAGGCAAAACAGGACGATCGAGAACAGACGCATGAAAAGAGCTTTCTGAATATCGTTTTGGAGTTGGGTCTATGATAATGTGGAGGGCGATCCCCTTCCCCTTTTGTGCCGAGATATTTCATGAACCGTCTCCTCACACTGACTTTGCTTCTCTCGGCATGTGCCGTGGTGCAGGCGCAAGACGGACTCCAGCTTCCCAAACGCTGGACGTATAGCGCTCCGTTGATCACCCCGGAAGTTCGCGACAAGGACCCGAGTCACGCTCAGAAAGATCCGACGGTTGTCTATTTCGAAGGGAAGTGGCACGTCTTCATGACGGCCAAGCTGCCGGATCGTTCGGTGATCGAGTACTGCTCGTTCGCCGACTGGAAGGACGCCGACAAGGCCGCGCGGACCATTCTGCCGGTCAGCGAGAGTGCCTACTACTGTGCTCCGCAGGTCTTCTACTTCACGCCGCACAAAAAGTGGTACCTGGTCTACCAGGTGGGCATGCCAGGTCAGAAGAAGATGTGGGTTGCCTATTCGACCACCGAAGACATCAGCGATCCCAGCAGCTGGACCCAGGCCGCTCCGATATTGGATGGGGGTCCGGATGATCCGCGGTCGCAAGGAGGCCTCGACTACTGGATCATTTGCGACGACGACCGGGCGTATCTCTTCTACACCACCCTCAACGGAAAGATGTGGCGGCTCTCGACACCGATCGAGCAGTTCCCCCGCGGCTTTGATAACTGCGAGCTTGCCCTGGAAGATAAGATCTTTGAAGCCAGCCACACGTACCGGGTTCAAGGGCAGGACAAATACTTGACCCTTATCGAAGAAAACGGCAGACGCTACTTCAAAGCCTACGTGGCCGATCGTCTCGACGGGAAGTGGACGCCGATTGCCGCTACGGCGAAAAATCCGTTCGCGGCTTTCTCGAACATCGAACCTGCCGACGGCGTCCAGGCGTGGACCGACAACGTCAGTCACGGCGAACTTATCCGGGCAGGCCACGACCAAACACTGACGATCGACCCGGCTGACATGCGGTTCATCTTTCAAGGCATGTGGGACGAAGACAAGCGGGGCATCGGGTACGGAAGGTTCTCTTGGCGAATCGGTATGCTTACGCCCAAGCCCGAGTAAACGGCCCAAACGCGATGACCTCGGATTGCAGCCGCTTCACGCTATAATAGCGGCACGTTGATTTTCTGCCTGAGCTTCCGTTAGTGCCTATGTCCAGTCGTCGCAACCTGAGTTTACCGATTACGATCGCCGTGATCATGATCGTGCTGTTGATCGCACTGATCGTGGGCTGGGTGCTGCTCACGGTCTGGGGAGCGACCGAGAACGAACAGGCTGCGCCGCTGTACTACACCGTGCTGCCGATCGGGGCGACCTTTCTCGCCGTGATTCTGGCAGGCGTGATCTTCTACATGGTCCTGTCAATCAAGGCGATCAATCTAAGCCAACGCCAGGCCAACTTCATCGATAGCGTCACGCACGAGCTGAAAAGCCCGATCGCTTCGCTCAAGCTGTACCTGCAAACGCTCAACCGCCGTTCGATACCGCCCGAAAAAGTGGGTTTGTTCTACGAGACGATGCTGGAAGACATCGAGCGACTCGACCACCTGATCAATCACCTGTTAGAAGCGGGCCGGCTCGACCGGCGACGGGAAGACGCCGAAGAAGGCGATGTCCGGCTCGATAAGGTCCTGGCCGGCTGTGCCCAGTCGGTGGCCCTTTTGTATCGCTTGCCGCCGGATACCATCAAGGTGAAGTCGGTCCCGTGCACCGTTCGCGGTTTGCATGGCGATATTGAGATCATCTTCCGAAACTTAATCGATAATGCCGTAAAATATTCGGGTAAAGATCCCGAAGTAAAAGTACAACTACGCGTAAAGTACAACGACGAAGCGGTTATCGAAGTGACCGACAACGGGCCTGGGATTCCCTTCTCGCAGCGCCGGAAGATTTTCGGTCGCTTCGTGCGACTTGGCTTGGAACTTCAGCGTGAGAAGCCGGGGACCGGGCTGGGACTGTACCTGGTGCGTACCCTCGTCCGCCGCATGAAGGGAGAAGTGCGGGTCAAAGATCCGCCGAAAGGCACCGGCACGGTATTTGTTGTGATGCTTCCGGGAGCGAAGACCTTGGCAGAAGGCCAGTCGCCTGAACCTGCTTCTGCTTCGCCCGTCCCTTAATTGTAGTGTTTGTTAACGTCCCTACCGCCTGCTGATAATCCATGACGATGAAATCGAACGCCGACACGCACATCCTAGTGGTGGAAGATGAAGAGCATCTGGCCGTGGGGATACGCTACAACCTGGAAGCGGAAGGCTACCAGGTCTCGGTCGCGGAAGATGGACGCATGGCCCTGCGGATCGTCGAAGAAAACACAGGCCGCGTCGATCTGGTGATTCTTGACCTGATGCTGCCGGGCATGAGCGGTTACGCCGTGTGTGAAACGCTGCGAAGTAACGGCGAGGACATGCCGATCCTCATCCTGAGTGCTCGCACCCTTTCCGAAGACCGTACCCGCGGCTTCGATGTGGGGGCCGATCAGTACATGATGAAACCGTTCGACCTCGACGAGTTTCTTAGCCGCGTGAAGAATCTGCTCTCGCTGCGTCGACGTCGCCAACCGCAGAAAGATGCCGAAGAAGAACTGGTCCATCAGTACAGCTTCGGCGACGTCGAGATCGACTTCGATACCTTTCAGGCTTTCGTCGACGGTAAACCGATTCGGCTGACGCAGCTGGAATCAAAGCTGCTGTACTACTTCGTCAGCCATCCCAATCGCATCATTCCTAAGGGAGAACTGCTGCGAGAAGTGTGGGAGATGCCAGCCAACGTCTCGACCCGCGCTCCCGACCAGTTCATTGCCCGGCTGCGGAAGATGTTCGAGAAGGACAAGTCGAAGCCCAAGCACTTCATTACCATCCGCGACGCCGGCTATCAGTTTATTCCCGATGGGAAACCAGCCGTGCCGGAAACCGAAAAGAAGCAAGACGCGGACGAATCCGATTCCGCGGAAGCGTAACGAAATAAAAAAAGGCCATGCGGTTTGCATGGCCTCTTCTTTGGATTGTGTCAGCTTACGATCCGGGATCCGGTGCTTAAACCTTGATCGTGCCGTCTTTGGTCTTTTGCTTGTAGTCGACCACGTTCCAGACCAGACCGCACGCTTTCAAAACGCGGATCACGTTCCAGGTCAGGTCGAATTCCCACCACTTGTGACCGTGAACGGCCATGCGTGGGTAAGCGTGGTGGTTGTTGTGCCAACCTTCGCCGAAGGCCAAGAGACCGACCCACCACAGGTTAGTGCTCTTGTCGGTCGTTTCGTAGTTGCGGTAGCCCCACATGTGCGTGGCCGAGTTGACGAACCAAGTGACGTGCAGCAGGACGGTCAATCGCAGGAACATGCCCCACACGACCAGCGAGATGCCGGTGTACCAGCCGCCGATTGCGTAGCCGAGGCCGAGCAGGCCAAAGCCAAGTGCGAGGTGCCAGAAGATGAACGTCTTGTGCAGGAACCAGATGACCTTGTCTTTACGCAGGTCGGGACCCCAACGCATGTGCAGTTCGTCCTTTTCAGGACCAGTATGATGTGGGAAGAGCCAGATGATGTGGGCCCACAGACCGCCATCGAGTGGCGAGTGCGGGTCGTCTTCCCCATCGCTATGGGCGTGGTGTTTACGGTGCGTCGCGACCCAATCGAGGGCCGAGCCTTCGCCGGACAACTGACCGATGAACGCCAGGGTCCACTTCACAGGCTTGGTGGTCTTGAAGCCAGCATGGGTCAGGTAACGGTGGAAGCCCAACGTCACGCCGATGCAGCCGGTCAAGTAGAACAGCACGACTGCGGCAACCAGACCACTCCAGGTGAAGCAGAACGGAGCGGCGAGCGCACCCAGGTGAATCAAGCCAATCCAGCCAATGATCGGCCAGGCACCGCCGTGGCGGAAACGCTGGGCGTAGGGCTTCGACTGACGGGGCTTATCGGATTTCTTATTTTTGCTAGGTCGCTCTTTTGTGAGATTGCTCTCACCGAGTAGCGAAGTCTTTTCGTTTTCGGTGGCGATCGACATGGAAATGTCCTTACTTTCGATCCATTCGGGGGAGAGGTCCAAGTCGCGATTCTCTAGCGGTCGCTGAAGGGTCGCGGATTGAGAAGAATTGTAAGAGGAATCGTCTCAACCAGGGTAAATGGCGTGTCGAAGCTGTGTAATAGTTATGTAAATGCCGGCGTGAACTGGGGTTAACGCCCCTAACACGACGCAAAATTGCCCCGCCCAGGTGGGGAGTCTACCGCTAGCTGAGTCGTTCGAGGCCGAGTTATTGCCCTTTCGCGCGTCGCTCGGAATCGGGCCAGGCCTTCGCAGGTGCTTCCGTTCCACCAAGACTATGGTAAAGGACATACGACGTCCCAGGGCCGCGGGTTGCGTGCGGTCCGTAGAGTTCAAACGACTTGCTAAGTTGTTCTTTGGTCATCGTCCACTTCGTCAAAATACCCACGGCGTACGCATCTTTTCCGCGAAGGTTGTCATCGCGACACACGACGTCGATACCAAGAATTGTCGGAATCTTTGTATTCGAGACCTGCCCGCGAATGGCAATGACACGGCCGACGTATTGATCCAGATCGGTACTCTCGGTCAGCAGTGGAGGCGTGAAGTTCAAGACCTTGGGGCGAAACGAATCGCCAGTTTCTGAAGGCTCGTCGGCCAGTGATACTCCGGTGCAGATAACAAGAAACAAGAAAGCAAGAGTGCGGGTCAGCATCGCAATCTCCATAAAAAAACGACGTAGCGGGTTGGTACGTCGTATCGTACAGAAAGGGAGATCAACAAGCGAATCGCAGCTGCGATTACTTCTTCTCGTCTGCGTCCTTCTTCGCTTCTTCTTTCGGCTCTTCGGCTTTCACCTCAGGCTTGGCTTCTTCCTTGACCTCTTCCTTTTTGGGTTCTTCGGTCTTGGGAGCAGCTTCTTCCGCAGTCGCTTCGCTTTCCTTGGGCGGAGCCGCGGTGATCTTTTCGGTCGACCAGTCAGCACGCCAGCGGACCATCTCGGTGTCTTCCGGCACGAACGTTGGCTCGATCGACTCGATCTCGCGGACCCACATGTTGCGGAAGCGGACCGGGTTGCCGTGGAACTGCAGGCTAATGCTTTCGGCGTCCTTGTGGCGGTCGTAGGCTGGCGGCTTATGCCAGTTGGTGCTGCCGCGGATCGGATAGCTGTTTTGCAACAGCACACCGTTATGAATCACGGTGATTCGCGCCGGAGCGACCACGTCCCCCTTCTCGTTGCGGATTGGCTTGGTGAAGACGATGTCGTACGTATTCCACTCGCCGGGCTTCTTCATGGCGTTGACCATCGGTGGCGACTGCTTATAAACGGCACCGGCCTGGCCATCGAAGTAGGTCGTGTTGTCGTACGAATCGAGAATCTGAATCTCGTAGTGTCCCATCAGGAACACGCCGCTGTTGCCGCGGCCTTGGCCACTACCTTTGACTTCATCCGGGGCGGCCCATTCCATGTGCAATTGGATATCGCCGAACTTCTGCTTGGTGTTGATTCCCCCCTTGGCTGCCGTCGCGACACCGTCTTCAAACTTCCACTTCTCGCCGCCATTCCAGGCCGACATGTCTTCGGTGCCGATCAAAACGATCGCATCCGAGGGAGGGTCCGAAGGCTTCTCGCCTGGGGTAATGATCTTCGGTTCCGGCCATTCGATACCGCTTTTGAACTCTTGACCGCAGGCAACCGAGGCCACCGCTAAGCAACAAACCAAGGAAAGAAAACTACGCATCGACATCAGATGTCCTCTTCGGGGTGGGTGATTTTTGCAACAATACAAGGATAGTATCCGCTGCAGACGTGGCTACCTATTCTAACTTGCCCCGTTTTGAAAAACGATAGGCAGGCCTTTGGGCCTCAAAATCCCCGGAAAAAGCATGCTGAGAGAAATAAGCTGCCCCGATTGTCACTGGCATCGACTGGTCGGGACAGCCGAGAAACTACGCCTGTTGCACCAGGTCGGGATGCTTCGCCGTGAAGAAAACCCCGATCAGGCCATCATCGAGGAGCTGTTCGAGCGCAGCAGCCGCAAGCTGACCTGCGGCGAGTGCGGTCGGGTGGGGCTGCGAATAGATTTCCCGCGGGACGAAGAGGAAGACTGGGGCGATGGCCGTGTCTGCGAGCAGTGCCGCAAGACGATCCCCGCCGAACGGTTAGAAATCTTTCCCGATACCAAGATCTGCGTGGCCTGCCAGCAGAAAGATGACGACGGCGAAGACGACACCCAGCCCGATTTCTGCCCGAAGTGTGGAGAGGTTATGATATCAGGCACCTCTCGCGGTGGCGGACTAACACGGTATCGACTGCGTTGCCCTCGCTGCGGCTGACCTACCTGAGCTACTTATTTCCGAGAAGATCGAATGTCGCGTTTCCTGATTCTTTTATTGGTTGCCTCGCTGACCGGCTGTTTCGTCAAACCACCCAGCCAAACAGAGCAGCAGGCCGAGCCCTCCTTCGAGCGGCAACTGCTCGACGTCTCGTCGGCCGCGACCGATAGTATCCAAGTTTCCCAGTCGGCCGTGCCGCTGCAGCAGCTACAGCACCTGACCCAGGCGACCGATCTGCGTGAGCTTCGCCTCGATCAAACTCCGGTCACTGATGCGGAAGCCGAAGTCATCGCGTCGATTCCCACGCTGAAGATCGTCAACTTGCCGATGAGTGAGTTGACCGATGCAGGCATCGCCAAGATCGCATCGTTGCCCAACTTGGAGCTACTGCGAATTGGTTCGCCTCATCTTACTGACGAAGGGATCGCCAAGATTAGTGACAGCTCGACGATTCTCTATTTGCATCTGCTCAACACTCCAGTTACCGACGGGGCGGTCGACGCGATTGCCGCGATGGAGCAGCTTGAATCGTTCTACGCCGATGGTACGCAGCTCACCGACGACGGCATGTCGAAGCTAGTCAAAGCTCGACCAAAACTGCATATCCACTTCAACGATCTACATCCGTCCGGTAGCCAGGCCGGACATTCACACGATCATGATCATCACGACCATGACCACGATCACAGCCATGATCATTTCCACGACGATCACGATCACAAGCATTGATGCCTGGCCGACTTGATTTCCTTTTCATTGCTTGCGATAAACAAACAGCCGCGCGAATCTCTCCCGACAAACCTTCTCTTGAATTGATGAACTATGGCCCGCGACTTTTCGGAACTGCATGAACTCGCCACCGATCTATTTGCCTGGCCCACCGATGCCGCTGGCTGGGATCAATATCGCCTGACGCCTGAGCAAGTGGAGTTCTTCCACGAACAAGGCTACTTGGCTGGCGTGAAGATCTTGGATGAAAAGCAAATCGAAACGCTTCGCAGCGAACTGGCCGAGTTCTTTGAAGCGGATCATGAGGGACACGAGCTGTGGTACGAATACCATACCAACGAATCGACCACGCCTGAGACGGTCCTCTTTCACGCCTTGGGTGCCTGGCGATTGCGGCCAGCGTTCCATGATATTTTGTGGGCTCCCGGCTTTGTGATGGCCGCCAGCCAACTGCTGGGCGGTCCGGTTCGCTTCTGGCACGATCAGCTCTTCTGCAAGCCGGCCAAGCATGGCGGTGTGGTAGCCTGGCATCAAGATTATTCGTATTGGACACGCACCAAGCCGATTGCTCACCTGACCTGCTGGATCGGCCTGGACGACGCCACCAACGACAACGGCTGCGTGCAGTACATTCCCGGCAGCCACAAGTGGGACCTCCTACCAATTACGGGTCTGGCCGGCAACATGGAAGCCATCCGCGAGGTATTGACCGACGAGCAGTGGGAACAGTTCCAGCATCCGGTCGGCGCCGAACTGAAAGCAGGCGAAGCAACCTTCCATCATCCGTTGATGGTGCATGGCTCGTTTGAAAACCGCATCGATCGCCCACGCCGCGCGACGGTGATCAATGCCTTCCGTGACGGTGTAGTCAGCGACAAGAACGAAGAACTGCTCACCGGAGTACCGCCCATTCCGCAAGGTCAGAAGATGGAAGGCCAGTTCTTTCCGCTCTTGTTTGATCCCGCTACGGTCGGTTAAAGGGAAAAATTCTTGTCAAATTTCCCGATCGTTCCTACGATACGGAAGGTCTCTTCTTGAAGAGCCTTTCGCTGTCTGATCATGTCCGTGGGACGTCTCGGGAGTCGTGGTATGGGGCAAAATCCCCGTAAAGTCGTGTCTTTGTTGTTCTCGGCTGCCGTCGTTTTGGTCGGCAGTCTGGTTGCGCTTCAAAGCGAGGTGGTGGCCGCGGATGCCCAGGTCGTGATCGACGGGCTGTTGCGCGAAGGTTGGCAAGTCGGCCCCGACGGGATGGCTGCGGCTCGGCAAGGGACCGCCGAGGCACGGCAGCTGCAAGATGCGGATGCACTGTATGCCGCCGGTCTGGCACTGCTGCGGCATCATCAATACGACGACGCTGCCGAAGTCTTTCAAGCCGCGATCGATGTCGACCCGAAGCACTACCGCAGCTGGCGAGCGTTGATCTGGATTCGTACTCTGCAAGAGAAGTTCGACGCGGCGCTCGTGCAGATTCAGCGTCTGTCCAAGCAGCTTCCCGCCAGTGAGCTTACCGGCCAGGATGAAGCGAAAGTCCTCGAGACGGTGCGTCTGCTTGGCCGTTTGTTTGGCTTCTACGAAGGACCTCGGTCCGGCGATGTCTCGGCGGCGCTGGTGACGCGTGCTCGCGATGCCGTCCGCCCTGCGTTGGTGGGTCAGCGTCAGACCGAATTCGACAACAACTATCAGGACGTAGCGACCCTGTTCACCTCGTCGACGACCGAGCAACAAGATGCCAAGGACGACGCCAAGCTGAAGGAGCAGATGGAGAAGCAAAACAATCAGCAGCAAATCGAAGTCCGCCGGAAGCAGATCGAAGTCGATCAGCAGCAAGCTACCGATCAAATCGACAAGCTGCGTAGCGAGTGGACACAGGAAGAACAACGCTTCGCCCAGCTGGAAGGTCCCCTGAATGTTTCCATCTCGCAGTTGGAATCCCAGCAGAGCGTCATTCGCCGAGAGCTGGCGATCTTGATTGACGATGTCTTTCGCTTGAACGAAGCACGACGTCAGACAAATGACCCGGTACGCAAAGACCGACTCGATCGCGAGATCTTCCGGCTCGAGCGATTGATCAACGACTACGAGCGAGACCTGGCGTTGGTTCAGGCTGAAGGACGACGATTGGTTGCCAGTCGCGATGTTTTGCGAACGCGTCGATTGCAGACGCAGCAACGATTCGAGGCCGAGATCAAACAGCACGTGGACCGGAAGCAAGATTTAGAGCGAGCTGGCAAACGGCTGTCTTTGGAAACGCGTCGCAATAATCGGCCAGCGACCGGTAATTCAGCCAAGGTGCGCGTCCTGTCGGCGAAGACATCGAGCATTCGCACCTACTACGACTTTCCTTTGGAAGTCGAGCGGTTGACCCTCTTGGGGCCTTAGTAATAGGTGCCGGTCGTTTCTGGCTGGATGGCCAATTCCATTTGGCAAATGCGACGCAGAATCGCTTCTTCGGTGATCACGCCGTAGCGTTCTTCGCCACGCGGACAGACCATCACGGCGTTGATCTGTTGTTCGTACATCGTGGTAGCGGCTTGTCCCAAGTTGCTTGTTCGCTGTAGGCAGCTAGTCGTTTTCAGAAGATCAATCGCTTTGCTCGTTTCGCCCAGCCCGCCGTCGAAGAGAGTGCGTGCCATTTGGCGACAGCGGTGCCGCCGAAGATCGCGGGCCGTGATGACCCCCAGTGGGCAATCGCCTTGTACGACCAATACGTACGAAAGGCAGCCTTCGATGAACAGCTTGCGTACCTCATCGATCGGCGTATCAATTTCGACGATTTGAGGATCGGTGTCGTAGGTCTCGCCTACCGGTATGTCACGTACAGGATGCGAACTGTAGGCAAATTCGCGGATGAAATCGGTGGTCGTTATCATTCCCCACAGAACATCATTCTTCGTGACCGGCAGGCAGTGGATGCCTCGCTCGAGGATTCGGCTCAAAGCTTCGCGAGGGCTTCCGGAATGGTCGAGCGTTTCTACTTGCCGTTTCATGAAACTACGGATCGATACCTGGTAGTTCTGGCGGCACTCTTCCCGAGAAGCATTGGCGATGTATCGCTCGGTGGCTGCCTTGACGATGTCTTGGTCCGAGATCATGCCAATGACATGCTGCTGATCATCCACGACCGGCCAGTGATGAAAGCCGGTGCTGTAAAGCCGCTCGAGCAACTCATCGAGCGTGACTTCTTCGTGAACGCTGATCGGGTTGAACGTGACCAGCGTATCCATGCCCTGCGTTAGAAACGAGTGACTGACGATCATGACCAAGTCTGCCCAAATGGGTAAGCGATTGTTGGTTTGTTTCCCTTTTGAAGCTTACGGCTTTACCCGTGGATAAATGGGCATTTTGTCTGACAGATCATGCCGTTTTAGGGGGGATTTGAGTCAGCTGGTAACGGTTGTAACAACGATCTGGCCCCCAAGCAGGGGTCGGGGTTGTGGATGCCCGATGCCGTTTTGCAAGGCTCCAACCGGTGGCACGTGATATCACGATGCCTGAAAGAAAGCCCGACGGCGGGCTGATTCCAGAAAGCGTTTCGGCAGCCATCAGCGGATGTAAAGTCCGTCGATAGCTGCCGAAGACGATGTTCTTATTGTCTCTTGAGTTACCCGAAAAACGGTCGCTCAGGTAACCTCCTGACTTACTTCTTTGCGTCGATCATGCCGCGGTTCTTCAGCCACAGGTAGGCGAGATTGCCCCACTCGGCAGTGCCGGGGATCGACTTGGCCAGGCCAACGCCGTGGCGGCCTTTCTCGAACACGTGCATTTCGGCCGGAACCTTGTTCTTGATCAGGGCCAGGTAGAAGACCACGCTATTCTGGGGAGGCACGCCGGTGTCTTCGGTCGTGTGAAAGAGGAACGTCGGAGGCGTGTCGGAAGTGACCTGCAATTCGCTCGACATTGACTGGACCAACTCTTTGTCGGCGTCTTTGCCCAGCAAGTTGTTCTGAGATCCCTTGTGCGTGTACGGTTGGTCGAATGCGATCACGGGGTAGCACAAAATGGCGAAGTCCGGTCGGCAGCTGACGCGGTCGATCGGATCTTTCGCTTCCGGGTTGCCAGCGTCGAAGTGGGTCGCTGCCGAGGAGGCCAGGTGGCCGCCGGCCGAGAAGCCTTGGATACCGATGCGACTGGGATTAACGCCGTACTCTTCTGCGCGAGCACGCACGGTACGGATGGCTCGTTGGGCGTCTTGCAGCGGAATAGGGTGCTTGTAGCCACGACCCGAGTGACGGTATTCCAGCACAAATGCGGCCACGCCCAGGTCATTCCAGAAGTTGGCGATATCGACCCCTTCATGCCCGACGGCCAGATGACCGTAGCCACCGCCCGGAAAAACGACCACGGCACAGCCGGTATTGATTTCCGAGGCCGGCAGGTAGGTAGTCAGCGTGGGAATGTCCTTTTCCTCGGTCCCTTTGGCACCTGGGGCACCATCTTCCCACAGCGGGGCCTTCTTTCCTTCAGCAGCCCAAACGGCCGTGGACGAGAGGAATAGGACAAGGCAACACAGCGCAAGATTCTTCAGCATGATGGTCTCCAGGGGTGAAATCGTTAAGGCAGGGGCCGAGTTTGGCAGGTTTGGCGGATAAGCGGGATGCAATTCGCCACGGCTCATGGTAATTTATATTACTCCGAAACACATTGTTTCGCTTGATGACCTGTCCGATATCCTACCTGCTTCCCCTCCCCTACCAAAGGACTTCCTGTGCGAAAAAGTCTGCTTGCCGTAACCTCTGTGGTGCTTGCCTTGGCCACCGTGACCTCCGCTTACACGTTCTATCGCCTGGCCGGGACCGGCGAGAAAATGACCTCAGCGGCAGGTGCCCTGGTCGATACGCTCGATGCCGAGCAGAAGAAGGTGATGCTTTATCCGTACGACAGCCCCCAGCGTCTCGGCTGGCACTTCATCCCCAAGGATGAACGCAAGGGCCTGCAGATGAAGCACATGACCGAAGACCAACGCAAGAAGACCCATGCCCTGCTTCAGGTCGCACTGAGCGAAGTTGGTTACGACAAGACCACCCAGATCATTTCCCTGGAAGCTCTGCTGAAGCACATTCAGACGAAGGGACCGATCCGGGATACCCAGCGTTACTACGTGACCATCTTCGGCGAACCTAAAGCGGATAGCCGCTGGGGCCTGAGCTTCGAAGGGCATCACCTCTCGCTGAACTTCGTCGTCGAAGGTGATAAGGTCGTTTCGTCGACGCCGCAGTTCTTTGCCACCAACCCGGCCGAAGTCAAAGAGCAAGTCCTCGCTGGCTACCCCAAGGGGATGGAAGTGCTGAAGGCCGAAGAAGAAGTCGCGTTCGGCTTGGTCAACTCGCTCTCGAAGGAACAACTCGAGACGGCTGTGATCGCCGAGAAGTGCCCTGCCGAGATCCGCAACGCGGGCGAACCTCACCCGCCGCAAACCGCTGCTGAAGGCATTGCCTGGACCGACCTGACCGCCGACCAGAAGGCCACGCTGAAGAAGCTGATCGAAGCCTACGTCTCGGCCATGCCGCAGGACGTCGCAGCCAAGCGTTACGCCGACCTGGAAGCCGCTGGCTGGGATGGCATTCACTTTGCCTGGGCTGGTGGTTTCAAGGATGGCATTCCGCATTACTATCGCGTTCAGGGCGAAACGTTTCTCATTGAATTCGTCAACGCTCAGCCGGACGTCTCAGGCAACCCGGCCAATCACATTCACTGTGTATGGCGTGACATGCGAGGCGATTTCGCTTTGTCGGCGAAGTAACGCATTCGTGGTCATTCCATCCCAACGGAATTGATGATGGAAAGTTTGTGTGTCTTTTGCGGGTCGGCATCCGGAAGCCGACCTGCCTATGCTCAGGTCGCTACCCAGCTGGGCCAATTGATGGCCGAGCACAAGATTCAGCTCATCTATGGTGGCGGCAAAGTCGGCATGATGGGTGCCCTGGCCGATGCCGTGCTGGCAGCCGGGGGCGAAGTGATCGGCGTCATCCCCGGAGCGCTCGTCGAACGAGAACTGGCCCACCACGGTGTGACCGACCTGATCGTCGTCGATTCGATGCATCAGCGGAAAGCAAAGATGTCGGATCTGTCCGACGGTTTTCTGGCCCTGCCCGGCGGGTACGGAACGCTGGAAGAACTGTTCGAGGTCATCACCTGGGCCCAACTCGGCTTCCACCACAAGCCGTGCGGTCTCTTGAACATCGAAGGCTTTTTCGATCCCCTGCTGGCCATGCTCGATCAGGCCGCCGACCAAGAGTTCATGTCGGCCGATTGTCGCAGCCTGCTGCTGACGGCCAGCGACCCGGCCGAAGCCCTGCAGCAACTCATCGCCGCCCACCCGCACGAACAACCACGGTGGATTGATCGCTCGGAGACGTGAGCAGCGCGGTAGATAAGGAAAAGCCACAGAGGACACAGAGCCGGGGTGCCACGCCCAAGTCTTCTTGGGCGTGCGAAGGCAGGCTCAGGCGACCATCTTCGAGGTGCTTGGCGTTTCGATTCGCTTGGGTTTCGTAGCACTCACGCGGTTTAAGACACGCCCAAGCGGACTTGGGCGTGGCACCCAGGATTGGTTAACGAACCAGCGTCAAGCCGGTTGGCAAGCTCTCGCCAAAGATCTGCGACTGTTCTTCTTCATCCAGCTGACCACCGTCGCGGACGATGCGGACCCAGTGCTCGGTTGCTTTCTGCTGCTCTAGCCAAGTCGCCGCCTGGTCGCGGGCATCTTCGGCCAGGTCGCGGTAGCGGTCGTCAGTGCGGCGAGCCAGTTGCATTACGGCCAGCAGGTCGGCTCGGTCGGTGCTCTTCTGCTTGATAATCGCTGTTAGCCACTTCGCCGCGATCTCTTTCGGAACCAGCGTATTGAGCGGGCCATACACGGGCGTGCGAGTTCCCAAGCGGCCAATCGTCCACGCCATCGCACCGCGGGCCGGTTCCAGTTTCTTCTTGCCCAGCAGGTCGACCAGCATGCGACCGATCTCGGTTTTCTCTTGAGCACCAAGCAGTTCCAGGCTTCCCAAGAGACGCCATGCTTCGATCGCTTGTTGCGGGGTGAACGTCGCGGCGGCGCTTCCTCCGCCACCGCTGGTCATTCGCTTGTGCATCGCCCGCGTGGCGACCAGAAGGGGTTCGGCGATGGCTAGTTGCTGCCCGCGATTGAGTCCCCCGGCGATCCGCCGCCAGAGGATGAGCGATTGATTGCGGCAATTGTCGTCGTTGTGCAGCACCTTGCCTTGCAGCAGCTTCCACGTCTCGGAAACCCGCCAGTCATCGAGTGCCAGGCCATACCCAGGCCGTAGGCAGTATCCGGTCAGGTTCAGCCAGCGCGACTCGTGCGTGGGGCTCTTGCTGCGGCCTGCCTCCAGGTCCATCAGGTGTTCCCACATCCGCCGCAACAGCGAAGTCGGCCACTCGTCACGCCGCATCTCCAAAGCCGCGTCCAGATCTTTGATTAGCGGCTGCGGCTTGCGGGATGCGTCTTCGCCGAACGTTTCGTTCAGGACCTGAGCCGCTTCGTTCCACAGCGACTCATCGAGCATCCCTTCCGCTTCCTTGGCCGACTCGTGCGCGGCGACATCGGTCTGCGTGGCGCTACGAATGTCGAATTGCAGACGCCACGTCCGGTCGCTGTCGACCTGAGCGCACCACAGTTCAATGGTGCCGATCTCGGTCAGCTTGGCGTGCAGATGCACCGGAATCGTTTCCGCTTCGGCGCGTCGCCGGGCCCGCAGCACCGTACGGATCGGCGGCAAGGCTTTGATCTGCTGCGGATCGATCGGCACCAGTTGCCCTGGCTCGTCGATCAGACGCGTGCTGGAAATGAACAGGGGAAACTCGACCGGCTCCGACACACGCAGCTGGAACGTCAGGTCGAGGTCGATCTCTTGTCCCGGCTCGGTCGTTGCCGGCAACAGACATAACGCCTCGGTCGCTTCGCCGCTGCCGATCCCAATGTAATACGTGCGGGCCAGGTTGGCCGTGATCTTGACGCCAGTGCCGCGGCGGACTTGGCCGTAGTAAGTTGCCCCGCGCGAGACCGCCAGGTCGAGATGCTGATTCTCCAGCAGGACCGGCTGCCAGTTGGCATCGTCCTGGGTGAACCAGCGAGTCAGGACGTCGAGCAGACGCTCTTTCAGCACCGGCGATTCGAAGAAGCCACCGTTCAATAGAACCAAATCGGGACGAACGGATCCGCTCGCGTGGCGGCTCTCTTCTTCGATCACTTCATGATGCGTTCGCAGGAAGTAGGCCAGCCACCGCGTGATCGCCGCATCGGGGGCGTACGGCAAGCCAAACTCCTGAAAGCCAGAGGTCCGCGTGTCAGGCTCGTCGGTCAGTTCACAATCAGGCAAGAAGCCTTCGGCCAGTACCTGGTGGACTTCTTCTCGCGTCACTTCGCACTGCAAAGCACCGCCAATCAGCTTCGAGCCCAGTGCCGGAAGACTGACCGTCTGCGAGTCCGGGGCATCGGGGCCGAGGAACGTCTCTTTGATCTGACGACATCGCCGCACCAGGATCGACCAACGATCGGCCGGTAGCTTATCCTTGGGCGAAAGCTTTTGTTCCAGATGATGCGCCAAGGCCAGGTCGAGGTTGTCGCCACCCAGGATCAGGTGTTCGCCGACCGCCACGCGATGGAACTGCACCAGGTTCTCTTCGCCTGCCCGGGCACGGATGAGCGTGAAGTCGCTCGTACCACCACCAATGTCACACACCAGGATCGTCTGCCCTGGCGAAACGTGCTGCTGCCAACTGTCGGCATGCTTGGCCAACCAGTCGTAGAACGCGGCTTGCGGTTCTTCGATGAGGACCACGCGATCGAGCCCTGCCTGCTTGGCCGCTTCGACGGTCAGCTCACGCGCGATTTCATCGAACGACGCCGGCAGCGTCAGCACGATGTCTTGCTCTTCAAGCGGTTCCGACTTGAACTGATCGTTCCATGCACGACGCACGTGCTGGAGGTAGCGGCTGCTGACTTCGACCGGCGAAAGCTTTTCGACATCCGCGCTGCCATGCCACGGTAATAGTGCGGCGGTACGGTCGACGCCAGAGTGCGAGAGCCAACTCTTGGCCGAGTTGATCATGCGGCCAGGGACGCTTGTGCCGTGGTCGCGGGCAAACGCTCCGACGGCGGTCGTTTCGTCCGACTTGCTCCACGGCAGACGCAATGCGTCCTGGGCGAACTCTCCTTGGGCCGATTGATAGTGAAACGACGGCAGCGTCGTCCGCGCTTCGATCTGGCCGGGGGCGATGACCTGGGGGGCCGCGAAGGTCTCGATGCTGGCACCTTCGGTCTGCGTATCGAGGAAGGTCACGGCCGAGTTGGTCGTGCCGAGATCGATGCCGACCAGATAGCGGCTGGGGAGTTCCTCTTCGTCGCCAGGGCGTGGCTGAGCGGAGGTTGCTTTGACGATGGACATGGTGGGAGTGGTTTCTTGATTAGCCACAGAGCACACAAAGAAGAGGGTTTAATCGCGGATTTCGCGGATAGCACGGATGGGATTCGCAAGACGCGACTTCCTTATTACTTATCCGCGTTTATCTGCGTAATCCGCGGTTGAACTTCTTTTCTTCCCTCGGTGCTCTCTGTGTCCTCGGTGGCTAAGGCTTCTCTTGTTTCGTAGCCCCTCACCCTAACCCTCTCCCCTCAGGGGCGAGGGGACGAGATTAGGTAGATTCGAGGCTTAGTCCTCTTCGCGGACGTTGAACTCTAATTTCCAGCGGCCGGAGGTTTTGCTGCTGACGCACCACAGCTCGAGCATGCCGAGCTCGGTTACCTTGCTGTGGAAGGTCACCGGCACGTAGGGCTCGTTGATCTTGTCGTCGCGCGGCAAGGAAGCTTCCAAGCTGTCGGTCTCGGAAATCTCGGCTTCGTCCCACCGCTGGATCATCTGGCCAGGCTTGTCGTCTTTGCGAATCGGCGAAGAGAAAAAACGGAACTTGGTCGTCTCGCCGACTACCAGGCCGATCTCGGCGCTGGGTACATCGGTCTCGGTTCCTTCTTCCATGCCGATCGGCACCACGTTCAGCAGATGCAGCGGACGTGGGGCACCGGGGATTGCCAGGCCTGATGTCTGAATCCCGACGTAATAGGCCTGGGCCGTTCCGCCGCGAATGCGAATGCCCCCCTTCTCTTTCTGCCAGCCGTAGAAGGTTGCACCACGAGCGACCGCGTAGTCGAGGTCGTGATCCCCTTCCAGTCGCTGCGGTGGCAGTTCCGGTTGCCACGAACCGATGGTTTCCATCAATCGCGTTTGGAACGGTTCGCTCTTGAACACGCCACCGTTGAACAGCACGTGCGTCGGATGGATCGCGCTGCCTGCTTTCTCGGAATGTTGCGCCAGAAACTCGGCCAGGTGCCGCGTAACGGCTGGGTCCGATTCAAATGGCAAACCGAGTTCCTGAAAACCGGAAACGAAGCCTCGCTCTGGTTTATCGGTCGCCGCACAAGCAGGGAAAAAGCCTTCGAGCAGCATCTGCTTGATCGGCTCGCGCTCGACGTCGACGGAAACTGTCTTGGCGATCAACTTGCTGCCGCGGCCCAGGATGCTGACTGGATGCTTGTCGGGGCCGTCCTCTTGCAGCAGTTGTTCCTTGGCTGCTCGGCAGCTGTGCCACAGCGAGACCGACTGCCACGGATCGAGCGTGACGTTCTTCTCTTTGAACAGTTCGGCCACATGAAACGCCAGGGCAAGGTCCATGTTGTCGCCGCCCACCAACAGGTGATTGCCGACGGCCATCCGTTTGAGGACCAGTTCGCCCCCTTCTTCTTCGACGGTGATCAGCGTCAGGTCGGTCGTACCACCACCCACGTCGCAGACCAGCAGTTTGTCGCCGACCTTGAGGGCCTTCCGCCACTTGTCGCCCATGTGGCCAAGCCACGAGTAGACGGCAGCTTGGGGTTCTTCCAGCAAGGTAAAGTCGGCCGGGAAACCAGCCGCGATGGCCGCTTCGTGCGTCAGCTCGCGGGCACTGGCATCGAACGAAGCCGGTACCGTCAGCACGACCGCTTGATCGGCGAACGCATGCTCGGGCTGAGCTTCGTTCCAGGCAGCGACCAGGTGCTGAAGATATCGCTTGGAAGCTTCGACCGGCGAGATCTTGCCGACCTCTTCCGGTGCGTTCCAAGGAAGGATATTGCCTTGCCGGTCGACCTTATGATGCGAGAGCCAGCTCTTCGCCCCGCCGACCGTCCGGTCTGGCGTATCGGCCGACTGACGCCGAGCCCACTCGCCGGTGGCGTACGTTTGGCTTTCGTCCCACGGCAGCCCGAGCTTGCCACCTTCCTGATCGGCCTCGGTCGCGAGGTACAAGAAGGAAGGAAGCGACTTGCGGTTTTCGATCGTGCTGGCCGCGACCAGTTGCGGAATCTCTAACAACTCGACGACGGGCTGTTCCGCTTCCAGGTCGCTGTAGGCGATGACGCTATTGGTCGTACCGAGGTCGACGCCGATGACATATTTCGCTGCCATGGTTTAGACCTCCACTTCTGCCGGATTGAGCACTTGGGCCTGCTCGAGCGTGCCGTTGAACTTAGGCACGTCGCACTTGGTGGCCTTCCAGCCGCGATGCACGAGCGTCCCGGCTGAAGGCTTTTCGTTTTGCACGTTGCCGACCAGGCGAATCTCGCTGGCGTCGAACGACTCAGGCAGATCGATACGGCCCCCTTCTTCTTCACCACGCACTGGGCTGATGGCGAACAAGCGGTTGAGAGTGGCCTTGGTGTCGCGCTGCACGTCGCGAACGGCGGCACCGATCTGGGCGTCGTCGTACTCGCTCAGGTCTTCCTGGAAGAGATCCAGAAAGCGGGCCTCGCGCTGCAAGGTTGCCAGCAGCACCAACGCGTCGATGCCATCGGGCCGTGGCGGCTTGGGAGGCTTCGGTGGTGGTGGCGGCGGAGGAGGTGGCTCCGGTTTCTTCTCCTGCTCGTTCGGGGCAGGCAGCGAGAGCTTCTCCGCTCGCTTGGCGACATCAGAATTAAATAGTATTTGGAAAAAGAGCTTGAAAGCTAAACCAATTCGGCTCATTCACTTCACGCTTTTGTTGGATTATCTGTATGGAAAACAGCTGCTCCTTCGAGCAAAGTCACACCCAGGTGGGTGTCTAAGACGTTCCAACGTATCGGCAATGTTAACTGCTTGCAATTGGCCTGCACGTGTTGGCGAAGATGCCAACGGTAACGCCGCTTAGGGGCGTAATGATGGGTGCTAGAAAATACGGCGAACCGAACGCCCTTTAGACGTTTCCTACCTGTGGGCCCATTGTTAGTATATGAGTCCGCGCAGGCAATGATTAGCTTGCTTACCTCCGCTAGAACAACTTCAGGCAATCCTCCACTATGGCCACCGACGCCGCCTCCCTTGAGGCAGCATCTTTGCGACGCGATCCGCTCGTCCGAGCGACCCCTTTCTTCTACGGTTGGGTCATGCTGGGCGTCGCGATGGTCGCTCAATATTGCACCAGCCCCGGTCAGACGTACGGCGTCGCGCTGTTTAACAAACACATTGCCACCTCGCTGGCGACCGAAACGTTCAAAGCCGCTCACCCTGGCCAAGAGGTCGTTCTGACCAAGGAACTGATCGACGCCGAGATCGTGACGGTGACGACCGCCTATTTGTGGGGAACGATCCTCGCTGCGTTTCCCGTTCCGTGGATCGGTGCCCTCGCCGATCGGTGGGGACTGCGCAAGACCATCACGCTGATCATTACCCTGTTCGGCCTGGCCTGCATGTTCATGTCCCAGGTCGAAGGACCGTACGCGTTGTTCGTGGCATTTCTCGCGATACGAACCTTAGGGCAAGGCTCGCTCACGCTGCTGGCGACCAATACGGCTGACATGTGGTTTCAACGAAAGCTGGGCTTTGCCAATGGCATTCGTAACCTGTCCGCGCCGATCGCGTTCGCCACGTTTCCGGTCATCACCATCGCGTTGATTAACGCGTTCGGCTGGCAGCAGGCCTACTTCGCGTTGGGCGTGGGCGTGTGGGCAATCATGTTCCCGATCTTGCTCTTCGTCTTCCGTAACCATCCGGAAGAAGTTGGCCAACTGCCTGATGGCGAGAAACGCGTTCCACGTAAGGATAATGAGCCTGAGAGTCGCGGTTCGTTCTTCATGATGCCGCAGCTAACGCTGGGCGAAGCGTTTGGCGAACGCTCGTTCTGGATCGTGCTTTCCTTCATGACGATGTGGGCCATGATCGGCACCGCGCTGATGTTCATGGTGATCCCGTATGTCGAAAGCCGAGGGCTGACCGAAGAAGACGCTCAGGTCGTCTTCTGGACCATGGCCATCAGCATGGCCAGCTGTCAGTTCTTTGGCGGCATCCTGGCCGACTACTTCAAGTTGAATTACCTGTTGGTGGCTGGCGCCGTGTTGCTGGGCAGTGGCGTGCTGGTCTACCTTTCGATCGACTCGGTTTGGATGGCGGGTGCGTACGGTCTGACGTTTGGTGTTGCTCAAGGTGTTTCGGCTGCCGGATCGAATTCGCTGCTGGCACGCTACTTTGGCCGGGCTCACTTGGGCAAGATCAAAGGCTTCCAGATGATGTCGATCGTCGGAGGCAGTGCGGCCGGGCCGTTTCTGATGAGCCAGGGGAAAGAACTTCTGGGCAGCTATGACGCAGTGCTCATGTTGTTTGCTACCATGTTGTTCGTTCAGGCGGTTGCGTGCTTCTTCGCGACCCCGCCCGCCGCACGCGAGGAAGTGGCGGACCCCAGCAAGCACTCCCATCCGCAAAGCACCACTCATGGCACGGCTCCATTTACGGGGACTTCCTCCGGGGACCAATCGAAACCAACTCTTCAAGCTGCTGATTGAAGAAGCGGACATTCCCGGTAAAGAAATCGGCGCGATCGATCTGGTCCGCCGTCAGGCCAGCGTCGAAGTCGCGGAAGACCGCGCGAAGCGGGCCGCGAAGACCCTTCGCGAGAATCTGCCGGAAGTCGATGCCTTCTTCGAGCCAGACCAGATCGAGTGGCCCTCGCTGTTCGAGGACTTCCGCCGATGGATGGCGCTGGAAGCCAAGGAAGAGTCGCAGCGTCTGGCCGATGGCAAGCAAAAAGAAGGCGTGCTCAAAGGAGTCAAGCTGCACGAACAATGGTCGGCCCTGGCTGGCCGCGTGATCTGCCAGTTTCGCCCCAAGACCCAAGGAGCCTCGCTGCCGGCGCATCGCTTTCGATCGGGCTCGCCGGTGATTGTGCAAGACGTCGAGCAAAACCAGGTTCGCGGGCTCGTCGCTTCGGTGCGTGATGGCTCGATCGAAGTCGTCACGCAAGACTTTCTCGAAAACGACGATGACCCGTTCAACCTGATCCCCAGCGACGACGAAGTCACGCGTCGGCGAATGGAGTTCGCGCTGAAGCGAGCGGCCAGTGCTTCCGGCAATCGACTGGCTGATCTGCGTGATGTGCTGCTTGGCGAAGCGGCTCCGCGGTTCGATGCTGCGGTCGAGACCGGTGACGCGCCACGTAGTTTGAACGAGTCGCAGTGGGACGCCGTTGAGAACGCCCTGCGAGCCCAGGACGTGGCCATCATTCATGGTCCGCCTGGTACCGGTAAGACGGTGACGCTCGCGCATCTGATTCGCAAGCTGGTCGACCGGGGCGAGAAAGTCCTCGCGTGTGCGCCTAGCAACCTGGCGGTCGATAACCTCATGCTACGCGTGATGGCGCAAGGCGTTAGTGCCGTACGGCTCGGCCATCCGGCTCGTGTTTCCGAAAGGTTGCACGACGCGACACTCGACTACCTGGCTCGCTCGCACGCCGATGCCAAGCTGGCCGATAAGCTGATTCGCGATGCCCAGGCCAGGCTGCGGAGTGCCGGCCGCTACACGCGAGCCAAGCCTGCCCCCGGCGAACGCGCTGCGCTGCGTGATGAAGCCCGGCAACTGTTCGATGACGCCCAACGCATTCAACGACAGACGCTCGATCAGATTCTTTCCGGGGCCGACGTGCTGTGCGTCACGTTGACCGGGATCGACGATGACCTGTTGGCTGGTCGTAACTTCGATACGGTAGTGATCGACGAAGCCTGTCAGGCAGTCGAGCCCGCTTGTTGGATTCCGCTTTCGCGAAGCCAGCGCGTGATCCTCGCAGGCGACCACTGCCAACTTCCGCCGACGATCCTTTCGCAGGAAGCGGCCAGCGAAGGTTTTGCCGAAAGCATGCAGCAGCGGCTAGTGAGAAAGCGGCCTGAGATCGCCAGGCTTTTGAAGCGGCAGTACCGGATGCATTCTTCAATCATGGATTTCAGCAGCCTCGAATTTTACGAAGGCCAATTGGAAGCCGACGATTCGGTGGCGGCGCATGACCTGCAACCGCTGCTCAATGACGAGGTCTACGTCGATCCCAAGCCGTGGCAGTTCTACGACACGGCCGGGGCCGACTTTTTAGAGGAGGAAGACGAAGCGACCTCCAGCCGCTTCAACGATGCCGAAGCGCGATTCGTCGCGAAGAAGGCCACCCAACTTGTCGAGGCAGGCATTGAGCCGTCGGCGATCTCGGTCATCTCTCCGTATGCCGCCCAGGTGCAGCGTCTGCGGAATCAGCTGCCTGACGGCGTTGAAGCCGACACGGTCGACGGATTTCAAGGCCGCGAAAACGAAGCGGTGATCATCTCGCTGGTTCGCTCGAACACCTCCGGCGAAATCGGATTCTTGCACGATACGCGCCGCATGAATGTCGCCCTGACGCGGCCTCGGCGGAAGCTGATCGTGGTGGGGGACAGTTCGACGATCGGCGGTAACTCGTTTTACGAACGGTTCTTACAGTACGCCGAAGCGGTCGACGGCTATCACAGCGTGTGGGAAGAAATGGACTAATCTAATAACCCACCGATAGTGGTGGTTTCTTTGACTTTGCGCGACAACCAATTTCAGTTAAACTAAGAAGCTTACCGCCTCGGCTAACTTTCTTACCTATGGGCCGGGTTCCGGTTGAGCTTGATCGAATCGAACTGAAGAGGATTTCATGGCCGCTAATCATCGCGTCTCGCGTCGTACATTTATCAAGACATCCAGTGTTGCTGCCGGTTTGGCGGCTGCTCCGATGTTCATTCCTTCGACCGCTTTTGGTGCCAACGATCGTGTCCTGACCGGGCACATCGGTGTCGGCGGTATGGGCCGCGGCAACCTTGGCAAGTTCCTCGATAACGCCGTTGCCGTGTGCGATGTCGACTCGAAGCATGCCGAGAACGCCGCGAAGACCGTGCTCGACAAAAAGGATCGCAAGGTCGAGATCTTTGAAGACTACCGCAAACTGCTGGATCGCAAAGACATCGACGCCGTTGTCGTGAGCACGCCGGATCATTGGCACGCCCTGACCACTATTCACGCCTGTGAAGCGGGTAAAGATGTCTACTGCGAAAAGCCTCTGTCGCTGACGATCAACGAAGGCCGCAAGATGGTCGAAGCGGCTCGCGCGAACAAGCGAATCGTGCAGACCGGTTCGATGCAGCGTTCGTCGTCCAACTTCCGCCGTGCCTGCGAACTGGTTCGTAACGGTTATCTCGGCAAGGTCCACACGGTGCATGTCGGTATCGCAGGTGCCAACGACCCCGGCAAGCTGCCGCCCAACAGCGATCCGCCGGCCAACTTGAACTACGACTTCTGGCTCGGCCCAGCACGGGTCGTTCCTTACAACGAGAAGCGAGTTCACTACAACTTCCGCTTCTGGTGGGATTACTCCGGCGGTCAGATGACCAACTGGGGTGCTCACCATATCGACATCGCCCACTGGGGCTTGGGCAAGGACGATAGTGGCCCGCTGTCGGTGCATGCCGAACAGGTCAAGTATCATCCGGAAAACGCCCACGAGGTGCCGGAAGCTTGCCGCATCACCTACGACTATGGCGACGGCGTGACGATGATCGTCGGCCAAGGTCAAAAGGACATCAAGATGGGTACCCGCTTCATCGGCGACAAGGGCGAGATCTACGTCAACCGTGGCGTGTTCCAGCCTTCGTCCGAGGAAATCGGCGCGATCAAGTTGAAGGATTCCGACATCCACCTGATCGACAGCAGCAACCACCACCGTAACTTCCTCAGCTGCATGGAGACCCGCGAACTGCCGATCTGCGATGTCGAAATCGGTCACCGCACGGCAACCGCTTGCCACCTGGGCAACATCTCTTGCCGCCTGGAACGCAAGATCGAATGGGATCCGGTTGCTGAAAAGATCAACGGCGACGCCGAAGCCGCCGAGATGACGCACCGAGCCCACCGTGCCCCATACGTGCTCGGCTAATCGCGGTCAGTACCCAATTCGCAAAAGCGGGATCCGTTCGATCCCGCTTTTCTTTTGGGATAAACCGTGTCAGGATTCTTTGATGTTTCCGTTACTATTTTTGTGCCCCTTGGTGGCTATTCATTCTTTCAACTCCATCAAGTACCTCCTATCGCAATTCCTACCTGTTAAGGACTACACCTCATGATTCGCTTCCTCGCTAGTGCCTCTCTCGTGATGATGCTTGCCGCCGTTAGTTTTGCCGCCGATGGCCAGGTGCCCAAGAGCATTGCCAAGTGGAAAGGCGAGATGGACAAGTTCGCCAAGAAGGACCAGGAAAACCCGGTCAAGCCTGGCGGTGTGGTGTTTGTCGGTAGCAGCAGCATTCGGATGTGGGATCTCGACAAGTCGTTTCCCAAACTCAGTGGTTTGAACCGCGGCTTTGGTGGTTCGCGTTTGGAAGACTCGGTCTACTACGCGGATCGGATCATCCTACCGTACAAGCCGCGTACCGTCGTCGTTTACGCTGGCGACAACGACGTGGCCGCTGGCTATACGCCTGAGCAGATCCACGAAGACTTCCAGGAGTTCGTCGCGACGATTCGCGAAGAGCTTCCAAAGACGAAGATCCTCTACATCGCCGTGAAGCCAAGCCTCAGCCGCTGGAAGCTGATCGACGCAGTGCGTGGAACGAACAAGCTGATCGCCGAGGAATGTGCCAAGACGGAGAACTGCGAGTTCATCGACATCGATGCCCCAATGCTGGGCGAAGATGGCAAGCCCCGTCCTGAGCTGTTCAAAAAGGACGGCCTGCACATGACCGACGAAGGCTACGCCGTCTGGGCCAAAGAACTCGAGCCGCACCTGAAGGACTAAGTGGCACGGCCAACAACGTGAACAAGAAACGAAAACGCCCAGTGTAAACACTGGGCGTTCTCTTTTATATGCTCGGCTTTAGGTCGCCGTTGCCTAGTGGCAGGAAACTAGTCCTGAACGGAACTAGTCTTGAACCAGCAGGCGTTCCTTCATGGCGCGGCGTTCGGCACGCAGGCGGGCTCGACGCTTCAGGTCGCTCGGCTTTTCGTAATACTTGCGACGACGCATCTCTTTCTTGAGACCGCTACGCATGACCAACTTACCAAACCGACGAACTGCTTCTTGAATCGATTCCCTGTCGCGAACGAGTACCTTAACCATTGGTTACCTAAAGATTTCCTTTGTTTCGATAGCCCGACTTGCTGCCGGAAAAATGTGGTTTATGGGAAGCACTACTCAGATACCGGTAGCGCTTGACCTCAAGTCAAACAAGTAATATACCGCCAGAGCAAGCGATGCATCTAGTCCATTTAGAAAAAATCGCCCCTCTACACCCCGTTTCTTGGGCAAATCTTGGTCAATTTGGGAAGAATGCGGCGAGTTGGGGCCGGTTTTTCCGCGTCCGCGAGCCCCTTAGTCGAACAGCGTCGCCTCGCCATATTCCTTAATATAGCCCTTCAGATTCAGCTTTTTCATCGCGCTGTCGCTGGTCATGTAGCGGATTTTGCCGAAGATCTCACGCTCAGGGCCCCAGGCTCGATCGTACCGGCCAAAGCACCAGAAGATGCCGCTGTAACTGTTGGGGTTCCGACCATCCAGAGCGTACTTGTTGTTCAGATGGATCAGAATCTTGGCGGCATACTCTGGCGTGTTGGTCCAGTGCAGGACCTTCTTGCCCCATAGCATCCGCAGATAATTGTGGATGCGCCCTTCACGCACCAGTTGCCGCTGGGCGGCGTTCCAGAGTGGGTCGTGCGTCTCGGCATTCTCGAACTGCTCGAGCGTGTAGACGTGCTCGCGGTCGTCATCTTTGTGCTCACCGAGCGTTTGCTGGGCCCACTCCGGTAGCGAGCTGAACTGGTCGTAGTCGTCCCGCATGTGGCACATGTTGTAGCCCAGTTCGCGCCAGGTGATGAGCTCGTCGAGGTATGCCTCGGCACTCGGGCTCATGTTCCACCAACCTTCCCGGCTGCCGGTCACCTTCTTGCTCAGGCGGCTCGGTTCCCATTTCTCCTGCTTGGCCAACTCGTGGAAGACCTCGTGCACCGAGAGGTGACCAAAGTGCAAATACGGCGACAGCTGGCTGACGCATTCGTTCTCGACGCTGTTCCGCTCTTCACCGTACCGTGGGAGGCCTTTCTTGAGGAACCATTCCATCTGCTTGCGTCCCGCGACTGAGCCGCCATGCGTGTCGACGGGGGCCACTTCGTGATCAATTGGCAAGCTGGCGATGAAATCGGCGGGGCTCTCAAGCGTTCGTTTATCGATCGAGGGCCACTTCTGAATGATGTCGGCGATCAGCTTGTGGTTGGTGGCCGGAAATGACTTCCGGGCCAGCGGATTCGCATTGGGGAAGACTTCCAGATGCGGTGGTAGTTCTTTCTGCAAAAAACGCCGCAGACTGAACGCCCGAGGGAAGTCGCGATCGGCCGCTCGCATCGGCAGCAGGCCGTTGCTATCGATCGCTTCCAGCTTGACGTCCAGCTTCTTGCCGACGGCCTTGACCATCCGCGGCAGGAAGAAGCAGGGAAAGTCATCGGTCACGACCGTGCACGCATCTTGCGAAAGTGCCTTCAATAAGCCCTTGGCGGCGTCTTTCTCCGGTTCGACATAGGGATAGTAAACGACGGGACTGTCGGACAAGGCCTCGAGGTTGTCGAGCATGCCCTGCAAGACGAACGTGTGCAAACGATCGCTGGCCCACTCGTACCCAACCCGCAGGGCCTCGAACACGATCAGCGGCTTCTTCAGCTTATCGGCCCACCAGGCAGCCCTCTGAAGCGAGAAATTCCATTCCGTCCGCCGATTGGCAATCATCCAGTACAGCACGTACTTGCCGTTCTCGTTGACCGGAGCGTCGTTGATATCGCTAATTCGCAGTTGCCAAAGTTCGGCCGACAAGGGACTTCCTTTTCAAATGATATTGGGGGCAAGTTTCCGTAAACCGCTTTGCGGCATCGAGCGCATTCCTAAGCGAACTAAAACCGGAAAAGCTTCGGTCAATTAACAACTCGTTGGCAAGAAAATACTGGAATCCCATTTTGCGAGTTGGTAACTTGCCGACATCCGAAATCTACGGGTTCTTATCAAAGCCAGGCGGAGTTGATCATGGAACTGTTCTTGCAAATCGTCGGGGGCGTGTTTCTCGCCCTGGTTCTCTTTGTGGTCGTGGCCTACCTGGTGATCCGCTGGAAGCTGCGGAGCTGGATCAAATCGCTCGGCGATATGATTGCCCAAGGTATGGGTGGCGCGGTCCCGCCTTTCCGCGTGAAGCTCACCAAGCGAAGTAGTCTGGAAGATCCTCACGAGGATTGGGTGCCGGAAGAGCATCTGAAAAAGTTCGATGCGATAACCGAGCAGTTTCAAAGTCTCGGCTTCACCAAGCTGGAAGACTACGTGATCGAGGAAATCGCCACGCCGATGCGAGTGCTTCTGGATGTCGATCAATCGACGATCGGGGTGATCTATTGCCATCCGGTGATTGGCGTGTGGTGCGATGTCGTCCGCCGCTATCAGGATGGCACTGCCTGGACGTTCGGCAGCACCAAGTACCACGGCATGGACATCCCTCCGTACGCCACCCAGAAGTTCTTCCCAGATGAATCGGTCGAACAGATCGTAACCCGCTTCCGGGAGGAAGCTCCTGCGACCGACATGGTGATGATCACGAAGGAAGAGTACCCCGGCTACTTCGAAAAGGCCTATTCTCGGGAAATGGACTGGCGGATCGAACGCGGCGGCACGACCGAGGAGGAAATCCGCCGTATCGCCGAGATGAACGGCGACGAGTGCAACGACGAAACGGTACGACAAATTCAAGTGCAGTGGCGGACTGCCATTCATCACTTCCTCAGCGAACGCGCGCTGAAACGCTATCGCAAGGATGCCGAGCTCAGCTCCTTCCAGTGGGAGCATCTACAAAACTACGGTGTCGTCGTGCACGAGCAGATGCAGGCCGAACAGCTGCTCCAGGCTTACGACGAAGAGTACTATCCCGACATTCAATCCGAATGGGATGAAGACGATGACGACGAGTACGTTACCGAAATGCGCGAGCAGCGTGCCAAGTGGAATCAGCGGCTTTCCGAGTTAGAAGATGCCCTGCATCGTGGCACCCCGCAACAGGTCTTCCGCGATATGATCGAACTGGGGAACGGTTCCAACTCGCATCAAACGAAGTGGGAATTCCAGACCTCGGTAACTGAGCCGATCGCTGCCGATATCTGGACGCGAACCTACGAAGAGGATGACGAGGAGGAAGACTGGGACGACTAACTGCCGGTAGCTACTGCCGACCCAGCAGCTTCCGCAGACAACGCTCCAGGTTGGGTTCGCGGAAGTGATATTCGGTTTGCTCCAGCACCTTTGGTTCCATGCGGCAGCTGGAAAGGAGCATCTCGTCGGCCATTTCTCCCATGGCCAGCTTCGCCGCAAATTGGGGGACGGTGAAGAACGTGGGGCGTGAAATCACCTTGCCCAGCGTCTTGGTGAACTCCTCGTTCGTCACGGCCTTCGGAGTGCACAGGTTAACCGGCCCTTGAATGTTGTCGTTCATCATCAAGTGATGCAGGCTGCCCACGACATCGTCCAGCGAGATCCAACTCCACCACTGCTTCCCCGTGCTGATCTTGCCACCGACGCCCAGCTTGAACGGCGTGAGCATTTGGGCCAATGCGCCCCCCTTGGGACTCAGCACAATCCCGATGCGGGCATGCACCACGCGAATGCCGGCATCGCGAGCCGGCTGCGCGGCCGCTTCCCACTCTTGGCACACATCAGCCAGAAAACCATCCCCAGGGGGCGAGGCCTCAGTCAGGATTTCATCACCGCGATCGCCATAAAAGCCCATAGCCGATGCACACACTAAGACCTTGGGCTTGTTTTCCAGCTTCGCCAGCGACTCGCATAGCAGACGCGTTCCATCGACGCGCGAGCTGCGGATGGCTTGCTTCTTCTTGTCGGTCCAGCGGGCCGCCACGCTTTCGCCGGCCAGGTGAATGACGGCATCCAGCCCTTCCAGCTTCGCCGTGTCGATCTCTTGTTTCTTGATGTCCCACTGGATGGTGTCTTCGCCGGCCGAGCGAGAGATGGGCACGACTTGGTGCCCGCCGGTGGTGAGGAACGGCCCCAGCTGCGAGCCGACCAGCCCGCTGGCACCAGTGATGGCAATCTTCATCGTCGGACGTTCCTGATAACGGGCATGGGCAATCAAATCGTAGGTAGTCGTATCGTGCCGATAGCGAAACATCTGGAGCAGCATCTTCTCGACCTTCGAGCGGCCAAACCGAGTCCCCAGGCTTCCGCCTGGGATCTGGTAATCGACTTCGTCTTCCAGGACGCATTGGCCATCTTCGCTGGGCAGGAAACGATGCGTATGCTCCCACCTGGCAAAGGGGCCGGAAACCTGGCGATCGTGAAAATACTTATTCGGTTCCAGGGCCGTGTGTTCGGCAACCCAGCGCACGGGGAAGCCGCCAACGTGCATCTTCAACACGACGCGGCTTCCGGGCGCAATCGACCTGCTTCGCTGCTCGATCTGGACGTCTTCCCACGGAGGAATCAACCGATCTAAAGCCCCTGGCTGTTCGTGCCAATGAAACGCCGTGGCGACCGAAACGGGGATTTTGCTGCGAAATGTAAACATGGGTTCTCTCCGAGAAGACTTAATGTCCATCGGATTGACCGCTAAGTCGAAACGCGGTTAACCAACCCCCTGATTTTACAGCAAAACGGGGCTTTTTGTCTGCTCCAACCACGGCGTATGCATGCGCCGCTTTCCTGTCCCCTCGCCCTGCCATGGAGAGGGGACAAGAGATTGTCAGGGAGGTCCGCGTTCCGTTTCGTGATCCCGATCGGGTACCACGCCCAAGTCCGCTTGGGCGTGTCTTGGCTTCGCACGACCGGCGCGTCCTACCGCTTGTTGTTGGGGGACCTCTTCAGCACGCCCAAGAAGACTTGGGCGTGGCACCCCGGACGTCGAGCGTTTCTTCAAGAGCTTCCGCAGCCGATTGATTTCGCTCCCTTGCCGGTCGAGTACCTTCAGGTGAAACGAGACCCACGCCAGCGCGCGATCCAGTTGCCTGGCCGAGGGAACCCGGAGCCCGTCGATCAATTCGCCGGTAAGCGAGTTCGACTCTGGTTGCTCAGGACGTTTGGGACGCAGCGGCCGAGACGGCTTTGGCTTGGTGGCCGGCGGCCGCTGTTCAGTCTGCACGGTGTTACCACTGGCTACCGGATCGACAGCGGGTACGACGCTGGTCGCTTCTTCTCGCGCATCGGGTTCACTGTCCTGTTGATCCTGCGACGAATGATCGACCGCAACGACCAACTGCCCAACGACGTCGGCCGGAATTTCGACCAACGTCCCACAGGCCGAGCACACGTAGGTCTTGCCGGCGCGCACCACGACCTGCGGGGCGTTCTCTGGCGAGAACGATCCGCTGGGATCAGGTTGTGCGCTGGCTGTAGACATGGTGATACTCGTGACGATTGGGGGTGAAATGCCTATGACGGTGCGGGCATGTGGTGGCTTAAAAAGACGAAACATCGCGAGAGTGGCGATGGCTTTCGGGGAAGCGTCCCCGCGTGAGATCTAGGTATACCAGCCTGATGCCGCCTGAAGATAGTGCGCTTGGAAAAAAATTGGTAGGGAGAAGTGACCTGCTTCTGCACTCGGTCGCATTTAGCCCCCATGACTCAGGATGAGGATTCCCGTCGCGTACCATGCACCAATGCAGAATTGATGTTTGGGTTTCTCAGGGATGGGCGGGGAGCGTGTTTTGTGTTCATGCCGTATGACGGACGTTACATCCCAAGAACGGCCATTGAATCGTGCGATTCCAACGTGTTGCGAGCCCATAGAATGAAGTCATTGAGCATCTGCCGTAGATTCTGCATGTTGTCAGCTTCCGCTTCGAGGAAGCGCTGCTTGGTCGTGGTGAAGAACAGGTCGACCTCACCGCGGAGATCCGACAATCGCGACGCGTCACCGATGGATTGATGCAGACGCTGCAGGTCTGCCAGTATGTCTTCCCACATAGTCTTATCGATATCGGTAAAGGTATAGTGGTCATGCTCGGGGCAGTGTCGAATGATTGTCGGTTCGATAAAACCGAAATGCTCTTCGTCGAAGAAAACCGACTGGGAGTTCCAGCATTCACCTTGGAACTTGCCAGGCAGAATTTCGATGTAGCATGTGCCTTCGAGTTCTCCTCGATCCGTGATCATCCAAGACATAGTTCAAAGCTTTTGCGGCATGAATAACAAGCGGTGAAATGTTCGAAGGAGTTACGCGGATTCGCGTGAGTCTTGAAACGAATGCGGAACTGGATTGCCAGCAGATCGGACATAAGAAGGAGTTTATCAGACGGGTGCCGCTGGATCACAGAGTTACTTGTCTTCTGGTTGAATCATGCAATTGGGCAGAGCTTTGCGCAATGCTTGCCGGCCTTGCTCGGTGGTCTTCGTCTTGAAGAGACTAAGGCCTTGCAATCCTTTCATTCCGTTGAGGGGCTCAATTACTTCATCGGTGACGTTGGTTTTAGACAAACTCAAGTGACGTAGGTTCGCCAGGTCTTTGAGGTGAGCGATACCCGCGTCGCTGGTATCTGTGCCGTCGATTTCCAGTGTTTTGAGGGACGACAGCCTAACAAGATGTGCGAGCCCAGCATCGCTTATTTGGGTGTCGCTTAGAAACAAGTGCACTAGCCCATTCATTTTTCTTAAAGGGGCGAGTCCTTCGTCATCGACTTTTGTGCCTGCCAAATCTAGCCACGTTAGCTTGGGCAGACCTTGCAGATGCATCAGACCGGGGCCAGTGATATTCGTATTTTCCAGGTGCAGTGATCGCAAGTCTTTGAGACCCCGTAGGTATTTCAAACTGGTGTCCGTTACCTGGGTGTCTTCAAGATGGAGCCGGTTCAGTTTTGTCATGCCTTCGAGATGCACCATGCCTGCGTCCGTGATACTTGTTTTGCCGAGGTAGAGTTGCTCGAGATTGGCCAAACCGGAGAGATGCGGCATGCCGGCATCGGTGATCCGAGTGCGAATCAGGCCGAGGAATTTCAGCTTCTTATGTCCTTTGAGATGAGCAAGTCCCACGTCACTGATTTGGGTGTTAGAGAGACTCAGTGTTTGGAGATCGGAAAGTTTCTTCAGATGGATTAAGTCTGCATCTTTAACCTGGGTAAAGCGAAGGTGCACCCCGATGACCATTCCGCCGCTTTTTCGCACCTCGCCACCCAATGCTTCGATCGCCGCGATGGCGTCATCCTCTGATACATTGGTCGGCTGAGCCGACGAGTCTTGCCCGAGAGAGAGAACGAAGACCACGGCCGTTGTAAGAACTTTTAAGTAGGTACGCATTCCGGAGTTCCCAGGCGAGATAGTTGGGGCTACGAGGCTATTTTCCGTCGATCAACTCTCTCCACAACTTTAACGCCGCCGCGATATCAATGCCATCAATCCGCTTGCTGAACTTTTCATCAGCCATATCGGCATCTGTGTGCTGGGTATGACTAGCATAGCCAGTCGAGTTTCGGGCGCAAGTGACTGGCTTTTGGGGTAGTTGATAGGCTACCATAGCGGTGTGTCAAAATCGAATCTGCAGCAAGAGTGTGTTTGTCCTGGTGAAGGCCAGGTTGATACTAGTTTCCGATGAACCATCAATGGACCTTCCCGGATCGTGCGCTGGCCATCTTACGCCAGACAATCTGGGACCCCAATGCGATCTGCATCTACGACGGCGTTTCCGGCGGGCTCGTCTGGAGTGATGAGTATCCGCACGAGGCAATGAAGGTGTGTCTTCCCGATAACCATTGGGCATTCCGGTATGTTCTCGCCTACCGTGCTTCCTTAATCCTGGGAGAGCCCCGCGAAGAGTTCAGTGCTCCCTGGGATCAACTGATGAAAGAGTGCCCGAACTGGCCGGGGCTACGACCCGAACGGCAATCGACGGCGCTGCGCGAACAGCTAAAACAGGCGAAGTCCCGCTTCAAGCGAAAATTTGAAGAAGTGGATACCGTCTACGGTGATACACGGCGCGAGGGCTAGAAGTAGTGCTCGCGCGAACGCGGTTCGTTATCCGTTTTACGCGCCAGGATAGTGTTGCCAAACAACGTGAATCGATCACTTCGTAATTACACGCATGTTCGGCAAGCTGTAATACTGCAGTGTAGTCTTCAGGCTGTAGGTGTTGTCTCCAACGTTTACTTTTGCGGTAAGCGGCAAGGTGCTCGGGAAGTTATGCTTTCCCTTAAGTGATGCGTAGCTGATGTGATAGGAATCTAGTACAGCTGGAGGTGGATCTGAAATTGTCTTCGGGCGAATCTTAGCGACCTTAGACGCAAAGATTTCGACGACTTTGGCTTGCATCTTTTCATCGTGATTACGAATGGCGTCCTGTACGGTCTTCTTCACGACATGTGAGAACTCTGCCCGATATGCGCTCATCTTGCGTTTTGCTTTTTCCGGAGCATACGGCATATAGAACACAAGATCCTCAGCCCAATCGATGACAAAGAGCTTGTGGTCGTCGGTCCGAATGAACGTAATGCGTTTGTTTCGTCCAGGCGGAAACACATAGAGCTTACGGATCCGTGAAGAACTACTCGATTGCTTTTCGACTGCCGCAAAGATTGCGTCATCACTGAACTCTTCCGCATGCGCTGCACAAGGCAACAACATCCATGCCACAAGCAGGATGAACGAACTACGAACCAGGAGATGAGAGTAGCTCAGGCGGTTAAGAAGCATGCAAATTCTTCCAGGCCGAGTGTAAGCGAAAGCCAAGCAGTCGAGTCAGAGTGCACCACAGAAAAAGGACTTCTGACTCGAGTAGAGATGCTACACCTGTAGGGGTGGCATCGCAACCCCCTTGAGTGTTAGTGCTTGGGCAACGGAACTTCTGTGCACCTGCTTTGCAGTTAATCGAAGTCTCACCGTTGAGTGACGGTAATCTTTAAACCGCCACCGTATCCAGCTTGGCAATAATCGCTTCGGCGAATTCAGTCGTTGAGGCCGAGCCTTTCAAGTCGCCGGTGAGCGTTTTGCCTTCTTCCAAAACCGAGAAGAGCGAGGCTTCGATCTTTTTGGCGGCTTCGGTTTCTTTCATGTGCTTGAGCATCATCGTGGCGCTCAGCAGAAGAGCTGTTGGGTTGGCCATGTTCTTGCCGGCGATGTCTGGGGCGGTACCGTGGACGGCTTCGAAGACGGCCGCATCGGTTCCCAGGTTACCGCTGGGCGTCACGCCGAGGCCACCGACCAAACCGCTGGCGAGGTCCGAGAGGATATCGCCGAACAGGTTTTCCATGACCAGCACGTCGAACTGATGTGGGTTGAGGACCATCTTCATCGCAGCGGCGTCGACGATGCACTCGTCGTACTCGATGTCGGGATAGTCTTTGGCGACCTTGTTGCACGTGTCAAGAAACAGCCCGTCGCTGAGCTTCAGGATGTTGGCCTTGTGAATGCAGGTCACACGCTTGCGGCCCAGGCTACGAGCGGTGTCGAAAGCGAACTGGGCGATGCGGCGCGAGCCAGCTTCGGTGATCACGCGTAAGCTTTCGACCACGCCAGGGACGACCGTGTGTTCGAGCCCGCTGTAAAGACCTTCGGTGTTCTCGCGCACGACAATCAGGTCGACATCTTCAAACGGAGCTGGCACCCCTTTGAGCGACTTGGCCGGACGATAGTTGGCGTAAAGTTGCAGCTCTTTGCGGAGCGATACATTCACGCTGCGAAAGCCGGTGCCGCTGGCGGTGGCCAAAGGACCTTTCAGCGCCAGCTTAGTGGTGCGGATGTTGTCGAGGGTCTCTTGCGGCAGCGGGTCGCCATGTTTTTCGTACGACGAAAGACCCGCATCGCACGGGATCCATTCGATTGTCACGCCGGCCGCTTCGATGATTTCCTGAACGACATTGGTGATTTCTGGCCCGATCCCATCGCCGGAAAGCAGACAGACTTGGTGCGACATGCGTATGCTCCTAAAGTTTTTTCAGAACGAGAGGCCCCAGCCGGGATGCCTCAATCGGCGATCGTCAGGGTGTTCTACCGACCTATTTTGGACATCAAGCCAAGCATGTCGAGAGTCTCGCTTGCGGCCGCTCGCTTGCGCTTCTGCCGTGAAATGACTAGCGGCGCGGCATCGCACCGCAAGCGTTGACCTTGCGGCAATGCGAATTCCCTTGGTGACCGTTGGGGAATTATGCGGCTGGGTAAAAAATTCTGGCTGGAGGTGGACGATCCCACTTATGAGGGTCGTACAAGCTTACGAGGCGAGTTCCTTGGGACGCAGCACATCGATAAACTTCCAGGCACCCGCTTGGGTGAACGCAGACGGCCAGGCGCTGGTAACATTCTCAAATAACGCAGCGTTAGCGGTTGTCATGCGGACGTTTTGGCTTGACAATTGATGAACCGCTAATTCCCACCCTGGATTGTGCCCGATGATTAAACAGGTGCCGCAATCCTCAGGCAATGATTCCGCAACCTGGCGAATATCGGACGGAGATCCGTGATAGAGCGACTTTGCGGAAACAACCTGTCGTACCTCGGGAAAATGGCTTGCCATCATTTCCCAGGTCTGGGTGGTTCGCAGAGCGGCAGAATGAACCACCACGTCGGGGCTCCAGCCTCGATCCGATAGTTCCGCAGCGATGCGAGGAGCGTCTCGCAGACCGCGACGATTCAAAGGGCGATCAAAATCGGCGACATCATCTTCCCAAGAACTCTTGGCGTGCCGCATCAAAATCATTCGTATCATCCGTGGTCTCTTTCGGCCATCGTGTGGCAGGCGAGGATTCTTATGGCAGTTGCTCCGAACAACGATTCGCAGCAACAACGACAAGTGTGCCCTATTGTGTCGTGTACGGTGGACTTTGAATATGCATCTAGTCGAACTTTTGACGTAAGGATGGCGACCCTATGAGCCAACAACCGACCGAAATACGTCTGACCGGCCTGGAGTCGGATCTTGGCGCGCAGAACGGTGACGAACCTGTCCGCTGCGCCGCGATCGATATCGGCTCGAACAGCATGCGGCTGGTGGTCGCACAGAAGCTGGCCGGGTTCGACTACCGCGTGCTCGATGAAGAACGGGAGTCAACTCGCTTGGCACATAGCCTGTCGGTCAACGGCAATCTCGATCCAGAAGCGATCGATAGTTCCATCAGTGCCCTGCGCCGCTTCAAGAAGATTGCCGAAGGCTTCGGCGTCTATGATATCCGCACCATCGCTACGTGTGCCGTACGCGAAGCGGGCAACGGTGGGTACTTCTGCGAACGCGCTAAGGACGAAGTAGGAATCGATATCGAAGTGATCTCGGCCGACATGGAAGGCCAGTTGGCATTCCGCAGTGTGGCTCAGGCCTTCGACGTGCGCGACATGAACGTCGCTATCGCCGATATCGGCGGCGGAAGTACCGAGATCGTCTTTGCCTGCGGCGGCCACATCGAAGAGATCTTGCCGACCAAGCTGGGCTGCGTGCGCGTGACCGAGCAGTACGGCATCAACGAAGAACTCTTCTCGACGCCTGACAGCCTGAAGAAGATGATCGCCGGCATCGACAGAGAGTTGAAGCCGATGATCAAACGCCGCCCTTTTGTGCCGCAGGTTCTCTTTGGTACCGGCGGCACGTTTACCACGCTGGCCAGCATCCTCATGATGCAGCGCGGCGAAGTGGGCCAGATGGAGTGGGGTTATCGCATTCACCGCGCCGACGTCAGCCATACGCTCGATACGCTCAGCAAGATGACGCTCAAGGAACGTAAGAACGTGCCGGGGCTGAGCGCGGACCGGGCCGATATCATTGTCGCTGGCATTGCGATCATCGATCGGCTGATGCACCGGATGGACGTGAACACACTACGGATTCACGACCGCGGCATTCGTGATGGTCTGATGCTGACGATGATGGAAGAGCTTGAGCCTGGGTCGGCCGAAGATAAAGCGGCCGAAGAGCAGCGTCGTCAGGAAGCCATGTCGACGTTCGCGCGGAGCTGTGGGGTCGACATGATCCACACGCATCACGTTGCCGATTTGGCCGTCAGCTTGTTTCGACAGATGACGCCGCTGTTCGACTTGCGAGAGACCGATGACGAAACGATCTACGCGGCGGCAATGCTGCAAGACGTCGGTTACCTGATTAACTACGAAAAGCACCACAAACACAGCTACAGCTTGATTCTCAACAGTCAGCTGCCTGGCTTCTCGCGGCATGCGCTGGAAATTGTGGCCAACGTGGCCCGGTACCATCGTGGGGCAAATCCCAAGAAAAAGCATGCGAACTTCACGCGTTTGAGCGACAATGACCAGACGCGGGTCAAGCAGTTGGCTGCCATTTTGCGTGTGGCCGGGGCGCTCGACCGCAGCCACCGCCAGCAAGTATCCAAGGTGGAAGTCACCAAGCATCCCGATCACATCTATGTTTCGATCGAGGCCACCGGCGACCCGGAAGTCGACTTGTGGGCAGCTCGATCACGCACCGAGTTGTTTTGCAAAGCGTTCGATACCGATATCCGGTTCGGACTACATCGACCTGCGGTGAGTCGCACGTCGAACGACTAGAGTTAGCTCCATGGGAAAGAACAACAACTGGCTCGGTAAGATCGAGCCAGGGCACGCCATTTCTGAAGTTGCGAAGGAAGCGATCAGCACGCGTTCGAGTCGCATGCTCGAGATCCTTCCGCTGGCCGCCAATCGTTGGAAAGAAGACGTCGAGTACGTTCATCACCTGCGAACCTGGTCGCGTCGCACGCAAGCCGCGCTGCAGTTGTTCGCCTCGCTGTTGCCGCTGAAGCGTTCGACGGTTGTCCGGAAAGCGACCCAGAAGCTCCGCAAAGCCGGTGGCGAGGCCCGCGACCTGGATGTCTTCATTAAGCGGATCCGCAAGGCCAAGTTTGTCATCGGCGACGACGACAAGGCCGACGTGCTGGCGTTTCTCACGCGTCTTCGCAAGGCGGCGCAGCCCAAGGTGGTGCAGGCCTGGGAGTGGGCCAAGTCGGAACACCTGGCCAAGAAATTCGAAGGCGTCGTCCTGCGTACGCGTTGGCGGGAAGTCGCCGAAGAAGAGTCGGTCGAACAGATGGCACCCACGCTGCTGGAACCGCTGGTGGTTCGCTTCTTCCATTTTTCGCACTTGCTCGGCGAGTCGCCTGAGTCGCTGCATCAGATGCGGATCGAAGGCAAGAAGGTCCGCTACGCGATGGAATTGGTCGAGTGCGGCTTCCCCGATAGTTTTCGCGAAGAACTGTACCCTGCGTTCGAAGAAGTGCAGTCGAAGCTGGGCGTGATTAACGACCATCACACGGCGGTCGAGAAGATCCAACGCTGGCAAAACGAAACGGCCACCAAGAAGTTCCCAGCGTTTCTCTTACAGCTGGCCGAACACGAGCGTATCCAGTTCGACGAGAAGGCCGAAGCGTTTCGTGTCTGGTGGACCGATGCTCGGGCTCAAGAGCTGAAAGAGCACTTCGATCAGTACCTGGGTGGTCTGGGCTTGGCGCCGATCGCTTAAGGTCCTTCTTCGCGAACCAGCTGGCTGATCTGCTTGAACTGCGGGGTACCAGCGGCTCGGCACCATTCAAACAAGGCCGACTCGGTCGTGGTCAGCGTCACGCCGGTAGATTCCATGCGTCGCAGAGCAAACTCGTAGTCGTGCAGGTAACGCGAGCCGACGCTATCGGCCGCCAGGTAGACATCATAGCCCAGCGAAAGCAGGTCGAGTGCCGTTTGCTGCACGCACACATGCGCCTCGATACCAGCGATTAGAATCTTCGGCCGGTTGAACTCTTCCAGCTTGGCGATGATGGACTGGCAGCTGCTGAAATGAAGCTTGTTGGGCATCTCTCCCAATTTCTCGGCGAGCAGCGCGACGGTTGCCCCTAGCCCTTTGCGGTACTGCTCGGTGCCCAACGCTGGAATACCCAGGATTTCGGCCCCGTCCAACAATCGCCGTGCATTCCAGACGATACGCTCGCTATCAGGAATCGACGGAAGCAGCTTTTCCTGCATGTCAATCACCAACAGCACGGTGTTGTCAGGCGTCATCAAAAGCGGGTTGGGCAGTGGTTCAGACATGATGGGCACGATCAAAATAGGAAACAACTAACAGCCAAGATTTTAGCCACGGAGGACACAGAGAGCACCGAGGGAAGATAGACGAGGGAACAACCACGGATTACACGGATAGACACAGATTAGTGAGAGGGAAATCGGCGAGTCACTGCTGACAGACAATTCAATTCCCTTCTTATCAGTGCTTATCCGTGTAATCCGTGGTAGGTCCTTCTTTCCCAAGTCCTCACTGCTCTCTGTGTCCTCGGTGGCAACTCCTAGCCGATCGCAGCAAATTGCGCCACAATACAGGGCCATAACCTTAAGCCTAGCAATCGACAAGAAAGCTCGCGAGGACTCCCCGCATGAGAATTCGCTCTACAACCATCCTGGCCGTACGTCATAAGGGCGACGTCGCGATCGGCGGCGATGGCCAAGTTACCATGAACACCAGCGTGATGAAATCGGACGCCTCGAAGATCCGTCCCTTGCTGGGCGGAAAAGTGTGGTGCGGTTTCGCTGGTTCCACGGCCGATGCGTTCGCGCTGATGGAACGCTTCGAGTCGTTCCTTAAAGATTTTCCCGGCAATGTCCCCAAGGCCGCGACCGAGCTGGCCAAGCAGTGGCGAACCGACCGCGCGATGCGCCGCCTGGAAGCATTGATGGTGGTCGTCGATGCGCAGCAGACGCTGTTGCTTTCAGGCACCGGCGATGTGATTCAGCCGACTGACGGCATCCTGGGGATTGGTTCCGGCGGAAACTACGCCACCGCGGCAGCCAAGGCCCTGGTTAAGCATAGCGACCTTTCGGCGGAGGAGATCGTACGCGAAAGTTTGAAGATCGCCGCCGACATCGATATCTATACCAACGACAACATCAAGATACATCGCGTGGAGATGGACTAATGTCGAAAGCCAACCAGGAACTCACGCCACGCGAAATTGTGAAGATGCTCGATGCCGACATCGTCGGGCAGGACGAAGCCAAGCGGGCCGTGGCCATCGCGGTCCGTAATCGTTGGCGGCGCAAGCATCTGCCGAAGGAGCTTCAGCAGGAAGTCTCGCCGAAGAATATCCTCATGATCGGCCCGACCGGCGTGGGCAAGACCGAGATCGCTCGCCGCCTGGCCAAGCTGACCGGGGCTCCGTTTGTTAAGGTCGAAGCGACCAAGTTCACGGAAGTGGGTTACTATGGCCGCGATGTCGAGAGCATGGTCCGCGAGCTGGTCGATAACGCAATCGGCATTGTCCGCGAGACCGAACGCGAGGCCGTTCAAGAGGAAGCCAAGCAGCGGGCCGAACGTCGTTTGCTCGATCAGTTGATCTCACCCCGCCCTGCCCTGAGCAGCGGCGAGCCGGACGAACAAGAGAAGCACGAACGTTCGCGTCAGCGGATGAAAGAGATGCTGGAGGCCGGCCAGCTGGAAGATCGCACGGTCGAGCTGACCGTCGAGCAAAAGGGCACGCCGGTCATGATCGGCGGGATGGGCATGGAGCAGATGGATATGGATCTGCAAGGCATGCTGGAAAAGATCATGCCCAAGAATAGCACCCGCCGCGAAATGACCGTGGCCCAGGCCCGCACGGTGCTGATCGAACAGGAAACGGAAGCCTTGCTCGACAAAGAACGCATCTATGAAGCGGCTATCGAACTGGCCGAGAACCTGGGCATGATCTTCCTGGACGAGATCGACAAGATCGTTGCCAACGAAGGCAAAACCGGCACTGACGTTTCCCGCCAAGGCGTGCAGCGCGACCTGCTGCCGATCGTGGAAGGGACCACAGTCCAAACGAAGTACGGCTACGTGAATACCGATCACGTGATGTTCGTCGCTGCGGGAGCATTTCACAAAGTAAGCCCCAGCGACCTGATGCCAGAACTGCAAGGCCGCTTTCCGATCCGCGTCGAGCTATCCGACCTGACCAAGGAAGACTTCGTGCGGATCCTGACCGAGCCCAAGTCCTCCCTTACGCGGCAATACGTCGAGCTGATGAAGACCGAAGAGGTTGCCGTGCGCTTCACGAGCGATGCCTTGGAAGAGATCGCCTCGTACGCGTTTCAGATCAATCAAACAACGCAAAACATCGGTGCCCGGCGGCTGTACACGATCATGGAACGCCTGCTGGAAGAACTGAGCTTCGAGGCACCCGACATGAAATACGGCACGGTCGAAATCAACGCCGCCTACGTGAAGCAGCGGCTGGACGAGGTGAGCAAGGACGAGGATTTGAGCCGGTTTATTTTGTGAGCTTGGCAGGTCTCATCCGTAAGATGGTCTTGTTTTTCAAGGCATCTTCGATTCAGTTTGCTTGTTCGTTCTCGAACCATATCGCTGGGGCGCGACCCAGCCTAGGTCCTGCAAGGCCGCCCGTCGCCTGAACTTAAATTCCACCCGCCGCCCACGCGAAAGGCCGAAGAAGGCAATGCTTCGTCAAAGCAAAGAGTCCTGACACCGCCTCTTGTCGAGACTTTCCATCCCCACAGGGGCTCACGAGAAAACTGCGTATCCAGCGCAATTAATCGCTTCCTAATTGCAGTGGGCACATATAGAATTGGGCCATGTCCTCGATTCCACCAGAGTCCGGCCGACACCGAAAACCAAAGCCAATGGCTGCCCATGAGGTGCTGCCGATGGTTTACGAGCAGTTGTATGCTTTAGCTTCCAAGCGGATGGCCACGGAGAGAATAGATCACACGCTGCAGGCAACTGCTTTGCTGCACGAGGCTTACGCGCGTGTGGCTGCTCCCGGTCTGGGACCTCGCTGGGATTCGCCTGGCCACTTCTATTCTGCCGCGGCGGAAGCCATGCGTCGCGTTCTGATTGATCATGCCCGCAAGAAGTCGAGCCAGAAACGCGGAGGCAATATTCGACGGCTCGACGTACCGATGCAACAACTCTTACAACGAGATGGCCTGACGCCTGACCGATTGCTGGAATTGGACGATGCGCTGGAAAGGCTTGCGGAGGAAGACCACCGTATTGCGGAACTCGTCAGGCTCAGACTCTATGCCGGACTCTCCGTCACGGAAGCTGCCCAATGTCTGGGCATTTCTCGAAGTGTGGCTTACAGCTTCTGGGAATATGCGTTGTGCTGGTTCGCGATCGAACTAGACGACTAATAAAGAATCGGATTGTAGTCGCCGCATGTCGAGCCCGCAGAGAAGCGTCCATGAAATCTTCCTCCAAGCGATTTCTATTCCGGACGAAGCCGAACGACAGGAATTCGTCAATCAATCTTGTGCCGGTGCTCCTGAGCACAGAGAACGCGTTGAACAGCTGCTTCGCGCAAGAGGACAAGCCAGAAGTGGTACTTTAAGCCGCGCCGTAGGTGATCTGGAAGCTGGGGAAGCAGAAGGGCCATATCCGGGAACCATCTCTTCTGCTCCGGAAAGTTTTCCCGCCCCTGCAAGATCCGACGGCATCGAGAACGCGGAGGCGTCGCAGAAATTCGCCATGGTGGATGGTATGACCGGCGAACACGGTTTCCTAGCGCCTGGTTCAGTGGTCGGTGCCTTTGAAATCATCGAGCGCGTTGGTAACGGTGGAATGGGACATGTCTTTTTGGCTCGAGATCGGCGTCTTTCGCGCGACGTTGCTCTCAAGATGCCGCGACTGGACGTGCTTGGCGTGCCGGGACTCTATCGGCGGTTCTTGCAAGAAGCACGCACGGCCGCGCAACTAGATCACCCGGCATTGGTCTCCATTCTCGAAGCCGGAGCAGAAGGCCCCTTTCTTTTCATTGCTTCGCAGTGGTGCCGCGGGGGTGATTTGGCGGCCTGGCTTGAGAAAAATCCGGGTCCACACTCACCGATGGCGGTTGCGGCCTTTGTCGCCAAGTTAGCTGATGCGATTGCCTATTGCCATAGTCAGGGTATTCTCCATCTCGATCTTAAGCCGTCGAATATACTTCTCACGGACGAGGATGCCGATCAACAGGATCTGAGTCTTCTCAACTTCAAAGTTGCAGACTTCGGAATTGCTCGTTTTTTTGAGTCCGAGACAGTCGAAACATCGCTTTCAAGCCTAATGCTGGGAACTCCTCAATACATGTCCCCCGAGCAAGCGATCAATGATGTTGACGCCCTCGGACCTGAGACCGATACGTTCGCCCTTGGTGTCATTGCCTACGAACTTCTGGCGGGGTCGCGACCTTTTGAAGGCAAGAGTGCGATCGAAGTTCTGAAGAATATCACCGAGGTGGAGTTCGTAGAGTTTCCCAGCGAACTCCGGATCCCCAGAGACCTACAGACCATCTGCTTGCACTGTCTGGAGAAGAAGAAGCAGGATCGTTATGAGTCGGCACAAAGACTGATCGATGACTTAAACAACTTCCTGAACAATCGCCCGATTTCCGTACGACGGGTTTCTCCCCTGCGGAAACTTTGGCTATGGATGCAACGCCCAGCACGAATGACGTATGCCGGGATTGTCGCGATCGCCGTCCAGGCGGCCTTTCTGGCAATGATGGTTGGGCCACTCATCTCGCCGGCCATCGGTATCGAGACTCCAGACAGATTAGAGTTCGATCAGTGGCTTTCCGATGCTCTCCCTTTAGCATTGTTCGTCCACTTTCCTTCGTTTTGGAACAGTATCAGAACAATGCAATACAAACGCTTCGCTTCAACCATTGGTACGCTCTTTAGCGTATTCAGTGCAGCGTTCTTACTCGCAGTGCTCTGGGGAATTGCATCTCCCTTGACTGTTTATCAGGACGAGCCGGTTGCCAAGTTTGTCGTACATTTTGCGTTAGCGATGGTTACTTTATCCCAGCTAGGCTTTTACCTATTGGCTTTGCCGGCGGCTTGGAAGAACCGAACGTACTAATTCGCGATGTGCACGGACCAGGAAACGGCGTGATGGTCACGGCCAGCGCGCACTTTAGGTGATCTACGATAGCGGGATCCGTTTACGGCAGATGGCCGCCGCATCCGCGCTGGCCGATCAGGCAGGTGGCGCGATTATCACCAACGGATATGGTTGGTTCGTTCCCTCTGGTAACGAGGTCAACTGTATACTTGAGCCGCGAACGGGGTTATAGTCTGACTGCATTCCCAAGTAAACGTCCGAGTTCTTGACGTTGCCTGTTGACAGGCAGAACAAATGTCGCATTCAAGTCACCCAGCACCCACGGAATCTCACCAGTGCCCGCAGTGTGGGGCGCACGTTTTTTCGGCCAGTGAACCCTCGCAGTTGCACTGTACTTTCTGTGAGGCGATCACGCTGTTGGCTCCGGAGGACTCGGCGTCGGACACGGCTCAGCTGTCTCGAAACGCGTTGGTCGATCTCTCCAAGTTCAACATCTATGTGGATGGAGATCGCCTACGGATCTGGTGGAACTGGAATCGGTATGCCGGTATCGCGTCGCTGGTAGCTTCCCTGGTCGCTCTTGGGTTCGCCGTGCTGTACCTGGGTCCGGCGATTACCATTTTGAAAGCAGGTGAGTTCAATCAGGAGCGTTTGCTTTCGGTTCTATTTGGGGTGATTCCCTTCTTGGCTTTCGTGCACTTTGCGTACGCCGGGCTGGCGATGCTCTTGAATCGCTCGGTGATTACGATCGATGACGGTGTGCTGAAGTCATCGCACCCGCCCCTGCCGTGTTACCTGTGGCGGCGGCTACCGCTAACACAGCTGAAGGAGTTGGAAACCCATCGCAAGAAAGAGAAGCGGAAACGTGGCGGCATCAGCGTAGGTTCCGGCTACCAGTACGAACTGCATGCCGTGACCCAAACCGGTCGCAAGGTCGTGCTGATCAAACATGAAAAGTCGTCGGCAGTACCCCGGGCTGTCCGAGCCGTTTTAAACGCCCACATCGCCGGCCAGCTCTCGCAGCCTGCAAGATCCGCTACAACAACAGGGCCTGCTAGTCTCGATCAGGAAGCCGCGGAGCCGACACAAAAGATCGTGCTCATTTGTCCTCAGTGCGGCGCCCTGACTCCGCCACCACAGAAGATGACGTCTTCTCAGTGCACCTACTGCGAAGCGGAATTGGAGATTGACCAGGCGGTATGGAAGTCGGTGGGCCTGCATCCACCGCAGCGGCGCAATATCGACCATGTGCCGGTGACCCTGCTACTGCGTGAAGAAGGCCCGACGCTGACGATCACGGCCGACTGGAATCGGGCCGGCGCTTTACCTGTGGTTGTGGTGACGGCTGCGATCGTCGGTCTGGCAATGGCCGGGTGTGTGCTGATGCTCTGGCTCGAAGGCTGGTCGATCGCAGGCTTTATTCAGGGAGGAACGCTGTTCGGATTTCTGGCGTCTCTGCTGATCGGAGTTCCGGCAACCTGCTTGGGCTACCTGGCTTTATGCCAGCTGATCAACCGAACCCAAGTGACGGTCACTCCCGCATGGATTCGTGTCTCCAGTGGCCCGCTTCCGATGAGAAACACTCGGCAGCTTCCGGCCGAACAAATCAAGCAGATCAGTGTCCATCCTTCGGCCTACATCAACGCGCGGGGTAAGGCCCGCGGCAGCTACGATCTGGATGCGGTATCCGACTATGGAGCCACGCTACCTCTGCTGATCGACCAAACCGAGCTGAAGGGATTGAGGACGATTGAGCAACTAATCGAGCAGCGACTGGAAATTGCGGATAAGGTCGTTTCAGGAGAAGCTTAGGTGTGGAAACAGTTATGGTGGATGGAAATGCTCGGATAAACTAAGTGCCGAGTTAGCACAGCTGGATCTAGTCAAGATTCACGAGCAAAGTGCGAATCACAGAAGTCGCAAAGCCTTTTCCCTGAAAGTTCAAACGGATGTTCATCATGCATCGACTGCTTTCCCTCGTATTGCTGACCCCGTTGTTCGTTTACGCGGGTTGCAGCCAGTCGCCGGAGATACCGATTCCTCCTACCTCCGGCGACTTCGTCAAAAGCGAAGACGGTGTCGGGACGGCGAAGGTGTTTGGCATTGACTTCCAGGTTGCGGTGAGTGCCGGTGGCGCGAGCACGGAGGATGAGATTCATGCCGATTTCCTCGAGCCTGAAAAATCGGGTGCCTCGAAACGTTTCACTCTGGGTGACGAAGCCGTGATTCAACTCGATAGCATCAACGAATCGGAAGTTGAATTCGTCTATAACGATCAAGACTACGGCACACTCAAGGTGGGTGACCAGGTCGTGATTGATGCCGAAGGAAACGTGACGGTCAACGGCACCGAGCGAATGCCGGCCGCTGAGTAGTCGACCCAAGCTTTGGTTTACAAAGCGTCCTTCACCTGCAGTGGCACGTTTTCCAGATCTTCCCCCACGGACGAGATCGTGAACTGCCGGGCAGTCTCGCCCAACACTTCGATATCGATCCGCAGGTAGTCGTGCGGCAGGCAGTTCTCGACGCGGTCGGCCCATTCCAGCAGGGTGATGCCGTCGGAATCGAAATACTCTTCGGGCCCTAGTTCCAGAAACTCGTCATCGTCTTTGATGCGATAGACGTCGAAATGGTAGAGCGTCTTGCCGCCAAAGTAACGCTGCATGATGACGAACGTCGGGCTGATGACGTCTTCTGCCGGGATACCCAGGGCGTCGGCCATGGCTTTAACCAGCCGCGTCTTGCCGGCCCCGAGCGTGCCGTTCAGTGCGACGACGGTCCCTGGCGGGATGGCGTCGGCCAGAATGGTGCCGAGCTTCTTGGTGTCGTCTTCGCTGGTTGCTTCCCAGGTGATGCTGCTCATGGTGGGTATTGGGCTATTGGTGCGAGAAACCTTCCGGCTCCAGGGGCTGTCGCTGGCCTGACTCGTCCAGCAGGAACAGGTCGGTGCCTGATTGAATGGTTCCTATTTTTGTCACTGGGGTCGACTCCGTCCATTGGGCTTCCAGCCGTTCGATTTCCGCTTCCGGTACCGTGAACAAGAGCTCGAAATCTTCGCCGTCGTTCAGAGCATGCCACCACGCAGGCTTGCCGGTCGAGTGGTTCATCTGACGGGCCGCGTCGGAAATGGGAAGCGCACGGACGTCGATCTCGGCTCCTACACGGCTCCGTTGGCAGAGGCGTGGCAGGTCGATCGAGATGCCGTCGCTGATGTCCATGCCTGCGGTCAGACCGCAAATCTCGCGAAGCCGGATCGCTTCTCGCACACGAGGATGGAAGTCGATGTGGTCGCCCAGGATGCTGCCACCGAGGGTGCCTGTGACGTAGATCGCGTCCCCAGGCCGGGCTCCTTCGCGCAGCAGCGGCTTATCGAAGGGACATCGCCCTAGCACCGTCACGCTGACGGCCACTTTGCCGGGCCACGTGTTCGTATCGCCACCCAAAATTGGGCAGCCGTATGTTTCGCCTAGCTGAGCGGCTCCCTCGTAGATTCCTGTCGCCAGGTCGAGCGAGGCGTCACCTTGGGGCAGAAGCAGCGTGAGGAACGCTCCTACGGGCTCACAGGCCATGGCAGCGATGTCACTGAGGTTGATGGCCAGTGCTTTGCGACCAATCTGCTGCGGCGTGACATCCGCCAGGTGGAAGTCGGTCTCGTCGGAGATCAGATCGGTGCAGACGACCAGCTTTTGAGCGGCTTGCCACGATAGCACTGCCGCGTCGTCGCCGATGCCAATGCTATCGGGCGAGATGGATTGCTTCTGAGCGGCGAGATATTTGAGGAACGCTTGTTCCACGATCAAAGCCTTTCACAGGAACGTTTAGTTTGCCTGTGAATTATAAGAGAGCGATGCTGCGAGGGAGAGCCCCTCACCCTAACCCTCTCCCCTCAGGGGCGAGGGGACAAGATGCTCGCCCCACGCCTATCGTGGCGTGGGGAAAGGAATGTTGCAGCGAGCCAGTCTTATCGCTGCGTGACCTGCTGGGTGGCGGCCAGGCTGATGTCGCCGTACAGGGTGTCGCGTTCTCGCAGAATGTAGAAGCGAATCGCACCGCGTGTGGTCACCGACTTGTTCTTCAGAATGTAGTCGAGGTTCTCGTACGAGATCGTTTCCCAGTCGTGCATGCCGACCAGGATGTCACCGGTCTGGATGCCTTCGACTTCGGCTGGGCTGCCAGCTCGCACGGCGGTCACTTGCAGGCCACCGCGGTATCGGCTGGAAAGCTGAGCGAAGTCATTCTCTGGCATCGGCTTCACGCGGACACCCATCGTTCGCCAAGCCAGGTCGGAAACGTTGGTCGCTCCGCTAACGCTCTTGGTGACGATAGCCAACTGCTTGCCGGTTTCGCCAGCTCGGTCGACTTCCAGAGTCACTTCTTCGTTGAGCGTGCGGTTGAGCAGAGCCAGTTCCACGTCGAGCTGACGTTGAATGCTTTGTTCGCCAATCTTGGTCAGCGTGTCGCCGATTCGCAGGCCGGCTGCATCGGCAGGGCTGTCCTTTTCGACGCCGGTGACCTTGAAGACTGGGGTGTCGCCTTCCCACATGGTCTTGCCGCGAATGCCGTGGGACTGATCGCTCATGCGTTCGGTCGACATCATGCGGGAAGAGATTTCCATGACGTTGTCGACGGGGATGGCGAAGCCGATGCCTTGGGCACCGACGCGAACGGCAACGTTGATGCCGATCATCTGACCGTCGATGTTCAGCAGCGGGCCGCCGGAGTTGCCGGGGTTGATGCTGGCATCGGTTTGGATCAGGTCGTCGTACTTCTGGTTCTCGGTGACTTGGACGCTTCGGTGCAGAGCACTGATGATCCCGCGAGTGACCGAGTTTTCGTATCCGTAGGCGTTACCCACTGCGATGACCGTTTCGCCGGGCATCAGGTCGGTCGACTTGCCAATGTTAATGCAAGGAAGGTCCTTCGAGGCATCGACCTTAATCACGGCCAGGTCGGTCGTCAGGTCGTGGGCAATCAGGCGAGCAATCAGCGTTTCGCCATTGTTGAACGTCACTTGAATGCGTCGGACACCGTCCACCACGTGATGGTTGGTGACGATGAAGCCGCGGCGATCGATGATCACGCCGGTGCCCATACCATTGACTTGTCGGGGAGTATCGCCGCCAACGGCACTAACGGTCGAGACCGTCTTGTGGCCATGGATGTTGACGATTGCATCCTTGGCACCTTGAACCGCTTTGACGATGGGCGTCATGCGGAGTTCGGTGGCATGAGCAGATTGGCCGGAGAAGACCGGTGAATAGCACACTGCTGTTGCGAGCAAAAGCCAGCAAAGACGAACAGCGAGGTTATTCAAGGAGGGTGAACGCATAGATCTCTCGTCTTTCGGCAACCCGGAGCGTCTTCAGTACCTACGTATTGATAGCACCGCAGCTCCGATCGTTGCTTCTGACTGGCGGAGAGATGGATCAGCGGGCCGAAAGTTGTCATCGGAATAGACGGCTCGGTTGCTTCATCCCTCCCGAGTTGGGCCGTAGAGTCAACCTAAATTGCCAGCGAGGTCTTCGTTTATGCGCTAACTATGCGGTTTACGCGAAGATGCACAGCAAGCATACCATTGGACGGATCGACAGGCGTCAATGGGATGGACGATTTGCTTGCGGGACTTCGCAAGAGGATGAGGTAGATAAGGCCAACAGGCAGTGCTGTCAGGGGAAAACGCTAGTTCTGCGGATCCTCTTCCCAGCCGTTGGCGATGGGACGCACGGGACCTTCTAGGGAAAGAGGACGCGCGATGCGAAGTTCCTCATCGAGCGGCTGCGGAGCGTTGACTTCCTGATCGATCGTGTCCGGCTGGATATCCGTCGGCGGTGGGACCGGCATCGGCTTGCCAATCTTGGTAGGCAACGGACGCGGGATGTCGTCGTAATAAATGACTGGCTGAGCAAAGACCGGGCGGGTCGGAACCGGATGAAACCTCGAGTGAGGCGGAATCACCGGGGCCACCGACGGAGTGTGCTCATGGCCGTGCAGCCAGGCTTTCCAGCGATGATGGAAATTGAAGCCAGCCAGAAAACTGGTCGGACAGGCCTCCTGAGTGATGGGCGGAGGTTCTGCTTCTTTGCCTGCTAGCGGCGACATCTCTTCAGGAAAGGTCGTGTCGCAGGCAATGTGCGAGGCCTCGACAGGAAGCGGCATATCGTCACAACGGACCACAGCGCAGCCGCTACCAAGTAGCGCCGCGAAGGTCATAACGAGAGCAACTTTCCAATCCAACCGCATTGCCGAAGCACCCTGGTGGCTGACAGCATTTATGAACGGACTCCTAGCCATCTAGGAGTGCATTCTCAAGTATCGGTGCGTGCGAGTGGAATCTTTTGCGTAATCGGCAAAGTTTGCCAGCTGGCACTTGGTGTGGTTTTGGCCGAGTGCCAGCTTAGTGGACGAACCAGTGTATAGATTGTGTACCGTAAGGTTGAGCACGCTCGTTCGTCGCGTATCAGTCGAGGTACTCGGAAACAACTCGCCACGTTCCATCTTGCTTTCTCATTTGTAGAAGAGCGAAGTCACCTCGCGGTGGGGCAACCTTGATCAGGACATCCCGGTTTTGGATTTGGAAATGTAACTTCTTGTCCGATTCGTCGATGGCATCGGCCGGGTCAGCGACGATTACGAAGTCTCCCTCGGCGACGGCCAGTTGTTCAAACTTGATTAAGGGAAGCATTTCTTGAATCGCTTCCTTCTTCGTGGGCGTAACTGGATGTTGTGTAAACGCTTTGATGAGCGTCTCTCGCGGGAGTTGGGCTCCTTTCGCACGACTTCCTGGCTCGGTTAGGCCGTACTGGTCCTTCAGGAATTCGTGTCCTGGCATCAATTGAACGTTGGCGGCATAGGTCGTCTTGAGAGTTTTCTCGTCCCCTTCAAAAATTGCGCGAAAATGAGCCCGGGCGGTTTCAGCAGGATCGGCGAACGACCGGGGCTTGATTCCTGGGAGTCCGTCTTGATCTGTCGCGGCCTGCTTTACCCGCTTGAAGATAAAGACTTTGATGTGGGAGCTTGGGTTGTCTTCCAAAGAGCTGGTCGGAAGATACTCATCGTCGGAAAGGGAAATTCGGAGCGTATCTCCATCGAATTCATAGCTGCCCAGGGTGAGTCTCCACTCTTCGTCAATCAGCGTGATTTGATCCCAGGTTGGGTCGAGATAGAAATCGGTGTCCAGCTTTTCTGTTCCGTCATTCCGGATCAGCTTATTGCCTTGAAAGACAAAGGTCGTGGGATTGGCTTTCCACTCGGACGTTTCAATAGGACCTTCGTCATTCATTTTCTCGGTGAGTTGCCAAGTGCCCTGGATGAGCTGGTGATCGGAGAAAGTGGGCGGAACCTCTTTGAAAGTCAGCAGCGTGGTTTTCGACTCGGGAGTCGCCTCAAATGACGTGGGGCGCTCATTGGTCTCGAAGTCTTGGAGGCACAGTCGCATCGTGTCTCCCTCAATTTCATAAATGCAACGAGTCACATCTCCATTGAAAAAGATAAGATTGATCTTCTTGGGGCCGTCGTCACTGTAGACTAGGCGATAGTTGCGTTGCTCCTTCTCTGTGCCAGCGTCGATCACGAGTCGGTCTTCGTCGAAGATGAAATACAAGGGCTCATCTTGTTCCGTTTCCGCTCCATCAGCGACACTTGAAATCAATTGCCAGGTTTTCTCGATACGCTGGCTATCTAGTTGAACAGGTAGATCCAGAAGCTCGAAAGTCGTGAGCGTTGTCCCGGAACCTTTTTGGGACTCCATCTCGGTGGGCCGGTCTTTGTTTCCCGGTTTTGCCGTGCAAATCACCAGCGATTCCCCTTCGACTTCGTAGATGCCGCGCTCGATCGACCCATCTTCGTGTTGAATGTCAATCGTTTTAGGGCTTTGGGTATCGTCCAGGCGAAACTTCGCGTGATCGATCTCGGGGCCGCCAAGCACATTGACGGTGAACCCGGAGATCATGTAGTAGATAACATCTCTTTCGAAGTTTCTGGCAACGGGTGTCCCGTCGACGAATTGTGAAGTTGCACCCCAGTCGCCTTGGATGCGATCGCGATCGGTAACTCGGGGAACCGAACTTGCCAGATCGTTCATGGCCTCTGCGTTGCTAGGCTCTGCTGGCGTCTCAATCTCATTGCGAACCCACAAACCGTTTGGGGCTCGGGTGAGTTTCAAGCCTAACTCAGGCAGAGTGAATTCGACTACTTCCATGCGGCTGGCGTCGTATTTCAGCGCGAAGTCGACCTTGCCGGCGTAAAGTTCGGGAGCCTCGAACCAAACGGTACCCTTGAATAGCTTCGTCTCAGGATCAAGATCAAGCGTTATCTTCTGAATGTATTCTGGCTGAATGATCGATACGTAGCCGTGAGCCTGGCTCGGCGAGATCGCCTTGTGAAGATCTTGTGGCTTAGGCATGCGACTGGTGAGCATGCGGAAGGCAGGAGGGGTCGGTGCAGCGCCGGGATCTGAGGTGCCGGCAGGAGCACTCATGAGAAGCACTTCGGAAAGGGGCGTCCCTTCGATCGCGTCGGTCCCCATGCCTTGGGCGGTCTTTTCCCACTGGTCGTTGGGAATCCCGGCGGCATGGCTGATGGTGGCGTTCAGCTTACTGTTGAACTCGGTAGGGCTTTGCCCCGATTCACGTAGTCCTGCCTGCAATTCCGGAGATAACTTGAGGCCAGATTCCGAATCTGAATCGAGTTGCTGCGGCGCTTTCCACCTTGCGGGCAGCAGTTCACGCTCGGAACGTGGTTTCATCGCTTGCGTGGTGAAGTGATTTGTTTTCGTATCGACCAGAATCAGGAGCCCTGGCGACGATGGATCTTTCCACCTGTGGCTCCAATTCTTTCCAATTGAAATCATGCTATCGGTCAGGTCGAACTTAAATCCATGAAACTTGCAACTCGCTTTGCCGTCTCCAGAATTGCTTGTAAAGAAGACGTTGCCACTTGTATCCCTTTCTCTGGTTGAACTTGCCGGTAACGCATCGGACACCGCCACGTTCACGCCCACGCTGAAATCTCGCGTCGTCGAGATATCTTGTCCCAACAGTGCAATACGGCAGTCGCCGATATCGCAGATCGCTGCTGGTGTTCCATCTAGAGCGTCTCCCTCAACGGTGTAGAGCAGCAGATACTCCTTGCCCTCTGGTGGATAATTGACGGACGTCACGCCAGGGGCCATTTTGGCGAGCTTATCCCCAACCGATTCGCGCATCATGGCGATGGCCAGCGACACGACTAAGCCGATCAGACCCGCGGCGATTAAGAAGTTGCGGAAGGTCTTGGTCTTGCGTGCATTGGAACTACTGACCGTAGCGTTACTCGATTTTTCTCCGTCTGCAAACGGCAGTAATGCTTCCGCGACCTCGGCCGGGGACTGAAAACGCTCGTCAGGGTTCTTGGCCAGCATCTTCTCGACGACAGCACACAGTTCCGCGGGAATATCGTGGCGAATCTCCTGCAACGATTGCGTTTCAGATTCGGCAAGATTCTTGAGCTTCTCAGTCACATTGCTGCCGGCAATTGGCGAGCGGCCTGCGAGCAGATAGTAGAGCGTTGCTCCCAGGCTGTAGATGTCGCTACGAATATCGGCGTTTCGGGCATCTTCCGCTTGTTCCGGCGAGATGAAGTCCGGCGTACCCATGATCGAGCCGGCTACCGTGAGGTCTCCCCGTGCTTCGACCTCGTCGTTATCCGAAAGAGTCTCTGGAGCGAGAGAGGCGAGACCAAAGTCGAGGATCTTCACGGTGCCGTCCGTGGTAACCATCAGGTTATGTGGTTTGATGTCGCGGTGGACCATGCCCCGTTCGTTGGCGTGCTGGAGTCCTAGCGCTGCCTGGCGGATGTAATCGGCTGCTTTGCCGATGGGTAACACACCGTTGTCCCGGACAACCTGGGCAAGGTCCACGCCATCGACGTACTCCATCACCATAAAATGGAAATCGCCTGCCTGGTCGGCATCATGTGCTGTGACGATATTGGGATGAGAAAGCTGAGCCGCGGCTTCGACTTCACGATGGAACCGACTGACCGCTTGCCCTTGGCGAAACAACTTGCGATTGATGACCTTTAGGGCCACGGTGCGTTTCATCTTGCGATGCTGGGCCTTGTAGACATCGCCCATGCCACCTCGACCGATTAGCCCCACGATCTCGTAGCGAGGATGCTCCGCGAGTGGTGTCGGAACACTTTCGGAGCTTGAAGTAGTGGTGCCTGATGATTGATCCACCGTCTGATCGGTTGGTTCCCGATCGACGCTCTGCAAGAGTCCAAGGAATGTGTCATCGGACGAAAGATCGACGATTGTTTCACAGCACGGTTCGCACTTGTTGATGTGCTCTTCAATCGCGGTCGCTTCATCGGCAGACAGTCGACCCAGACCGAAAGCATGCAACTGGGCAGGGCTGGGGTGATTCGCTTTCTCGGGCACCGGGAATTCTCCGTCATTGGATCGTAGTGCTCGTCTGCCCAGGCCCTGACTCAAGTGCCTGTGAGCGACGTGCCGCTATCTGTAAAGAACCGGTCCTGTGAAAACATGCTTAGCTGTCGGCCATAAAACCTGAATAAGAATCAACGAGCCCGTCTGCCTCTTGCCGTAACCTTCTCAGTACTCGGGACTTAGCGGTCACGACCGCATTCAGAGAAATATTCAAATCGGCAGCGACATCACGCGGGCTTTCCCCCTTCAGTGCGACTCGATCGAACGCCATCCACGTGTTTTCAGCGAAATGAGGCTTGGCAAGTTTCAGGAGCTCCCGCAGCACGTATCGGTCGTGCTCGTTATTCCAAAGGCGGGTCAATTCACTGGTCGGGCTTTCCAGTTCGGCCAAGCGTTGTTCCATATTATCCCTACCGTCCGTCTCGTGCCGACGATCGCGGGTTCGCCAGAAATTTCGCAGCCGATTTACGAGAATCCCTTTGAGCCATGCTCGGAACGCGCCCGGCCGCCCCTGGTGCTGGAAACTGGCAACATCCTTGGATACCGCCAGCAGAACTTCTTGGACGAGGTCCTCGGCATCGCTCTCTTGCACGTCGTACTTTCGCAGCCAGGTCCTGATCAGAGGCGCATAGAGATCGACCAGCCGATTCCAGCTTTCGGATTCCGGAGAGTGGCGGAGACGATTGAGGAGACTGAGCGAGGTTTCGTTCATAGTTGGCCGAATAGATCAAGTGATCTTGATTATCCGACCTGAGAATTGCTGCGTCAAATTTTCCCCATTGGGGTGATCGCCGGTTCCCTTCGCGCCAAGGCGCTGTGACGAGCACGTTTTTATAAGCGTCGAAGGTGGAAGCCACCGTCGACGTCGATGCGTTGGCCGGTGCTGAAGGGGAAGTAGTCGGCGCAGATGGCGGAGACCGCCTTGGCGACGTCTTCTGGCTGGCCCCAACGCTTGATCGGCGTGAGCCCCTCGGCGATTTGCTTGTCGTACTTCTCTTTCACGGGGCCGGTCATGTCGGTGGCGATCACGCCGGGGCAGACCTCGAAGACCTGGATCTTCTCATTACCCAGGCGATCGGCATAGAGCTGGGTCATCATCGTGAGCCCTGCTTTGGCAATGCAGTAGTCGGCCCGGTTCGGTGAACTCGCGTAGGAAGAAAGGGACGACAAGTTGATTATCTTGCCGGCCGGAATAATGCCGTCTTCGATCTGGGAGAGCATCTGGTTGGCCGCGTCCTGAGTCAGGAAGAAGGGCCCCTTCAGGTTGGTTTCGAGGACCAGATCCCAGTTCTCGGAGGTGGCCTCCAGGATATCGAGCCGCCCTGGCGAGGTGATACCGGCGTTGTTGACCAGCACGTCCAGGCGGTCCCACTTGGCCATGGTATCGAGAATGAGTTGCGAACGCCCCTGCTCTGAGGCGACGTTGGCTTGCACCGCGATGGCTTCGCCCCCGGCCTGTTCGATGCCAGCGACCACTTCCATGGCGGCATCCGGGCTCGAGTTGTAGTTCACGGTGACGCAAAAGTCATCGGCGGCCAACTGCTCGGCAATCGCCCGGCCGATACCACGGGAACTGCCCGTCACAATCGCAACACGTTTCGACATGAGGCTTACTCTGGGGGGAGAAAGAAACTGAGGGAGAAGTTTCCAAGCTAGGTAGACGACTTTGTGCTGTCAACGCGAGGGAGAGCGAGATCGAACCACGGAGGGCACGATAAGCACAGAATATTGTGCCGAGCATCGAGGATGCTCGCTTGCTGTCGTTCATCGGTGGTGATCTGTGAAATCGGTGGTTGCTCCCCTGCTCTTCTCCTTCTGCACATGAAAAAACGCGGCGAGGATTCATTCGTTGAATCACTCGCCGCGTTGGTGGAGGCGACCTCTGGAGCAAATGACCCAAGCTCCAGAGGTCTAACCGGAAGCCCTCTGTGAAGCACTTGCCAAGACGGCCGACCCAGTAGCCGTGTACCTTGACAAGCATGAGCTTCAGCCCAGGAGGGGGGCAGGCAGTTCCCGCAAACTACCACGTGACAAAAGACTTCCGATGTCCGTTCCTGTGACCTCGTCACCGGTGTTCACCAGCGACGGGGGAGTAAATACGAAATCCCAAGATCCGTGTCACGACCGATTTAGAAATTTTTTTTGGTAGCTAAGCATTGGCGAATTGGTCCGATGGGGCCTGAAGTGGGAAGTTGCTGGGGTATCGACGGGCAAATTGGTCGTAACCAGCGCGGTTCGTTCCTATAAAGAGGGGGGAACTTGGAATCACTTTTCTTGGGTTGATACGCTATGCGACTTACTCTCCATCGCTGTTTATTGTTCGGTGTGGTCTTGTTGGTTCACGCCGTCTTTACGCATTTCATGCTTTCCGCTGCCGAGAAAGACGCGAAGGACTACGAGCGTTTTGGGAAAGTGTTTTATCCCGTAGGCTTGTCGGAATTTTGGGAGAAGCCGTGGGTCGAAGCGGAGACTGGGCCCGCGAATTGGACACGCGAGATTCGCGGCTGGTTGTTGGATGACCGCGAGAGGCAAGTCCTGATCTTGGACGTCGGCGGCAATACTCACATCCTTCGCAAGCCGGAACCAATGGAAGTACGACGCCGGCTGCCTGAGCAAATGGGTGGTTGGGTTTCGTTTGATGATACGCGCGACGAGGACTTTACCGTGCTATGGGGAATGAAGCTGCTAAATTTCGACGAACAAAGTGACATGTTTCTTAAGGAAGGTGCTCCGAAGGAGGAAGACTTGCCGGAGAATATTCTCATGCCGATGCTGGTCCACCGCGGCCAATTGGAACGGCATGTTATAAATGCTGTCCGGTATGCTTACCTTGCCCAAAAGCATGGACGCGAGCAACACGCAGCCGATCTTTATGCGCATGCGAAAGAAGTTCATGACGAGCTGATGGACCGCCAGGTTGGTGGTCCCGGTACGCTGAAAGATGTTTATCGGTTCGTCACCGAGAAACGGGCCTCCGGTCTGCGGAATTCCGCCGTATCTAGTGGACACTATGGAGATCCGCGGGGTGAGCTGTTAACAAAGTGGCAAAGACTTTTGGCAATGCCGGACCACAGTTTCCAAGAGGAAGCGGAATTAATGGTCGAAGGGTATCAACAACTGCTGACCGAGGATGGACAATGGGGCGAGCCAACACCCGAAGAGCGAGCCAAGTTTACTACAGAAGAACAACTTGCTTACTGGATGTATAAGCTGCGTGATCACAACGCTGGGCAATGGTCGGATCCCGGCATGTGTGATGTGTTTATTGATGGACTGAGAGAAGATGATGCCCCCAATCCCGCGAAGAAGATTCGAGAGCTGGGTATGGAGGCGATTCCTGTTCTCATTCAGCACATGGAGGATATACGACCGACTCGCTGCAAAGGGCATTGGCGAAGTTACTCTTCGGACGGACAGTACCTGCTTCGCTATGGTGATTGCTGTCAGCAAATCTTCGAATCGATCACCAAACACAAAATCTACCAACGCAAGTCTTCCATAGCCTATCCCACCTACGACGGCAGCGCCGCCGACTGCAAAGCGAAAGCCCAATCCTGGTGGGATGAATATCAAAAGAATGAGCAGGCGAAGTAGCCAGCCTACTGGATCATCATCTCTTCTTCGTCGCTGGCGGTCAGCTGGATTTCTCCGGCATCTTCCAGGCGGCGGACGATGTCCACGATCTGCTGCTGTACGGCTTCCACTTCGGAGAGCTTGACCGAGCCCAGGAAGTCCATTTCTTCCAGCAGCATTTCGCCGGCTCGTTTGGACATGTTGCCGACCACTTTGTCGCGGAGGTCTTGGCTGGCACCCTTGAGGGCCATCGCCCACTGCGAGGTCTCGACATTCTTGAGCACGGCCTGGATGTCTTTGTCCATCAGCTTCTGGATGTCGTCGAAGACGAACATTAAGCGGCGGATTTCTTCGACCAGGTCCGGGTCTTCCTGCGAGAGATTCTCCAGCAAAGCCTTGCCGGTGCTGCGATCGGTCACGTTGAGGATTTCGGCCACGCTGGGGACACCGCCGGCGTTCTCGAACGATTGGCTCATCACGCTGGCCATTCGGTCTTCCAGCCCTCGTTCGACCTCGCGGATCACCTCGGGGTTCGTCTGACCCATGTTGGCGATACGGCGAATCACGGACAATTGGCGTTCCGCAGGCAGGCCTGCGATCAGCTCGGCCCCGTACGATGCCGGCAAATGCGAAAGAATCAACGCGATGGTCTGGGGATGCTCGTCGACGATAAACGTCAGTAAGTTCTGGCTATCGACCTTTCGCAGAAAGCCAAACGGGACCGACTCGACCGACTGACGCACGTTATCGAGCGTTTCGCCGGCATTCTTTCCCAGGGCTTTTGATACCAGCGACTTGGCCAGGCCAATCCCGCCGCCGCCACCGCCCAGTTGGTTGGGGTTTTGTTCTGCGAAGGCCAGAATGACCTGTTCCTGTTCCTTACCGTCCAGGTTATCGAGCTGAGCAATTTCGATACAAACCGCTTCGACCTGCTTCGGCGAGAGCTTGCCCATCAGCTGGGCTGCTTCTTCCTCCGGCAACGACATCAAAATAATCGCTGCCCTGCGGAGCGAAGGATTCGAGAAGTGCTGGCTAGGATCGCGTTTGTTCATGGCTGCGGAAAGCGTTTTCCTCTCGCCCAACTGGGAGAGAGCTAAATGGAATGGCCCAGGGTAAACAACTGGTCATCCTCATTTATCGACATGTTCGACTTTGACGATTAGCGAAATATGGACGGGCAGGCGGTGCTAGCGGTCCGGTGTTGGCATTCCGTTTAGGAAAACATCTATGTGATGACGTCTAGAACAAGAATCATGAACGGAACGGAGATCGGACCGGCGAATAGCCAGACCGGCCGTTGGCGGACTGCGGCCATCACGATGCCGGCGACCACGCCCATCAAAAGCGGAACGCCCAGGCCGTTCGCCCAGGTTGGGTCTGGGCCGAGATTCACTCGGAATACGGTTACCGAGATCAGCAGGACGAGCATCCCCGTCAGATCGCCGAACTGGAGCTTGAATTTGCCATCTTGGCCAGTCACCAGAATTAGAAACGGCAACGTAAACGAGAGGAAGACGAGGAGACAACCGCATCCGCAGCCAGAGTCATCATAACCGGAAGCGAAATCTCCGATCGCCTCCGACCACCAGGGCTCATTCTTCGATGAGAAATAGTACCAACGGACTTTTTTGGTATCTTCTTGGGTGGCGTTCTTTTCAGGGGCATTCTGCGTCATGGCAGAATTTTAATTTGGTTGAGCAAGAAATGCGAATGGCGACAAGAACTCAGGTTCTGGCCGCCAGTAAGTTCCCTCGCTCAGGCGAAGGAACGTTTTGAATTGGAGCGATCGATTTAGATCATCGCGTGCACAGGCGTGAAGCCAACCTTCAGGGCCATCGGTCCCCAAGGACAATCAAACGTCACGGCGATTGGCTTCACCTGCGAAGGGAAGCGAATGTCGGGAGGGTGACCCAGGACGACGTTTGGCAGGCTGATCGACAGGTTCAGCTCTTCCAGTTCGGCTTTGGCCGATCCGGCGACCATGTTGGCGATTTCGCCGACGGCGTCGATGACGTCTTCGTTCAGGTCGTCGAACTCATTGGCGTCCATCATCAGCATGGCGGCGGCACCTTGGATCGCGACTTCTCGCGAAAGGCTCACAACGACCGAGCCTTGGGCACGACCGGAAAGCCCGATCACACCGCTGATCTCGTACTTGTCATTGACCTGGTCGGCCATGCACAGCTTGTCACGTTTGATGGTACAGCCCAGCATCGTGTCGAAGGTGACAAGCGTGGATTTAATAAAGGGGTTGATGTATTCGACCTGCATGGGAGCACCGTTTTCGAGGTGACGACGTTGAAGCGACCTTGATGTCTTTCGTGGCTGCGACTTCAACGCCAAGCGTGAAGGCTTCCTGGCTCGGAAGACTCCCAAAAATAGAGCGCCGACTTGGTCGGTCAAACCAAAATTCTTACCTTACAAACGGTTTTCCCCGTTTTAAGGGTGCGAGGTCCCCATCGGACCAGATTGATGGACGCTCGGGACGCTGACGAGGGTCAACTGAGATGGGTCGTAATGGTTTTACGGTCGCTTGAGCCTACGAAAATTCGCAATAACCCCACTGACCGTAATTTTCGTCAACACCGACGCGGAGAACTTCGGGTTTCCACTGCAGCTTCTCCTGAAGAGCGATCAGAAGTTGCTCGCCGATCCACTGGGCGAGTAGCTCGGTGGTCGTGTTAGGGATGTCCAGCAGGATGCATTCCTCTTGCGGGAAGACCCACCGGCGGTCTTCAAACGAGGCGGTGACTTCCTTGCCGTCACTTGCGACGTGGATCGCGGGATGCTTGGTCGGCAGTAGCATTCGATGATCGAGCCCGGTGACGATCTCTTGTAGCGAGTCCCGCAGCGCGATGAAGTCGACGACGTAGTGGTTCTCGTCGAGCGGACCATGCAGTTCGACCTCGACGCGGTAGTTGTGCCCGTGAATGCGCTCGCAGATATTGCCGCCGAAGGTGATAAAGTGCCCGGCACTGAATACGAGGTGATCCTTCGTTAGCTTGACCCAGTGACGAACGGGCATCTTCTGCACTCCAGGTAGAATCGATTAGACAAACGGGGCGACGATGGTTTCCTGTCGGAGGCAAACCAGCAGTCCGGCCGCGATCATGTCGGCGGTCGTGCCGGGGTTTCGCTTATGGCCGTCGCAGCGGAGCCAGAAATCGAGATTGGCCAGCTGCTGCATGTAATCTTCTTCCATCGGAGCGCCTGCGTCGATGACCCGCTGCGCTATCATGGCACTCTGCTGAGCCATTTCGTCCCCGTTTTTCCGAGCAATCAGCGTATCGGGCGACTGGGCCATCAAGGCGACGTGCGCATGGACAATCCGTTGACTCAAAGGAAGCGACTTCGGGCTGAGATCGGTCAGCAGCGGTACGACCTGGTCGAACAAATCGGCAAAGCCGTTCGTGTACTGCCGGGCAATCAAGTCGCGGTCGGCGGCTAGCTTCATGGCCTCCTGGATGTGCGGCGGAGCACTGCCGGCGATATCGTGCTCGGTGGAAGCATTCATGCCACCAGGCTTGGCCAGGTTAATCGCCTCGTAAATATCCGCAGCATCTTGGGCGGTCGAGTTCTCGACCGCGGCGGTGGCGGCCTCTTGCAGGTCTGCCGGATCTTGCGCCATGGCTAAGGGGGCCAGCAGCAAGATCATGCCCAGGTTGGTGTTCGTCCGCGTTACCAGCGAGGTCGCCTCGACACTTTGTAGGATGATCTGCCCAAGCGAAAGGGACTGGGCTTGATCGAAGACGGGGCCGATGGCGATCGCACTGGCCAGAAAGTCTTGCAGCGTGACGTCTTCAAAGTCGGCGCTGCGATGGACGTTGCCAGGCTTGGGGGCACTCACTTCCAGGGTGCAGGCCAGCGATGCCATTTGGCCGATCGAGAGTCCTTGCTTCGCGCTCATCGCGGCGTCTCGACTTCGACAGGCGTGGGCATTTGCGTCAGGAAATCACGCAGAATCGGTTCGATTCGCTCGTTGGCGTCTTCGACCACGTAGTGCCCTGCATCGCTGAACACGGTTGCTCGGGCAGTCGGCCAAATCGTTTGGAACCGCTCCATGCATTCCAGGCGAAAACACCAGTCCTTTCCGCCCCAGATCAGCTGAATGGGCAGATGCGACAGGGTCGGCAGTTGCTGTTCCATCTGCTCGAGCACCGCGTAGGTTGGGTGGCTCTTCGAGAGCGGAATATCCTGCACGAAGCGGGCCGTCGCGATGCGATTGGCGTAGTTGTCGTACGGGGCAATGTAGCCTGCGCAAACGTCCGGCGTGAAACGCTCCGGCTTTTCCGTGGCCATCGTCAGTGCCGGCCGGGCAAATGCGTTGAACGTGCGGACCATCCAAGGGCCCAGCATCGGAATACGGCACGCGCGAATTCGCAGCGGACAATATGGAGGCGGAAACGCCGCCGTGTTGAACAGCACCAGTCGTGCAAACCGGTCCGGTCGAGCCAGAGCCGCACCCAGGCCGATCGCTCCGCCCCAGTCATGCGCCAATAAGTTGATGTCCCGCAGGTCGAGGTGGTCGATCAAGGCCACCAGGTTGTCGATATGCCGCTGCAAGCGATAGGTGTATTGCTGCGGCTTGTCGCTTAGACCGCAGCCGATGTGGTCGACGGCCACCATGCGGTGCGAATTGCGAAACTGCGTGATGATGTTTCGCCAATAAAACGACCACGTCGGATTGCCATGCACCATCAACATGGGCTCGCCGGAACCTTCGTCGACGTAGTGCATTCGCGCATCATCAAGCGTCAGATAATGCGAAGAAAACGGGTACAACTTGCGCCAGTCGGCCGACGATGACATAGTCTGAGGGAGTCTCGCTGGAGGATCGAAACTCCTAGTTTACCGCTTCAGGGCAACTTAACTAGAGCGGCGAATTACGGGGCGTTGGCCATCTTGGCCCGTTTTTGCCAGAAATCTCGGGCATCTCGCTGCAAATCGATGATTTCGTTTCGCTGGTCCCCATCCGGCAGGTCGATGTTCATGGCCCGGCGGAAGACCCAATCGCGGAAGAATTCGGCGGCCGATTTGCTGATTCGCGGCTGGCCATTGGCCTCGACGTAGAACGGAGCGGTCGTGGCGTACTGATAGTAGCCAGATTCCTGGGTGACGACACGCACGAGAAACCAGCCCGAGTCGGTGAACGTCACCGGTGGCAGGACTCCTCGCCGATCCTTGTACTCGTCGAGCGAGATTTCCAAATCCTTTTCGCCATTCTTGATCACTTCCAAGTACGCAATGGTCTGCCGCGTTGCCAGGCTCAAAGCGATCTGGAAGTCGTGCTTTTCACCGATATTGATCGGGAAAACGTGCCCTGGCGGGTAACCTTCGACGGTAGCTCGCAGCAGCGGCCCATTGGTGACGAAGACGTTTCCGGCGTCGACGGCATCCCACCACGCGTCTGGCGTGAAATTGCCTTCCACCTTGGCGTAAACGCGATCTAGTCGAGACGATTCGTCTTCTTCATCGGTACCGTTGGCGGCGACCGGGGTCATGCGAACGCCTGTTTCCAGCAGTTTGTAGTAGATATCGAGGGCCAAGCGTGCCTTGCCGGTGACGTCTCCCTTGCGGATTTCAGCGGCCTTCTCGGCCAAGGGATGTTTTTCGCCGAATTCGTACGACTCGATTTCAGGCCCGAGGATGCTGATTGAATCGAGAAAATCCTGAGCGATCCACATCGGCAGGTCGGGTTCCAGTGGGCTCGCAGCGGTCACGTGGGCCGAACCCAGATCTGGCTGAAAGAACGTTGCCGCCGGGTAGCCTGGCTGGAGACGCTGCACCGGAAGTGGCTCGTTCATGCGAGCAAACCAGACCTTTCCGCCAGCCCGGTTATCTTCGCCACCCATTTCCCAAAGCGAGCGAAACGCCCCGAATTCATCACGTGGCGAGGAAATCGGTTTACCGGCCCAGGGATTGATTTGGTTGTTCCAGGTAATGTGATTGCCCAGCACCAGGTCGTCGGCCAGCATGATCGTTTCCAGGTCGTCGGTGCGGCCCGATAATGCCAGGTTGCCGGGGTACCACCCTTCCTGTTTCATGTCGATGAAACGCTTCAGCTCGATGGTGCGGCTGTCGGAATCACCGGAATTGAGGATGAAGTGTCCTTCCATGAAGGGATATTCCGGGCCGGCATCCAGTCGAAAACCATACTGTCCGGGGCGCAGCTTCATTTTTAAGCCGCCGGTGAAGTAGGCCGTTCCGTCGATCATCAGAGCTCCGTCGATCCGCTGGGCACGATCGCGCGAGTTCGTAATGCGAATCTTGGCCGAGCACGGCATCTGTGTCTTCGCGTCGGCCACGCGCAGCTCGTATTCGGCATAGGCACCAAGCAAAGTGGCCGGCGCAGCCAATAGGACAAGCAGCAGCAAGATAGCGCGAACGGCGACGAATATCTGGGATAAATGCATAGCGGCGGAAGTTTCCGGAAACCAGTGCGTGTGTTTGCCGGGCAAATCTGGGATAATTGGCCGCTCTCCCCAGAGCGGCTTCCAAGTATAGAATAGCTTGCAGAAGCAACCGTCTGAGCAGTTAAATCAAGACGGATACGCTCGCGAATATCGTTGGAAGTTGTTTTCAGGGAACCAGTTAGGCGAAAATCAAGAAGTTCATGGCTGACGATTACTACAAGATTCTGGGTGTCTCGAGATCCGCTACGCAGGAAGAGATCCGGAAGGCCTACAAGAAGTTGGCCCAGAAGTATCACCCGGACCTCAACCCGGATGACAAGGCGGCTCATACGAAATTCAAAGAGATTCAAAACGCCTACGACGTGGTCGGCGACGCCGAAAAGCGTAAGAAATACGACCAGTTCGGCAGCAACTACGAAAACATGGGAGCCGGTCCCGGTGGCGGCGGTCCTGGCGGTTTCCATCAATGGCGTTCGGCCGGCGGTGGCCCGGGCGGTGCTCAATATGAGTTCGACCTGGGCGATATCTTCGGCGGCGGTGGTGCCGGACCGGATCTGTCCGACATCTTCGGTGGACTGGGCGGCGGAGGTGGTCGACGTCGGCATGCCCAACCGGTACGTGGTAACGATCTGCAGCACGACGTGACGGTCCCCTTCAAGCAAGCCATGGAAGGGGGCGAGATTAACCTGAACGTTCGCCGCCCTGGCGGCGAGATGGAACGCTTGACCGCCAAGATTCCCCCGGGAATTGAAGACGGCAAGAAGATCCGTCTCCGCGGACAAGGCGACCCCGGTCCCAACGGCGGCCCGTCCGGCGACCTGTTGATCCGCATCCATGTCGAGTCGCACAAGTATTTCAAACGTAATGGCAAAGACCTGGAAGTGACCGTGCCGGTCTCACTGGCCGAAGCCATGCTGGGTGGTTCGATCGATGTCCCGACGCCTGGGGGCACTGTCACCATGAAGATCCCGGCGGGAAGCTCCAGTGGAAAACGTCTCCGCGTTCGAGGCCAAGGTGTGCCATCCGCATCTGGCGAGGCTGGAGACTTGTATGTCGTTCTACAGATTGCCCTGCCAGCAGAGCCCACCGAAGAGTTAAAGCAGGCCGTCGGGAAGTTCGCTGAAGAGCACGCGGAAGATCCCCGCAAGGACCTTCGCTGGTAGCGGAAAGGAAAGCGTGTGACGGAGAAGTCTCATCGGTTTCCGCCGCAACTACGTCTCAAGACGCCAGCAGACTTCGACGCGGTCTTCACGCGCCGAGCATCTGCTGGCAACGGCTGGTTGGTGGTCTATGCCGCCAGGAATTCCTTGAACGTCTGTCGCGTCGGGCTGGTCGTATCCAAAAAGAAGATCGGCAACGCCGTGCAGCGCAACCGCTGGAAGCGACGCCTTCGCGAGGCGTTTCGGCTCAATCGCGAGAAGCTGCCCAGTGGGTTCGATTTCGTGGTTCTGCCGCAATCGAAGAAGCATCCGACCTTCCCAGAGCTGGAAAACGGCCTGGTGCAGCTCGCCCATCGTGCCGCTCGGAAATGGAAGCGAAACCACGGCCAAAAGGCCCAGCCGCCGGAGGCTGCGCCCGGAGGATGAGCTATCTACGGTTTCTTTACCAGGGGTGGCAAGCACTGCTGTCGGAGGTGATGATCTTCGCCGTGCGGTGCTATCAGTACACGCTCAGCCCCTGGATCGGTCAGTCGTGCCGCTTTCAGCCGACGTGCAGCAACTACTTTATTGGTGCGGTGCGGAAGTACGGCCCTATTTCGGGGGCCCTACGTGGCGCGTACCGGATCTTGCGCTGTAACCCGTTCTGTAAAAGCGGGTTCGATCCGCCGTAAACCTAAGTCGAATAAGAAATTGCTCTTGATCGTGCTATCAGGTTTTCCTACTCTTTGGCGCAACTAGATCCGGGGGAAGGGAATTCTTCGGACTGAATACCGTAGGTTTTTGACGGACCAGCAACCCAATGCCACGGCACGGACGCTCTCATACGGCTTACCTGATTACAACGCTTGGCCTTATCGTGGTCGGGCACGCGCTCACCTCGGGGTGTACGGCCCCTTGGACCAGCGACAGCGGATCATCGATGAGTTATCTCAATCCTTGGTCTGATGGCGATGAGAAAGAGGAAGAGCCTTCGCACGATTGGGACAAAGTCCGCACGGTCGGCGATCTGACAGTGCCTGGCGGGATGAACAACGCCAAGATCAAAGGGGTCACGCTTATCACCGGGCTACACGGCACCGGTAGCGATCCACCTCCGTCGCAGGCTCGCGACCTGTTGCTCAACGAAATGCGTATTCTGCAGGTCGATCAGCCTCAACAATGGCTGGCCTCACCTCATACGGCATTGGTGATGCTGGAGGCCGTCATTCCGCCTGGGGCCCGCGAAGGAGACACGATCGACGTTACCGTGTTCGCACCACCCGAAACCGACACGACCAGCCTCGAAAACGGCTACTCGCCCTCGACGCGACTTTCGGAAATGGCCGTCCTGGGTGGTCGAGCCCGTAAAGGTAACGACATCGCCATGGCCTCTGGCCCGGTTGTTCTCGACAGCGTGATCGAAGGCAACAATAGCAAGTCAAACATGCGTCGCGGCCACATTCTGGGTGGTGCGGTGATGCTCGAAGAACGCCCGCTCGGCTTAGGCTTGATCGAAGGCGAAGTCTCGATCGCCGCGAGTGCCGCAATCGGAGCCGCAATCAACGGTCGCTTCCACATGTACCGCGAAGGGACCAAGCAAGGGGTCGCCACGCCGATGACCGACAAGTTCATCTCGCTGGACGTCCACCCACGCTACAAAGAGAGCATCTCGCGTTACATGCGTGTGATTCGCTTTATCCCGCTTTCTCGATCGACCGAGTTCCGACGTCGATACCTGGCCGAGTGCGAAGCCGAATTGCTGGTCGAGTCGACCGCTCAGGCAGGTGCTCTGAAGCTGGAAGCGATCGGCAAAGAAGCGATTCCTTCGCTGAAAAAGGGACTCGATTCCAAGAACGAACTGGTTCGCTTCTGCTCCGCCGAAGCGTTGGCTTACTTGAACGATCCAGCATGTGTCGAGCCGCTGACCGAAGCGGCCCGCACGAACAATGGTTTCCGCTTCCGTGCCCTGCAATCGCTCGGTTCGTTTGACGACCTAGACGTGATCGACAGCCTGGAAGGTCTGCTGCACGAGGAAAGTGCCGAGGCCCGCTACGGGGCGTTCGATCAGCTGAAGAAGCGATCGAACCAGCTTCCTTCGATCGCTGGCGAACTGCTGGACAATCACGTTCAACTGCATCACGTCCGCTCGGCTTCGTCGCCGATGATTCACTTCCGCTTAAAGGATCGTCCTGAAATCGTAGTCTTCGGAACCGACGTTCGCCTGACCGGCGATGTGGCCTTCGTGGGGCAAAATGGTCTCACGATCCGCTCTTCTGGGCATCGCAAGATCAAGGTCACGCGGTTTGAAGCTGGCGGCGGCGAGCTAGAGAAGGAGTGCTCGAGCGACCTGAAGGAAATCATCAAGGCCCTCACCGAAATCGAGTGTGGCTATGGCGAGATCGTCCGAAACGTCTTCGCTCTGCGAAACGAAGGTTACCTGACTGCTCGTGTCGAGGTGAACGCGATGCCGCGACCCGATCGCAGCTACGTCCGCTCGGAAGAGTTGGTCACCGAGGAGTCTCCTTCGCAGGAAAACTTCACGGATAACTTCTCCCAGTCGTCAGATTCTGCCAAAACCGAAGAGTCTTCCGAGGTAACCACCTACGCGGAAGGGGATGACACCTTGATCCCGACGTTCGATTAGAGGACTCTGGAGTGTTTATCCATTGCGTCCTTTTAATCCGCCCCCCCGTCGGAGCCGAATATGCTGAAGGCCTTAGAGCTTCACGGCTTTAAGAGTTTTGCCGACAAGACTCGCCTGGAATTCCCGGAGGGAATTACGGTCGTGGTCGGCCCGAACGGTTCCGGCAAGTCGAATATCGTCGACGCGATCAAGTGGGTCTTGGGGGAACAGAGTGCCAAGAGCCTGCGTGGTAAGGAGATGGCCGACGTCATCTTCAAAGGCTCCAGCGCCCATGGCCGCAAGCCGATGAACGCCGCCGAGGCGACCATCATCTTTGATAACGCCGAAGGCACCCTGCCGATCGACGCCCCGGAAGTTCACGTCACGCGGCGTGTGTTTCGTAGTGGCGAAGGCGAATATCTCATCAATCGGCATCCGTGTCGTCTGCGCGATGTGAAAGACCTGTGCCGTGGCACGGGTATCGGTACCGACGCCTACAGTATTATTGAACAGGGCAAAGTCGATACGCTGCTTCAGGCCTCGCCCCGCGACCGCCGAGCCGTGTTCGAAGAGGCCGCCGGCATCAGCCGCTTCAAGGCCAAGAAGCTGGAAACACAGCGACGGCTCGACCGGGTCGACCAGAACCTGGTGCGGCTGTCCGATATCGTCGAGGAAGTCGGCTCTCGCTATCGCAGCATCAAAGCCCAGGCCGGCAAGGCCCAGAAGTACCGCGAATACACCGAGCGTCTCCAGCTGCTACGCACCGTCGTGGGGATGGAAGACTGGAACAGCCTATCGGTTCGCGTCGAGCAGTATTCCAGCGAGCTGGAAGAGCTGCGCAAGGATCAGGCCAACGCCCAGGAAGTAATCACCAACGCGGAGGCCGGCCTTGAAGGAGCGGAAGCCAAGCTATTCGAGCTGCAGTCGGTGCTTTCGCAGAAGGAAGAGCAGCACGCCAAGCTGGCCCAGCGTCTGGCCACCCTGCACTCTTCGTCCGGCATGCAGTACCGGCTACTTACCGACCTGGAACAGGAGTCGACATCGCTATCGGTCAGCCTGGTTCGGAACTTCGGTTCGCTGCGAACACTGACTGCCGATCTGGCCGAGGCGCAGCACGATCTCTCGAAAGCGAAGACGCAGCGCGACGTCGTCTCGGCCGACCTGGAAAGCGTGGAAGCGGCCACCCAGGAAGTGCAAGCAGAGATCGAAGCCAAACGCGAGCAAGGCGAAGCCAACCGTCAGCAGCATCTGGAACTGCTGCGGCATGTCTCGACGCTCGACAATGCCCTGGGTGCGGTGAAGGCCCGCATCGAAAGCGACCAGAACCAACTGGAAGCGATCGAGACGAACATCGAGCGCGACGAGACCCGCCTGGATGAGCATCGTAGTGAGCTCGAACAGCTGACCGAGGATGAAGGCGGCCTGGTCGAGCATCTGTCGACCGCCCAGGCCGATGTGACCGACGCCAAGGGAGCATTGCGAAAGCAGGAGCAGGAAGCAGCCGATATTCAGGCGGACCTGGATGCCCTGTCTCGCCGCCGAGCGGTCGCCGCGGAACGAGCTTCGGTGCTTGATGAACTGGAACGCACCAGCGAAGGGGTGAACTCCGGCGTCAAGGAAATCCTTTCCCGGGCACGCGTCGAACGGCTTCCGCTGTTTCAATCGGTGATCGGCCTGGTCGCTGATGTGGTTCGTGTTGATGTCGAATACGCTCGGCTGATCGAAATCGCCTTGGGGGATTCGGCTCAGCTGGTGATCTTGGAAAACGGCGAGCTGCTGCAGCAAGTGTTGGAGCGAGAAGTGATTTTCCCGGGTCGCGTCGGTCTGCTCGACATGGAGTCGTTACCCAATCGAGAGGATGACGAGCCGTCCGGACTGCGGCACGAACCCGGAGTGTTGGGCAATGCCCTTGATTTTGTTGAAGCCGAAGACGATTTCCTGCCGGTTGCACGCTTCCTGCTAGGTGGTATCTGGTTTGTCGACAATGCCCGCAGTGCGTTGGAACTGAAGAAACGTTACAAGCAGCCGCTCCGCTTCATCACCCGCGACGGTGAGATGCTGGAAGCGGATGGCCGCGTCTATGCCGGCCCGACGACCAACGTCGGTGGTATCATCTCGCGGCGTAGTGAGCTGCGGGCACTGCGAAATGAAGTCGAGAAGCTTCAGCAGGCTCTCGAAAAGAAACAAGCGATCCTGGAAGAAATTCAAGCTTCCGTTGCCCAGCAAAAGCAGGCCCTGGAAGAACTGGTTGGCCAACAGCAAGAAGCCTCGTCGGTGCTTACCGAGCATCGCCTGGTGAAGCAGCGGCTTGAGTCACGCATCACCGACGCCGACTCCGAGCTTTCCAAGCGGATCGAGCAGCGCGAAACGATCACGACTCGCATCGAGAACGACCAAAAGCAGCTGGCAGAGAAAGAGCAAGAGCTTACTTCGACCCGGGAAACGATCACCCAGCTGGAGCAAGACAGCGAAGGCCTGACGCAGGTCTTGGGCGAACTCGAAGCGAGCCTCAGCGATAGCCGTGGCCAGATCACCGGTCTGAAGGTGGAACTCGCCCGCGCCGAGCAGCAGGTCGAAGCCCACCAGGCCAGCAGCGAGCGGCTACAGGCCAACCTTGATGAACGCAAAGCGTCGATCCAAGAGATTCACACGGCAATCGCCCAGAATCGAGCCAAGCTCGAAAGCCAGCAGCTGGAGATCCTGCGGGCCACTAGCGAGTACGCCTCGGCGATGCTGCAACTGACCGAGTCGCAGGAATTGCTGGCGACCGAACGTGGCGCTCGCAAGGATTTGGAAAAAGCGAAAGCCGAACATACCGCCAAGCTGGTCGAGGCTCGACAGAAGCAGCGAACGGCTGACGATCAGCTTCACCGCAAGGAGCTGGCCTTCACCGACCTGCGGCACGAACGCAGCACGTTGGAGCGTCGCCTACGAGACGACTATCAGATCGAGATCTCCGAAGTCGAGCTCGATACCGAAGAGATCGAACTGCCTGGCGACCGGGCCGCGATCGATGAAGAAATCGCCGACCTGCGGCGGAAGATCAGCAATATCGGCTCGGTCAACATGGAGGCCTTGAAGGAACTGGACGAATTCCAGGCTCGCTTCGAGCAGCTTGATGGCCAGCTGAAGGACCTGACCGAAGCGAAAGAGTCGCTCGAAAAGATCATCAACAAGATCAACGTCGACAGCCGCCGCCTGTTCGAGGAAACGCTGGAAACAGTTCGCAGCAATTTCCAGGTGATGTTCCGCCGCGTGTTCGGTGGCGGTTCGGCCGATATCATCATCGAAGAAGGGGTCGATATCCTGGAAGCGGGCATCGATGTCATCGCCACCCCGCCGGGCAAAAGCTCGCTCAACATCTCGCTGCTATCCGGTGGCGAACGTGCTTTGACTGCCGTCACGCTCCTGCTGGCCATCTTCCAGTTCCGCCCCAGCCCGTTCTGTATTCTGGACGAAGTGGACGGCCCGCTTGACGAAGCCAATATCGGCCGTTTTGTGGACGTATTGAATGGCTTTCTGGATTGGACCCGCTTCGTGATCGTGAGCCACTCCAAAGCCACCATGGCCGCCGCCACGACCCTGCACGGCGTGACGATGCAAGAGTCCGGCATCTCGAAACGCGTGAGCGTACGGTTCGACGACGTACACGAGACGGGCGACGGGGATATCTCGGTGGCGTAAACAGCTACTGCCGAAACAGAAAGCTAAACGTCCCTAAGACGATCGCCGTTACCAAAGTCGCGGCCATGATGTCGACGATGGTTAGCTGGCTCCAGGGAGTTGTTGTCATGCCTTGCTTACTGGCTTCCAGAAGCCGCTGACGCCATCGCCAGTTGCCCACCGTGAAGATGAGGGTGGCAATAACCAGAGCGACAAGCCCGATCGACGTGAAGCCTAACTCGGACACGTCCAGACCATGCCGTGAGATCGTTCGGCCGGCATACCACATCAAAGCGATCGACGCGCAGGTCGCAAGGCTGCCCCATTGCAGGCAAATGATCTTCGAGGCGAACACATCCCGCCTGATGCTGGCCATATACTGGGCGATCAACATTGTTACGGCCCATAGAAATACAAACATCGCAATACAGCTTGCTAGGAACGCCGTTCGCCAAGGAGCAAAGATGGCCAACGGCCCCGAGATCATCGCGACCAGCAAACTGATCCCCATGCCGGTCACGGCAAGCTCGGCATGGTCTGGCGAAGGTTGCGGGGTATTCATGACGTTTGCTTTCTTTAAGAAAGCGGACCGTGGTAGCGATGAATCAAAAAAGCAAGACGTAATTCCACCCCAGCCGGACAAAGTAGGAGGCGATCCCAGATATCCAGCCAATGGCAAGCATTCGTAAGAAAACTTCTTTTAACGTGATGTTGTATGGGGACTCAAGGCATGAAGCTATTCCGAGATCGCCAGTTCTTGGTAGAACGCCGTCTCGGTATCACGATCATAGGTGATGGTGTGATGCAGCGTCTCGGTCTTCCAATACACGGCAAGTCCCTTGTTAACTTGATGATTGCCTTCTGAGATCGGCAACGGAATGCGACTGGGGTCTGGCCGGTGTACGTTGAGTGGACTGGCAATTTCTTCCCAGAGGCCGCCATAGTGATGAACGTCCGAGTCCTCGCTGGTAATCCATTGGTGGAAGGCCGCTTCGTCGATCTTGTAGCTGACCAGTATCCGCCCGTCTCGCTGGCGTTCGTACTCAATGGCCTGAGCCCCTGGGGGAACGGCAATCGGCGCATCCGGCACGGAAACGTTTGCTCGATAAAGGGACGGATTGACGCTGGCACGATAGCTGGCCGGGATCATCAGGAGCCCCACAACGGCACAAAAGACCATGATCTCTCGAAGCGAGATCGTGAGCAATCGCGGAGGTTCGTTTCCGGCATGCTTCGCAAGTTTCCATGCCCACCGGCCGTTGAACCAACCACACGTGAGCGAGGCGATCGCAATGCTTGGCCAGATCAACAGGTGTTCCTCGGGCGAAGTTACCGAGGCATCGGGGCGAGTCCAATCGACTGAGTAGACACGGAGGATTAACAACGCAACGTAAAGAACCGCCGGGCCTCCGAGACTTCCGATCGTGGCGAAACGTGCTCCGTGGGGACTATTGCGAAACGTACCGAAGTATTGCCCGAGCATGGTCGCTAGTCCGATTCCCAACATCAGTAGCATGGTGTAGCTGAGCGCACTCGGCCAAAGAAGTTCAAGTCCTGCCATGGCGACGCTGATGATAGCGGCACCGATCAGCAGGACGATCACCGAGACAACGATCAGACCCACCGACGGGCAAAGCGGAGCAGGTTCTGGTGTTGGAGAAGGATCGGTGTGTGGGGCATCCATCGATGCAGGTTATCCAGAAAGAGGAAGCGGCAGAGCTACAATCTAAAGGGCTGCCGATGGCATCGCAACAATTCTTACGCCAGCGGTTGCGACACCTACCGCGTATGCGAATCGTAATAGAGACGAGCCTTTGGTGCGATGATCAGCCAGTGTCGAGTGATGTCAGCCTCGTTAAAGTGGAGGACCAGAAAACGTCCTCTGCCAATAAGAGCTCACGGCCATCACGAAACTGACCGCGACGACAAACCACATCAGTTCCCCTAAGGAGAACTTTTCGCGAGGCTTCGGAGCTGTCCCCTGCTCTTCGGCGGCTTTCACGTGCTGAAGCCAGATCCCGTTACAGACGACGCAAGCCAATCCCGTAACCGAGATCACGGAAGCGGTCGTGCAGCCTTCCCAGTCGATGCCCTTTATGCCCTTTATGCCCTCGTGAACAAGTGTGAAGAAAAGTAGCAGCGTCGTGGGGACGCCAGCCAAGCCTCCTAGAAACGCAGTGACGGACGCTGCTCGCTTGTTGAATCGAAACACGCTTACATACTGCTGCCATGCGACTAACGCGGGATAAGTCACCACGCAGAAAGCCAAACGGAGAAGATTGCCTCCGACGGGTAGCCACGAGATGATGATTCCCAGAGCGAACAGACAAACCGTGATGATACCGATCGCTGTGCAGGCGATAGCAATGGGCGGTTTCAGTGTTTCTGGTGAAGATTCCATGGGCACAAGATAGCCACTACTACCGCGGATTACCATCGCTTGCCAAGGTGAATACGTGATCGGCAGCTTATCGCGGCACGCTAGTCGCGATCGGTCTCGTAGTAATACACGTCGACGTCCAGAGGATCGGACAATGGCGGCCACCTGACTTCGTAGGTTCGTTTGCCGACTTGCCAGGTTGCAATATTCATTGCCCAATAGCCGGTGTGATCGTAGACGCTTCCATACTTCGTTCGCGGTATGGGTTCCGTGCCCCAAACCTCTTCCTGTTTATCGATCGAAAAGTGGACGACCTCAGGGCGTTCCTCTTGCTTCTGTAGCCACTTCTCCAGGATAGAGGGACTTTCGATCCAGTAGGCCCTGATCGTTCCGTCACGATCGCGACGGAACTTGATCTGGTCGGCCTTGTCGGAGACGGCGAAGGGCGTTTCCGCGCGAGGAACATCCTCCACGTAAAGAGATTGATTGGTACCTGCTCGGTAGCTAACCGGTCCGATCGTACATGCCAGCACAAAGGTGACCCCTAGGAGTTCCAGAAGGGAAAAGGACTTTGGTGGTTCATGGGACTCGTGCTGACGGGAAAATGCTACCAGGTTTTGGTACCACTTCCAATTTGCTTGGATTGCCCATGCAGTCAAAGGAGCCAAGACGACAAATACCATGTAAGTCAGCAATTGATCCGAGGCGGTCCGGTTCACGGCGAATTGAATTGTCAGGGTCACAAGCCCAATAAACGACCAAACCAACAAGAAGGATAATAGCCCGATCGCGATCAGCGTGCCGGACTTCCACCTGCGAAAAGTGCTGCCGTACTGCGTGACCAGCAGCACGAGGGCGCAGCCGCCGTAAAACACCGGGTATGAAATGAAGAGTGGATCGTCCTCAATCTCGATCAACGCCACCGAGAGACGAATCGTGGCGATGAGCATCACGAGCAGGGCGAGCACCACGTGAAACCATGTGGGGCGAGGCAATTCAACAGTATTCTCATTTTCCATCGCCACAACATAACCACCGCTGCTAGCGATTGCCATGGCTTCTGTGCACGAAGCTATGAACTTCGATGTGGGAGTGGACGTACGAAGTTGGTTGTGATGATTTCGAGAAAATCTTCGTCTTGAAGAAAGTCTTTCCCGGGTTGCTGGTCTGCGGACATCCGCCGAACAAATCCGATCATCGGCGATGGCCTTTTCATCAGTACTTGCGAATAATTCCATACCACCGGGTAGAACCGCTAGCGACTCATCGCACCGTTAAAACCGGAACAGGACGCACAATCTGTCGGTGCCGCTGGTGGCGATTTTAAAGATCGCAGCAAACAGATCGGAAAGATGCTAAAGAATCACCCCCCAAAACATCGAAATTAACCTTCGGAAGGCTTGTTACACACTTCCCGATTGCAGCACTTGTTGCAGTCGGTGTGATGAAGCAGCCGACCAAGGGGGGAATCTTTAACAAGCTGAAGCTTTCGCAGTGGCGTGACCTCGTCAATGCGTGAGTTGTTCTGTTTGGGATTCTCCCATTGGTCACCGCATCGCCGAGCCGCTGCGAAATGGTGAGTCAGGTTTATTCTTCGGAATGTCCTTTCAATCCTAGTCGTGAGTAGTGGATCCGGTTTCCGCCTTGAAGGCGCGGTTCAGAAGGATCTGAGTACGAGCCACGAGAGAAGCAGCGTTTGTAGCGCCCTGACCCAGACATTGAAAACGAAGACTCTACCCATAGCCGAGTGCGAGGGATCGCCAGAGGAGTCTGAGTGGAAGATGAGGGGCGATTTTCGTGTTTCCGCCAGAACCGGAAACACAGTGGAGGTCAACTCAACGAAAGAGTAATGGAGAGCCTGTGATGAAGGTCTTCACAACAGGACAGGTCGCAAAGATCTGCAAAGTGGCCCCCCGCACTGTGAGTAAGTGGTTTGATTCGGGCCGCCTCAAAGGGTATCGCATTCCTGGTTCCCAGGACCGTCGTATCCCGCGGGAATATTTGATCAAGTTCCTGAAAGAACACGGCATGCCCCTTGGCGACTTGGAAGACGAAGCCATGGCCAAGGTGCTGATCGTTGCTCAGGACCAAGTGTTGGTGGAAAACTTGCGTCGCGAGCTTCCGCTCGAGAAAGCATTCAAGGTCTGCGTGGCCGCGAGTGGTTTCGAGGCGGGAATTCAAGCCGAAGGTTTTCACCCGGACTGCATTATCGTGGATTTCTCGATCGGTCGTATCGAGGCATTGCAGATTTGCCAGAATCTGCGTCGGAATCCGGACTTCGCGGAAACGATTCTGATCGCCTTGCTGCCCGACGATGGAAGCTCTATGAGCTTCGATCGATCCACGATCAATGAGACGTTCAAGAAGCCGTTTGATGCGGCTCTGCTGGCCGAACGTCTGCGAACCTTGATCGGTGCTAAGAAGGAATTGGTCTAAGACCAGATTCTTCGGGGTTACCACAATCCGAGCTTAAAAAAAGACGCCACGATGCAAGTCGCGGCGTCTTTTTTTCGTTCTTGCCCCCTCCTCACCGACGCGCGGTGAAGAGGGAACAAGACCGCCCCCGAAACGCGACGGCGATGACTAGAACTGACCCAGCACGTTACCGTCATCCCGGTTGCTGAGGTTTTGCCAGGTCGAAAGAGATATGGTTTCGGCAACAAAGCGGACCGAACCGTCACCCATGGTTACCTGGACACCGCCAGGATGAAAGCTGCGAGCTGCGACATTGAACCACACACCATTGTGCTGACAGTCGGGGCTGGGTGGGTTCGGAGTGTACTGCGTGTTGAAGCACCAGTCTTGAAAGCGTCCGATCAGCCACGAGTCGCCATTGGGGACGGTGCTCTGTGTGCCCAGGTCCGAAATGCAGGTCGGCCGGGTGCTGCTGCTGGCGTAGAAGTCGCCATGGGTGATCTCTGAAATGGCCATCGTATTCGACAAGCCGTCGGTCACATCGGCAAAACGAACGGTGCCGTTGGCCGCGAAGATACCTTTGCTCTTGCCGTGCACAATTACGGCGGTCCAACCGGTGTTGTTGATGTCGTTGCCGCCCAGGTTCCACGATTTTCCTACGCATGCTGCGTAGTCGGTGGGCGCGGTCGATACCGACGCCGTGTTGCGGGGATCTTCGGCATTGCTGGGGCAGCGGTAAGCTTCGATTTCGACCTGGGCCGGCGTGTTGTTCGAGGTGTAGGCATCGCTGACGTAATTGACTTGCTCGTGCAGAGCCGTTTGTTCGATCTGCGGCAGAATGCGAGCCAGCCAGGTGGTCAGGTTGTTATTCCAAGGACTTGCCTTATCGAAGTACAGGCAACCGAGCGGGAATTGGCCGAACGCATCGTGATAAACATGCGTGGCTAGGCCCAACTGCTTCATGTTGTTGCTGCAAGACATGCGACGGGCGGCCTCGCGGGCCTGTTGCACGGCTGGCAAGAGCAAGGCAATCAGCACGCCGATAATCGCGATGACAACCAGCAGTTCGACAAGCGTGAAGCCGGACTTGCGAGATGAAGGGGCTAACATCGGGGATATCCTTCAAAGAGGTAGGGATAAGGAATGGATCGAATCGGTCATTGGTCTTAAGTGGGTTGGCTGGAGGCTCCGTTTACTTCTCGAGATGGAAGTCGATCGTTTGCTGCCCGGCTTCGACTTCGGCGGTCAGTTCGGTCCGCTCGTTGTACTTGGCAGGCACAAACTGCTTGGTCTCTTCCATTTTTTCGCCGGTCATGACATCCGTATAACTGCGGCCGGTCGGGCGATTGGCGAATATTTGGACTGAGCAATGCCCGATGACGGCTCCGCGCCGATCATTGATATCGGACTCTGTGTCGTATTGGCCATCGGTGATCTTGAGGGCCACCGGGGCGACCGTTTCGGGAATGAACATGATCACGCCCGATTCAACAGGCTCGCCGTCATAGGTGACGGTTCCCTGGACGGCGGCACGGGGGATTCCATCGCCACCGCAGCCACTAAGAAGAAGGCAGGTCATGACCAGGGCTGTCGATAACGCATAAGCTTTCATGAATGACAACTTTCCGACTTCAGAATCAAGGGCAGGAACTGGTCGAGATGAAGGGGGTTGGACTACTCTTAGTGGGGTGTTTGTGCTGCTAGATTTGTAATTAGCCTTGTTAAGGCATTCAAGGGAAAAAAACAGGGCAGAAGGGTAATTAAATGTCACCACCTGGAATGGGATGTCGGATTCCCCGCGATAGCAAGGGGTCTGGCGAATGTTTTCTGCTTCCTTGCCCAGGTTGCCAATCTGAATGTTGGCCTTTGGAAATGCCCTGAATTGCGCGTAAATGGCAGCCTAAGCGGGTCGTTTCCGGCGACTGGTAAGGGGCGTGAGCTGCCTGTCGAGAGGTGATTGAGCGGATGAAATCCCCCTCAACATTCGGGTTAACCGATTCTCACGCGTTGCGGTTCTCATGATTGAGAACACGCGGGTTGCGTGCTGCGGAGATTCGCCCAGAAGCGGGCGAGGGTTTCATCCGCAGAAAACGTTGTCAGCGCCCCTTCTGAAGAATGACGAATCGCCTTAACATGGAGGCATTGGTGATTTTACGTGTGAGGGCTTGATGGCGGATTTCACGCATTTGGATCGCTCTGGGGCGGCCAAGATGGTCGACGTGGGGCAGAAACAAGCTACCCTTCGCGAGGCGGTCGCCGAGGCTTGCGTAAAAATGGAAGCCGCTACCGCAGATGCGATCCGAGATAACCGAAATAAGAAAGGGGAAGTACTGCAAGTGGCAAGACTGGCCGGCATCATGGCGGCCAAGCGAACCGACGAGCTGATTCCCCTGTGCCACGGACTACCGCTGGAAAGCATTGAAGTGGCATTCGAGTTTGCCGATGCAACTCGGCTGATGGTGACCGCCACAGCCCGGGTAACGGCCAAGACTGGTGTCGAAATGGAAGCTATGACGGCCGCTTCGGTTGCCGCATTAACCATTTACGACATGTGCAAGGCAATCGATCGAAGAATGGAGATCGAGCATGTTCGCCTGATGAAGAAGTCAGGCGGCAGGTCAGGTACCTTCCAGCGTGCGTCTGAACCAAAAGCCGAATAGAAAGCGAATCGAGACCATCGTGAATCCTGCGAATCAGACTCCAGCCGCTCCCAGTGCCGAAGCACTGATGCGTTGTTACGGTGGAATCGGTGACGACTTGGCGGAAGTCGAAGCGATTTTGAAGCGGGAGATGTCGTCGAAGTTCCCCAAGGTTAGCGACATCGTTTCGTATGGTTACCTGCTCGGTGGAAAGCGTCTTCGCCCTGCCCTGGTTCTGCTTTGTGGTCAAGCTTGGAGCAACATCACGCCTAGCCATCACAAGCTGGGTGCCGTGCTCGAGATGGTTCACACGGCCACGCTAATTCACGACGACGTGCTCGACGGTGCAGAAACACGGCGTCACCTGGAAACGATTCATCATCGTTGGGGAACCGAGTCGAGCGTACTCGTGGGCGACTTCCTTTTCACCCACGCGTTCTACCTCGCCAGCACGCTGCCAACGACCTTGGCCGCGCAAAAGATCGGTCAGGCGACCAACATTGTTTGCGAAGGTGAGCTTCGACAGATCACGACCAAGGGACGCTTCGACCTGAGTGAAGAAGAGTACCTCTCGATCATCGAAGCCAAGACAGCCGTGCTCTGCCAGTGTGCCTGTGAACTGGGTGCAACCTATGCCGACGCGCCGGAAGAAGCGAACAAGCAGGCAGCCGAATACGGACGATGCCTGGGCGTTGCTTTCCAGATTGTCGACGATCTGCTCGATATCGAAGGCGACACTGATCGAACCGGCAAGACGCTTGGTACCGACCTGGCCCAGCGTAAGCCAACCCTGCCGATCATCCATGCGTTGAAAGTCGCTCCGTCGGAAACGAGAGCCGAGATGTTGGCTGCCCTGCAGGCCGAGTCGCCTGATCCTGCCCAGGTCATGGCTTGGCTTGAAGAGTTCGACAGCGCGGCTTATGCCCGGCAAACGGCCATTCGCCACGTAGAGACCGCGTTGGCAAGTATCGCCCAGTGGCCCGAAGGGGACGCGACGACGGCTCTGCGTCAACTCGCGGAATTCGTTCTCAAACGCTGCTATTAGAAGGCCGGCTATTCTCGCGAATGCTATCGCGGTGCTTTGCTGTCGAATATGCTAGAGGGAAACAGACCCCCTTCCCTCCCCTGTCGAACGATAGCTCACCATGCGATTTCTTACCCTCTTGTCCCTGACGCTGCTCGTTACCATTGTTCCCTCTGTCAGCCAGGCCCAAAAGGTTTCTGGCAATGGCGACTTCGTCATCGGACCCGATTACCACATCGATCCCGACCTGACCGACCAAGGCAATCCCAAGGGGAAGTCGTTTGAGTTCTCGATGCCGCTGGCCGAGAGCAAGATCTTCGACGGCAAAGACACGACGCTCGACCCTAAGAAGGAAGTGCGGACCGAACGGAAGATCTTCGTCTATGTTCCTGCCGCGTATGAAGACGGCACAAAGGCACCGATTCTGGTTTCTTTCGATGGCCCCAGCCGCTTGAACCTGGTTCGCAACGCGCTGGATAACCTGACGATCTCGAAAGATCCGAAGCGGAAGCTGCCAGCGTTCATCGCCATTGCCGTGCAAAACGGTGGCAATGATGGCAAAGGAAGCCAGCGTGGTTTGGAATACGACACCATGTCCGACCGTCATGCCCGATTTATTAATGACGAAGTCCTGCCGGCCGTGTTGAACAATCCCGAGATCAAAGTCGCTTATCCAAATATCGCTTTCACGGAAGATCCGTGGGGCAAAGCCGTGATGGGATGTAGCTCGGGCGGCGCTGCGGCGCTGACGATCGGTTGGTTTCGTCCCGACCTGTTCCGCCGCCTGATTACGTACTCCGGCACGTTTGTCGATCAGCAAGACGATGACGCACCTCAGGAGAAGGACTATCCCCTGGGCGCGTGGGAGTATCACTCGAGCATGAAGCTGATTGAAAACAGCGAGAAGAAGCCGCTGCGGATCTTCACGCACGTCGCCGAGAACGACAACCGCGCCAACGATCCCGAAGAGACCTACCACAACTGGGTCATGGCCAACAATCGAACCGCCGCCGCGCTGAAAGCCAAAGGCTACGACTACCGCTACATCTACAGCAAGGCTACCCGCCACTGCGACAAGAAGGTCTTCGAGCTGACCCTGGCCGATACGCTGGTTTGGATGTGGGACGGGTACAGCCCAAATTAGTGCTGCACGAAGAAAGAAACGTCCGCGTGCCGAAGTTCCAAACGTCTACGAAGAGGGCTTCGGTACGCTTGGGGCGTACTTCTTGAGCATCGGCTGCAGTTCGTCGACGAAGTCCCGCACGTCTTTGAATTCTCGGTAGACGCTGGCGAAGCGGACGTAGGCGACCTGATCGATCGCGTGCAGATGCTGCATGACCATCTCGCCGATTAAGCGGCTTTCAACTTCCCCTTCGTACTGCGAATAGATCTCGCTTTCGACTGCCGCCACGATCGCTTCGATCTGGGCTTCGCTGATCGGTCGCTTCCAGCAGGCCAGCGACAAACCGCGTTTGATCTTTTCCGGATGGAACGGTTCGCGGACGTTGTCCTTCTTCACGATCTTGATATCAAGTTCTTCGACCCGCTCGTACGTGGTATAGCGCCGTTTACAACCGAGGCACTCGCGGCGACGGCGAATCGAGAAACTGTCCTGGCTTGCGCGTGAGTCAATCACACGGTCGTTGTCGGCTCGACAGAACGGGCATCGCATTGGGCTTACTCGATATCACGATGACGCGAACAAAAAAAGTGCGCGGTCACCGTCAAGGAAACTGCTTCAATCTTCATAGTTTGGCCTGAACTTTCAAATTGAGCAAGCTAAGTCTTCTTCAGCAAACAAGATAACTCGCAATTCCGCCGACTTAATAGGCGGCGTAGTTCTGGAAAAACTCGCGACAGGGACGTTTTTTGAGCCTTCAGAAACTCTATAATGGCCGGGAAAAGGATCAAGATTGGCCTCGTTTTTGCGAATATTCGCTCAGAGGTATCCCCCCCTTTTTCAAGAACCACGCAGGCCCCCCTGCTTTTTCCATTGGGAAGGAATTGAACGATGGACTCGAGCAACCCCAACGATGCTGGCAACCCGCCTAACTTCAGTACGCCGAACGACGCCCCTACGGATGCGGGCGAGCGAGACCCCGGTGCAGAGTTCTCCGCGGGCAAACGAAAGGCCGGCGGCGGTGCTGACGAACATATCTGGAGCGGTGGATACTCGGCCGTCGATCAGAGCGGCAGTTTCATGATCCTGACTCTGATCACCATCGGGCTGATCGTGGGTGGCGTCTTCTTCTGGCCGATTTTGATTGCGATTCCCGTGCTTTGGATCGGACAATTCATCCGCGTATGGTGGATCAAAATGGGGGTCGCCTACGAGCTGACCACCCGCCGCTTCATTCACGAGCACGGTGTCATCAAGCGAACGACCGACCGGATCGAAGTGATCGACATCGACGACGTGACGGTCGAACAGGGTATTCTCGATCGTATGTTCAATGTTGGTACGATCCGGATTACCTCCAGTGACCGCACGCACCCCGAGCTTCGCATTCCCGGTATCAAGGAAGTGAAGAAGGTCGCGTTGATGATTGACGATGCCCGCCAGGTTCAGCGCGATCGCCGCGGCGTTTACATCGAATCGGTGTAAACAGCTACCCGACGATAAAAAGGGTGCGCACGAGCGCACCCTTTTTTCTTTTACGCCCAGACTATTTGATCAGAGACCTGAGTGTGGCCAGGTTCTTGGCGTCGTTCAGTACGCCATCTTCTTCCCCCTTGGGCGTTTCCAGATACATGGGGATCTTCTTGAAGCGGCGATCGTTGAGCATGTGACGAAACGCTTCGATGCCGATTTTTCCTTCACCGATATGATCGTGACGGTCAACCCGCGAACCAAGATCCTTCTTGCTATCGTTCAAGTGGATTGCCCGCAGCTTGTCGAAGCCGATCAACTTATTGAAATCCTTGAAGGTCGCTTTGAAGTCCTTCTCTTCGGAAATCGGGTAGCCGGCGGCAAAAATATGGCACGTGTCCAAACAAACGGCCACACGTTCCCCTTCTTTGACCCCTTCCAGGATCGACTGCAGGTGCTCGAACTTGTGCCCGATCGAACTACCCTGCCCGGCGGTCGTTTCCAGCAGCAGCGTTACCGGGCAATCCGGCAGCTTCTGATGAAGTTCATCGATCGCCTTAACGATTCGCTCGATCCCTTCTTCGAGCGTCGCTTCCATGTGGGCACCTGGGTGAAACACCAGGTTCGGGATGCCTAGTTGCTCGCACCGCAGCATCTCGATCCTTAACCCTTCGACCGACTTCTCCCACAGCTCCGGCTTCGGCGAAGCCAGGTTAATCAGGTACGAAGCATGGCAAAGCGGGGCATTCACTTTGTGCTTCGCCAAAGCATCTTGAAAGAGCGAAACGTCCTTGTCGGTAATCTCCTTGGCCCGCCACTGGTTGTTGTTCTTGCAGAAAAGCTGAACGACATTCATATCGACTTCGGCAGCTGCTTCGACGGCTTTGTAGTAGCCGCCGGCGATCGACATGTGGGCACCAATTGGGGGCATGCTAATCATTCTCCAGGTCAAAAGTCGGTAGCGATTTATGTCGCTCGTAGCCTACCAAAAGCCGGGTTCACTCGCTATTAGCCTTGTGTAACCTATCTTGGTGTACAGTCGCTAACGGCCCGCCTAAAATTCCAGTCAGGACTCCCTGCCGTTTGTTGCCGAAATACTGACTTAAGAAATGTTGTATCGTGGCTGAACTTCTACTGGTTGACGATCTGCTTTGGGTTTGGACTAACCCTATTGGTGTCGGTATCTACGATTTCGATTTCCGCAACTTCTTTCCGTGTCGACAGCCATGGCAGCGTCCGCAAGAGTTAACAGCCGTTGGCAGATGTGGAGCGTTGGAAGATTATTCGACTGAATATGACAATCTACGGGATGAAGGTGTTCGCCTTATTCACACGCCGCAGCAGCATGAGATAGCGAGCGAGTTGGCTCAGTGGTATCCGTTGATTGAAGGGCGAACACCTCGGAGCAAAGTCTACCAAGACGCACCTAGCGGACAGGCCGTTGCGGAAACATTTCAATTTCCTGTCTTCGTCAAAGGCTCACGGCAAACCAGTCGTCATCAAAAGTCACTGTCCATCGCCAATTCGCCGGAAGAGTTTGAACAGCTTATGGCAAGGTATGCCAGCGATCCGATCTTGAATTGGCAATCGGTAGTCGTAAGAGAGTTTGTTCCATTGCGTCACGTGGAGAAGAATGCTCAGGGAAAGATCGATAGTTCCTTCGAGTTCCGGACGTTTTGGTGGAAACGTCAATTCGTTGGTGCTGGTCGCTACTGGTGGGAAGGACGTGCGTATCAATGGTCAGATGTCGAGAAGTCAGAAGCTCTTACTCTAGCGGAATCGGTGGCTTGTCTGATCGATGTTCCCTTTTTGGTAATCGACTTGTCGATGACGGCGGATGGGGAGTGGATTGTTATCGAGTGCAACGATGGGCAGGAAAGCGGCTACGCAGGCGTGTCGCCCATTTCCCTTTGGCAGAATATTCTAGAGATTGAGCGTTCGTAGAAGTTGTTTTCCTACAATATCACCGAAAATCACGCGACTTCAATTCCAACGCAGAAAGACGCGTTGAGAGGTCTTCCACGCGGCGGACAATGACGTGGATCACTGTGTGTTTGCACTCGACTTTGCCATGCACCAGCCATGTTTGCGAGTGGCGGGTAATCTTGCGGAAGCGTTCCCAGGTCTTGGCGTGAACCACGAGATTAGCGGTGCCAGTTTCGTCTTCGATGGTCACGAAGGTAATCCCCTTGGAAGTGCTGGGACGTTGCCTAAGCAGCACGATCCCCGCGACTTTGACTTGGGTGTCATTCGCGACCTGTGCCAACTGCTGTGTTGGCAGGATGCCCAGTCGCTTAAGCCGTTCGCGTTGGAAGGCCATGGGATGCGAACGCAGCGACAGGCCGGTCGTGCGGTAGTCTTCGTAAACTTCCTCTTCCGCGGGCATCGTCGGCAAGATCGCCAGGGGTTCCGCTGGTGGTTCCAGGTCGTCAAACAGCGTCTTTTGGCGTGGCTTCTTCGCGGCTGCCAGGGCACTCCAGAGTGCTTCACGGCGACCTGGGCTCAGGCTGGCCAGTGCATCGGCCTCGGCCAGTAGCTCCACCTGAGCTAGCGTCAGCTTGGTTCGTCGCAGGAAATCATCCATCGACTGGAAGGAGCCCTCTTGCCGGCAGTGGGTGATCAAGTCGGCAGTTGCTTGAGGCAAACCATGGATGAGTCGAAAGCCGAGACGAACCGCGCCTCGTTCGATCTGACAGTCCCAGTCGCTGCGGCTGACATCGATCGATCTCATTTCCACCTGATGGTTCTTCGCGTCCTGCACTAGCTGGGCCGGGGCATAGAACCCCATTGGCTGGCTGTTGATAACGGCGGCCGCGAAGTGAGCCGGATAATAATGCTTGAGCCAGGCCGACACGTAGACCAGCAAGGCAAAACTGGCTGCATGGCTTTCGGGAAAACCGTACTCGCCGAAACCTCGGATCTGGCGAAAAACCTGCTCGGCGAATTCTCCTTCGAGGCCATGCTGCTTCATGCCGTCGAGCAGCTTCTGACGAAACTGATCGATGATGCCTGGTCTGCGCCACGCTCCCATGGCCCGACGCAGCTGATCGGCTTCGCCCGGTGAGAAGCCTGCCGCGACGATCGCTAACTGCATGCACTGCTCTTGAAAGAGCGGCACGCCCAGCGTCTTCTTGAGTACCTCGCGTATAGCATCGTTGGGATAGCTTTCTTCTTCCTCCCCGAACCGTCGCCGCAGATAGGGATGGACCATGTCGCCTTGAATGGGGCCAGGTCGCACGATGGCTACTTCGATCACCAGATCGTAGTAGCATCTTGGCTTCAGCCGCGGCAGCATCGACATCTGCGCGCGGGATTCGATCTGGAACACGCCAATCGTATCAGCGCGGCAGATCATGTCGTAAACCTGCGAATCTCCTTCGGGGATGCTGGCTAAGGTCAACGACTTGCCGGTCGTCTGCTGAATCAAGTCGAAGCATTTGCGAATTGCAGTCAGCATGCCCAGTGCCAGGCAATCGACTTTCAGAATCCCCAAGTCATCCAGGTCGTCTTTGTTCCACTGGACGACCGTGCGACCTTCCATCGAAGCGTTTTCGATCGGCACGAGTTCATGCAAAGGACCTCGTGTGATGACCATGCCTCCGACGTGCTGCGAAAGATGCCGGGGAAATCCAATCAACTGGCCCACCAGGTAGACAAACTGCTTGCCGGTGTGGGATTCGGTGTCGAGGCCGGCCTCTTGGCAGCGCAGATGAAAGTCGCCGGCTGCCCGGTAGTGATCGGCATTCTTAGCCAGGCGGTCGACCAGTTCCAACGAGAACCCCAGCGCTTTGCCCACGTCACGAATGGCGGAACGCGGACGATAGGTGATCGTCACGGCGGCGATGCCGGCTCGCTCGCGACCATATTTGTCGTACAGATACTGCAGCACTTCTTCGCGGCGTTCGTGTTCAAAATCGACATCAATGTCCGGAGCTTCGTCTCGTTCGCGGCTGATGAATCGTTCAAACAAAACATCGATTCGCCCGGGATCGACGGCAGTCACTCCCAGACAGTAGCAGACGGCCGAGTTCGCGGCGGAGCCTCGTCCCTGGCAAAGAATCTCTCGAGAGCGGGCAAACCGCACGAGGTCCCAAACCGTCAGAAAATAGGGCTCGTAATGAAGCTCTTCAATCAGTTCCAGTTCGTGCTCGATCAGCTGGCGAATCTTATCGGGCACTCCTTGAGGATACCGGTTGGCGGCTCCTTGCCATGTGAGATGCTTGAGATACTCGATGGGCGTGTGACCTGGCGGGGCCAGCTCTTCCGGGTATTCGTAGCGAAGCTCCTCCAGCGAAAACGTACACTGCCGAGCGATCTCTTGGGTGCGCTTCACGGCTTGCGGCAGGTCGGCGTAAATCGCACTAATGGTATCGATCGAGCGAAGATGCCGCTGGGCATTGGCCTGAAGTTCCTCACCTACCTGGGCAACGGTGGTTCGCAATCGAATCGCCGTCACCACATCGTGCAGTGGCTTTCGCTCAGGCGTATGAAACAGAACCCCGCCAGCGGCAACCAGGGGCAATCGCATTTGCTGGGAAATCTCCTGCAGCCAACTGCGCCGGTCGCGATCGTGCGGGCCTCGATGAAGCTCGGCCAGCAAGTACAAGTCATCGAACAGATCTCGATAGGGTCGGGCCTCAGGAAGAGAAAAGTCTTCGTGGCAATCCGGCGGAACGATTGCTGCGATCAGTCCTTCGGTGTGCTGGGCAATGTCATCCAGAGTGAGGTGGCATTCCCCCTTGGGGGCTCGTCGTCTGCCGGTGGTGATTAAGCGACAAAGGTTGGCATAGCCTTGTCGATTTTTGACCCAAACAACAATTGGCGGGGCATCCAGCGGGCGGATCTCCGAGCCGACAATCAGTTTGAGCGGATGGTCTTTGGTGGCCGTATTCGCGCGGACGATGCCTGCCAGCGTGTTGATGTCGGTTACGGCCAGCGCCGAGTAGCCCAGTTCCGCGGCGCGAGCAACCAGTTCATCAGGGTGCGAAGCTGCCTGGAGAAACGAGAAGTTCGTTAGGCAATGAAGTTCGGCGTAGTTCATGGTTAAAACCACTCTCCGTGCCAGAACCAGCGACCATCTTGAAGACGCCGAAATACCCAGAGCCACTCACCGGTTGCCGTTTCCACGCGATAATAATCACGGCAAACGTACTCGCCTTGCCACCAGCCGGTTTCGATTCTTTCCGGCTCCGAGCAGTCGACAAGTTCGATACGCCGCTTCTTCCAAAACAGAACCACCGGTGGGCCATCGGGGATAGAAGCGAGCACCTCAACTGGTCTTGGCTGGACGAATAAGGCCGTCGGTCGATCGAGTCCGTGAAACCGGCTGCTGTAGGACGTGGGGCTCAGAAGGGATGAACCGGTCACCGAGGCCAACTCGACCGATCGCTCCGGGATGGGATTTGGAAATAGAGAGGGAGCCACCACGGCCTGTTCTCCCAGGCGGCTGCTGAAGCGATTCAGTAAAAGGGAAAGCTGGCGAGATTGGTCCCGCGAGATGCCTTCCAGGAATGCTTCCTGCGATGCTCCTAAAGGAGCGACCTCGTGGGCTTCGATGTGCAGGCCTACAACAGGCGAGGTAAGACGAAACTTGTCCAAACGGATGCGGAAAAGCTCGTGGATATGTTGCTGGTCGCTGGTCGTTTCGCACAGACGTACATCGAGCAGCTGCGTCGTGCGGTCTTCGAGTACGAACCGACATTCCAGGTGTCGGGTGCCTAGCCGCTTCGGGGCCAGCAAGTCGAGCAGTTGCCGCAGCAGGTAAAACACAAGCTGGCGGATTGCATCTGGGTTGGTAATGCCTTCTTCCAAGGTTTTCTTAACCCGGTACTGAGGCAGCGGATGGCATGGGGTGACGGTCTCTGGGATTTGTCCGGTGAACTGGTCGAGGCGAGTCAGAAGCTCGTTTCCCAATCGACGCGCAAGGGAAGCCCGATCGAGCGTCATCACTTGGGCAATCGTGGTGATCCCCAGACGCAATAGCTTCCGCAAAAGGGGCTCGCTCAGACGCAACGCCGGCAGCGGCAGCCTATGGAGTTGCCGTGCTTCCGTGCTGGGGATGACGATCGGGCGGTTGGGCTCTGCCAGGTAGTGAGCCGCGGCCCAGGCAGTTCCGATGGTATCGCCGATGGCTATCCGGCCAGCGAATTGCCGGCGGGTCGCTGCTTGATTCAGTTGATCGGCCAGGGCCTGTTCACCGGAGAAGAAATGAGCGATGCCTGTCACATCCATGAGGATGCTCTCTGGAGTATCCGCTTCCTCGATGCCAATTCGGAAGCTGAATCGCTCACATCGCAGGGCAATCTGTACCAGGGCCTGTCGATCTTGAGCCGGCTGCACCTCTTCTACCACTAAGCGATCGTTGGGGCCGGCAAAGGTTCGAGCTTCCGAGACCGGCATGCCAATCCGCACGCCGCGCCTGCGGGCAAGCCGGTTGCCGTAACGAACGAAGTCGCCTTGCTTTCTCGACTCGGTTAACAGCAATACGCACTGCTCTAGCTCAGGCTGAGTATTGATACGCCGCTGCAGTGCCCAGTCGGCCAACCAAAGGCAAAGGATTCGCTGAGGTGTTCGTCCCATGGAGCGTTCCCTTCACTCGGTTAATCATGATGTCTGCTTGGGACCTTGGGGGCTTGCGGTAGCTGGAAGCCACCTCGACCCGTACACAGGGAGAGCCCTGCCGCGAAGGGGATGGCTGCACCAACAAACGTGCCTCTGCCCATGATGGTTGACGCATGGCTTGGTTGGATCGCACCAAGAAGCCGATGCCGGCCGCCGCCTCGGCCGCTAACTGTAGTCGCCGGAAACTGGTGCTGTTGAGCCGCTCGAGATTGGCCCATACCAGGCCGATCGATTCCGATCGCAGCGCCTCTTCACATGCCCACAGGGCTTCCTTTTCTGAACGAGGACGAATGAGAATGACCCTCGATAGATCGAAGCCTAATAGCGAAAGCGATAGCGGAAAAAGCTCGTGATGCACGTCGATCAGGACTGTGGGACTTTCTTGGGGACAGATCGCTTTCGCAGCAATCAGCGAGAGCGTTCCTGCCCTGCTGGCAGAACTGTTACCCAACCATTCAATGAGGCTCCCTCGCCGTACACCGCCACTGGGAAGCAGCGCATCCAAGTCGTCACAACCGGTGGAATAAACCGTCTTGGCATTCGGGGAAGTTCCCTGCTCCCGAGCCCAGATCTGATTCTGAAGTTCGGCAATCGTTTGCTGGCGGGTATCGTGATAGTCGAGTTTTTCCATGTTCAGTCCCTCGCACGGAATGTATACATGCGTACACTATTTGTCAAGCGTCTGAAAAAGAACAATTCTGAGGCGTGAAGCAAAACTCGATAACCAAGATCACGGAATGCCATGTGCGGTCGATACACCTTACGAGCTCGTCTGAACCAGCTTTTGCAAATCTATGGTGCGCAGTCCGAGGTCGAACTCATGCCGCGGTACAACATTGCGCCTACGCAGGACGTTGCTGCCGTCAGGTCCACGGCCGATGCCAACGCACGCGAACTGGTGCTGCTACACTGGGGGCTGATCCCTTCCTGGGCAAAAGATCCGAAGATCGGCAATCGGATGATCAATGCCCGCGGAGAAACGGTCGCCGAGAAGCCTTCGTTCCGCACGGCTTTCAAACGTCGGCGTTGTCTGGTCTTGGCCGATGGGTTTTACGAATGGCGAAAAGAAGGCAAGGCCAAGCAGCCGTACTACATTCGAATGAAAGACGAAGCGCCAATTGCCTTCGCCGGCCTATGGGAGCACTGGAAAGGGAACGGCCTGACGATCGAGTCTTGCACCATCATCACCACCAGCGCCAACCAGCTTATGTCCGAACTGCACGACCGCATGCCGGTGATCCTCTCGGGCCAAGATATCGATACCTGGTTAGATCAAACGATCGATGATCCGGAAATCTTGCAGCCGATGCTGGATCCTTACCCGGACGACGAGATGGAAGCCTACCCCGTCAGCACGCTGGTGAATTCACCAAAGCATGAAACGAGCGAATGCATTGAGCCGGTTGCCAAGTGACAACCGAGACGAAGTGAAACGAATCGTAAAGGAGCAACGCCATGTCTGACCAGGCACTGCGAGATCATGTCCTGTACGTGCTCAAAGGTGGTGGAGCACATCTTGGGTTCGAGCAAGCCATCGATGGTCTACCACGTGAACTGCGTGGGGCGAAGGTCGACGGCTGTCCTCATACGGCGTGGCGGCTGATCGAGCATATGCGGATATGCCAGTGGGATATCTGGCAGTTTTCCGTCAATCCCGATCACATCTCACCGGAGTTCCCCGATGGCTTGTGGCCGGCAACCGATGCGCCACCGGATGACGCTGCCTGGGATGCTTGTGTCCATCTGTTTCGTGGAGATGCCCAGGCCATGATCGACCTCGTTGCCGACCCCAGCATCGATCTGTTCGCCCCGATCCCTCACGGCGACGGACAAACGATTCTCCGCGAAGCGTTACTGGTCGCCGATCACAACGCCTATCACCTCGGGCAACTGGCGATGCTCAGGCGATGCCTGGGGGATTGGAAAGATTGAATCAGTCGAGAGTCGGCTGACCTTTAAGTTTTTCGGCCAACTCGTCGATCAACGCGACCTGGGCCGGGTTGATTTTCTGCTTCGCCTCCGACAAGTCAAAGAACTCGGCTCGATCGATTTCCGGAATCTCGATCTGTCGGCCAGACCTGGGTGGCCACTCCAGCAGGCATGTATTGGACACGATGGTTGCCGGGGCGTCGTCTCGTTCAAACGCCCAGGCATGTACAACCTTGCCCCCCTTTTGCTTGATCGGCGTCAGCTCGATGAATGGCCCTGCTGCCGTGAAGCCTGTTTCTTCGTGAAACTCTCGCTGCGCCGCATCGAGAAAGTCTTCCCCTTCTTCCGGCTCCCCTTTAGGAATCGACCAGACGCCGACGTCTTTCTTTTGAAAGAAGGGACCGCCTGGGTGCGCGATGAAGACTTGAAGCTGCCCTTGCCGGACGCGATACATCAACAGACCGGCACTTAGCTTTGACTTGGCCATGGAATCGCCCAATGTGTTGATTCAAATCTCTTACAGCAACATCCGCAGCATTGCCACCAGCAAGAAGCCCAAAAACAGAATCCCGTAGCCAATCACTCCGGCCATGCCCAGGTAGTTCGCCCATAGCAGCATCACCCGGCCGTTGGGGTTCATGTGCTGCTTGTCGATCTCTTCCAGGTCCGAGTGGGCCATGCTCCAGGCTGCGATGCTGAAGATGGGGCAGACGCCTAAAAGTCCAACCAGGGCAAAGATTAAACTGGGGATTCCGCGGTGTGGTAGCTGGTACGGGGCATTGGTCTCGTTGAGCTTCACCTGGTGAAACGGCGAGCCAGAGCCGACCTGCTCGGGCAGGGCCAAAATCGGGTATCTTTGATCCGATTTTTCCCAAACCTGCGAGTCGGTCCTTCGCAGTTCGCATTGCCGATCAATGCGCCCTTCCTGCACCCACTGATCCAGTTCTTTTGAGGGAACCGGACCGAAAATCTGCCCTTCGGGAATCTTGACGAAGAATAAGGGTCCTTCGTCGGGCGATGCAGTCTGAGAGGGCTCCGGAGCGGACGACATACGATGACGCAAAGGAAAGAGTTTTGATAAGACAGTGAATTGGCGACCATGGTAGCTTCTTGCCGCAGCGCGTGCCAGCATCGGCGAAGTTGCGGTAAATTCGTTGTATTTCTGGGCCGGTGGTCCTTAGAATAAATTGCATCTTAATTATTTCGATTGGGTGCGGCCCCTAAGACTATTCCCGGCAGTGCCCGAGTCGACTTTTGGCTGAGGATGATGACCATGTGGACGATTTGGATCGCAATTTGGATCTCGATTGTGGTCCTCGTCGTTTTGATTGGTGCGTGGGGATTGGCGGAGTGGATCCGCGACCGTCGCCGGTACCGGCTGAGCAGCAAGAATCAGGAGCAAGCTAAGCAGCGGTTCCGTCTACGCCGAGAATGGCTGGAGGCTGAATTCTTGAAGGTCGCCGCCGCCAGTGGCAAGCCGAGAGGTTTGCGCTGGGTCGATTGCGAGTTTGGCGACGACGTTCAATATGCCTGCGACGAAGAGTACGGTCTGTTGCGCGCGTTTGTCTCTTTGACCGTCCGCTTCGAGGCCATCGAAGGAGGAGACATGGAAGAGGTCGAGGCCGTTGGCAATTTACGGGCCGCGACTGGTGTCTTCGAATACGATGGTGAACGCTGGATCGCCAATCCCCGTGCCATTTTTAACCTGTCACCCAACCAGGCCATTCTGCACTTCAAGCATCGCTCGGTGTCGATCGATTAACACTGGCTACAGTTGCTTCCGCAGAAAGTTCCTCTGCTGACCTTGCGGGTAGTCCTCTAGCTTGCCGAACGGCTCGTAGCCGAGTCGCAAGTAGAATGCAGGCGACTGGAATGTAAACGTATCGACCCACGCTCCACGGCAGCTGCGCTGGCGTGCGATCTGTTCGGCCTGCTCGACAAGCTTTCGCCCCAGACCTTTTCCTCGGTAGCTCTCGTCGACGGCCAGCATCTCGATGTAAAGCCACTCCCAGTTCGTGTAGCCGACCAGGCCGGCGATTACCTCGCCCTTCTCGTCGATCTTGAGCACCACCGGCTCAGGCTCAAAGGGAAAGCCACTGGCCTGGGCATTCTGCGAAAGCAACGCGATGACGGCCTCTTCGACCCCATCCTCTTTCGGCTGAGCTTGTTCGACGTGCATGATGGTGGTTTTGGGAAGGTGTGTTCTGAGCAGTGCGAACAGCAATTATAGCGTCGGCAACTCATCGATCACGATTTGGCGGTCGTGGGTTCCACCAGCGGAAATCACAAGATTGTCGGGCGTCACACCGACGCCGGGCGGGCCATACTTGGCGGGACCCAACTGATGCGAATGCATGCGTTTGATGAGGGTTCCGAGCTCGGCGTCCCAAACGCTGATGCCTCCTTCCATATCGGCCACGACAAGCCTTCTTCCATCCGGAGCAAAGGCCATGCGGCATCCCATTCCCTGGTCGCTGGCACGCTCTTTGTCGAGTTCGAAGAGAATCTTGCCCGTGTTGATGTCCAGGATCGCGAACAGCGACTGGCCATGTTTTCGGCTCGTCGCCGCAAATCTGCCGTTGCTTGAGAACACCAGTTCGCTGCGTACCAGGGTGGTCTTTTCCATGGCCGTACGGTGAGTGAGAAACACACCGTTTTCTGTCTCTTCCACGTCGAAGCGAATATGACTGTGCCGCAGTCCTAACGTGAGGTACCTGCCGTCGGGGCTGACCGCGGGGTAGGAAGCGTCAGCATTTTCGTTCGAATGAATAACCTGCTCCGCCAACTGCTCTTCCGTCTCCCAGTTCCAGACACTCAGCAGGCGGGGAGGAAATTCCGTTTGCTTTCGAGCGTTACCCACCGGCTTCGAGTAGTAAAGGCAAGCCACCCAGTTGCGGTTGGGAAAGGCCGCAAACCGAACATTGCTCGATAGATAGATGGTTGATAGAGACTTGCCGGTATTCGGATCCACCGCATGGATGACTGCCCCGCCTGAGACCAAAATGACTTTGCCATCCCCAGAGTACGCGAGCTGTGAGACTTCACCACCCAAGATATGAAGTCGATTCACTTGCTTTCCGGTTGCGGTATCCCAGATGAGGATGTCACCGGGCGTATCACTGCCGGTCGCGGCAAAGTGTCTACCATCGGGTGCGACGGCCAGTTTATTCATCGCCCCAGGTGCATTGATGGTCATCTTCTGGAACGTGCTCGGTTTCTTGCGGAAGGGATCATTCGAGACCGTGGGCATGGATACGGACGAAGCCTCCGCCATCTGTGGAGCACTGCCTGAATCGTGCGAGCTGTCGCCCGGGGCAACGCTGGCAAGTTCCTCTAGCGGCTGATCGGCGAGCAGTTCGATCTCCAAAATAGTTTCTCCATCGCGGGCGACGGTAAACTGGTCGCTGGCCAGGCGAACGCCTCCGACCGTCACGGAAATCAGTCCTTGCTTTCCGCCGCCGGGAAGCACGAATTGATTATTCTGTGGGTCGAGTTCGAGAAACGCGTCGCCAATCTTCAGCTGTAGCTTGTGGTCGGTGGCTTTCGCTTTCTTGGTCTCGTCGATGGCAACGGTCTGCCCGTCAATTAAGACTTGCAGTCCTTCTAACTCACCGACGGTCTCGATGCGAACGGTGCCGTAAGGTGTCCTCATGAGGAAGATGCCAAGCACCATCAGCAGAAAAGCACCTCCGCCGCATGCGAGCCACGCCCACGTTCGCTTCCGGCCATTACCACCGGCCTTCGTGGACGTCTTGCGCGGCTTGATCTCTAAGCTGGAGACCGCGTCTTGGTCGCCTGAGGGAAGAAGTTGCGTTTGCTGAGCGACACGTGGAGCACTAGCGTGGCCTGCGGCCGATTGCTCGGCGATGGTGAATCTCCCGGAGTTTTCTTCCTCGCTTTCGGAGGATTCACGCGGCGCTGTCAGGTAGCTGCGCAGGGCCTGGGCGACGTCAGCCATCGATTGAAATCGCTGCGACGGATCTTTCTCCATCATCTTGTCGACGATCGCTTCCAACTCTGGCGCAACGTCCGGGCGAATTTGCGAGAGCTTTGGCGCGTCGGTGCTAGTGATCTTGTAAGCGAGTTCCGCGATCGAGCTTCCTTGAAACGGCAACTGGCCGGAAAGGAGTTCATAGAAGATCACTCCCAACGCATAGATGTCGGTCGTGGGACCTACCAGGTCGTGCTTACCTTGGATCTGTTCGGGGGACATGTAGGCGGGCGAACCAAGGAGTGTTCCTTCATGGGTCATTCGCGAGGTCGTATCGGTTTGCAGCGCCAGGCCGAAGTCCATCACAATCGGCTCGCGCTTCTGATCAACCATGATGTTGCCGGGCTTCAAGTCGCGATGCACCACGTTTTGATCGTGTGCTTCCCGCAGAGCCTGGGCCAACCGAAAGATGAGCACGGCCGACGAACGTTTGTTGGACGACTTGGTCGAACTGATATAGTCCGACAGGCAGCGCCCTTCGATATAGGCCATCGAGATGAAGTGCCGCCCGTTGATCTCGCCGACGTCGAACACCTGGCAGATGTTGCGATGCTGGAGCTTTGCCGCCGCGCGTGCTTCGCGCTCGAACCGGGCCACCAACGTCGCGTTATTGGGATCGCGAAATGATGGCGTCTTCAGGGCAACCTGGCGATCGAGCTTGGTATCGTGCGCCAGGTAGACTTTTCCCATCGCTCCGGCCCCCAACTCTTCGAGCACACGATACCGTCCAAATTCGACCGGCAAGTTCTCGAAGTCTTGCTTCGGCTTGGGGTGCGTTTCGTGCGAGGCCGGTCCCTTGGTATTGCGGGCGGTCGACGATGACGGTGTCATATTCGGCAACTCTTCCGAAAACGCATCGAACAACTCGGGATAGCGTGACTGGTATTCTTGCGGATCTGGCTCGTGTCCTGCTTCGGCACGGACCTGGTATTCATAGGCCAACAGCTGCGGAGTGATCAGGTCTTTCGACGCTGGTTCGGCGACTTCGGCCAGGTAGGCTTCGAGCAGTCTTCCTTGGCCTGAACTCCAGCCTCGTTGCAGATCGACTTTGATCAGCTCGACCAAGGTGGCTGCCCGGGCGTGATCGGACAGGTTGCTGGAGATATCGGGAGCAAAGTTGGCGAACTGACCACTCGTCCAGCCTTCTTCAAAGGCCATCAGAACCTGTTCTAGTTCGTCTCGCTCGGCTCGGGACAGGCAAGCCAGGGGATCTTGGATGGACATGCGTCTACCTGTGATCGTTTAAGTCGAAAACCCACGGATAGAATCGTCGAATAGTCCTTGGGCACAACTAGGATCGCATTCCGAGACGCGAGTGTCACATCGAATCCGACTTTTTTTAAATTGCCTTAAATTACGTCGAATCGCTCACGCAAGCGTTCGTCGAGCAAAGTACAGATTCGATGGACCGTTTGCCGGGAAATGGCAAGATTCTCGGCGATTTCGGACTTGTTTTTCCCCTCAAGCCGCGCGGCAAGGATCAGGCCTGCTTTTTGTGGCAGTCCCTCCAAGACCAGATCCACTTCTTCCCATAACGCGATCGCATCTTCCGGCTGGGGGGCCTGAGCGAGGAAACTGAAGTGCTCAGGTAGTTCTTGTTCCGCAGCCACGTCGCGTTTGTCTGCTTTGTGCCGTCGAGCATACGAGCGGGTCTTGAAGATGGTGATGGTGACCAGCAGATTCCAGAGTTGGCGATCGGTCTGGATGTCGAAGCTGCCTTGCTCGTGTCGCCGAAAGAAGGTCCGGAAGACCGACTGCACAACGTCCTCGCCGTCGAATCGTCGATCGAGCTGAGGTTCGATCTTGCCGGCCGCCAGTCGTGCAAGACGCTGAGAATAGATCGCAAAAACACGGCCGACGGCGTCTTCGTTTTGGCGATTCAAGCCATCGATCAGCGTTTGCCGCAGGTGTGATTCGTGCTGGTCCATCGACATCGGCTCTTGGTTCAGCCCACAAAACGTAAGCGTGAGGAGGTCGTACGGAAAGAAGAAACAAATTCAGGTCGAGACCAGTCTACACGATCGGATGACCCGCTGCTGAGGTACCGACTGTGCGCTGCGATACGCCTGGGCCGTCGCGAAATTCATAGAACGCCTAGTAGGCAGCTGTTAGAATAGGTGAGTGAAGCCACCGATCGCCGAGCATGATGCCAATCGATCGAGTTAACGACACCCCATCGATGCCCGCCCTTCCCTCTCTTCTCCAGCGAAAAGTATCTATGATTCAGTCGCAACGAAGTCTTTCGACGCTTGCTCTACTCGTCGTCGCGCTATCTGCTCAAATCGTGCTAGGGCAAACGCTCGAAGAACAGCTCCAGGCCATCGATCCCAATCAACTGGCAACCGAAGCCAAGCAGCTAGGCGATGCGAAGCGGGGAGCGATCCTCTTCTATCAGCCGCACATGGCGTGTCGGTCGTGTCACGCGATTGATGATCAGGCACCACTAGGGCCGGACCTGACCCAGTGGAAGAAGCTTCCGTCGGATGCCGACCTGGTCGACGCGATCCTGGCCCCGTCGAAAGCCATTCGCGAAGGCTTTGAAGCGGTCAGCGTTTTGACGGTCGATGGTAAAGTGATCACCGGCCGCCAGGTCGAAAGCACGCCACAGCACGTCGTGCTGCAAGAGTTAACCGGCGCTCAGCTGCGACACACGATCCCCGTCGACGATATCGAAGATCAAACCAACGGTAAGCAGTCGCTTATGCCGTCTGGCCTGGCCAATCAGCTCTCGGGTCGGCAGCAGTTCCTCGATCTGGTGCGATACCTGATGGAAATTCGCGATGGTGGTCGGATCGCCGCACGAAACCTGGAGCCGGCTCCTCATCTGTATGCGGTGAAGCCGATTCCTGAGTATGAAAAACGAATCGATCACGCCGGCATCATCGCCGAGCTGGACGACGCCAGTTTCAAACGCGGCCAGGCAATCTACGAGCGGGTCTGTGCCAACTGCCACGGCACGCACGACAAGGCCGGCTCGCTGCCGACCTCGCCGCGCTTCGCTAGTGCCAGGCTGAAGAACCGCATCGATCCGCACGGCATGTATCAAACGCTGACCCATGGCTTCGGCATGATGCAGCCGCAAGGATGGATGGTGCCGCAGCAGAAGTACGACGTGATTCACTACATTCGCGAGGCGTACTTCCAGAAGAACAATCCCACGCAATACGCGAAGATCGATGACGCCTACCTGAAGGGCCTGCCTGCCGGCGACTTCCGCGGGCCGGAACCCTCGCCGATGCGCCCCTGGATCACGATGGACTACGGTCCGTCCCTGATCAACACCTACGAGGTGGGAAACGACGGTTCCAATTTCGCTTATAAGGGAATTGCTACCCGGCTGGATGACGGAGCTGGCGGCGTCTCGCGTGGTAGCCGCTGGATGGTCTTCGATCACGATACGATGCGCATGGCCGCGGCCTGGCAAGGAGAAGGCTTCATCGACTGGCAAGGCATCCACTTCGACGGCAAGCACGGCGTCCATCCGCATGTGGTCGGTGAAGTTCTCGCGGAAAACAAAACGGCTCCTGGTTGGGCCAATCCTGAGAATGGCTCGTTCGACGATCCCCGTATCGTTGGTCGCGACGGTCGTCACTACGGCCCGCTGCCGGGGTCATGGGCGCAATACCACGGGCTGTACCGCCACGGGAACGAGCGGATCATCAGTTACCAGGTTGGCGACGCCGAAGTGTTGGAGATGCCTGAGCTGCTGGTGAACTCGCCGGCGGTATTTGCTCGCCAATTCGAGATCGCCCCGCGCGACCATCAACTGGTGCTGCGTGTCGCCGACTTGCCAGGAGAAAGTAGCGGGCCAGCTCAGCTTAAGAAGTGGAGTGACGACGGCTCGGCCTTTGTGGTTCATACCGGTTCGGAGAGTACACCGGTGAGCGATGAAGTGACGTTCGATGGTTCTACGTTTGCGGAAGTCGCCTCCGGTGATGCGTTCGACATGACCAAATCCGATTTCAGCATCACTGCCCGCATCCGCACCAAGCAAGGCGGCACAATCTTCGCTCAGACCACGCCAGGACCCAAGTGGGTTGCCGACGGCAAGGTCTTCTTCGTGCGAGGTGGTAAGCTGTGCTACGACATCGGCTGGGTGGGGGTCGTGCGGTCGAAGAAGAACGTCGACGACGGAAAGTGGCATGACGTCGCGATGACCTGGGACCAGGAAACGGCTGCCGTATCGCTATGGATCGATGGAAAGCTCGACCAGCAGAAACCGCTCCGACCGAAGCAATCTCTCCAGAACACCGTCGTGAGGATCGGCTACGCCAGCCCGAACTTCCCCGACCCAGGCCACTTCCAAGGAGAGATCGAATCCGTGAAGTTCTTTGGCGAGAAGCTGGACGCCGCCGCGATCGAAGATGCGAAGAAGCAGCCATTCCCGATCGCCAACTGGAGTACTGCCGCGGCGGACGACGGCCACTTGGTCAATCAATCCGGAAAGCCGTACCACGCCAAGATCACCCGTGGCACGCCCAAGGCGGCTTCTCCCAATTACCTGGTCGCCGGGCTGAAGAATCCTCCGGTCGATGCGACATTCCGATTAGCTGGCCAGTCGCTGCTCTTGGATCTGCCAGCCAGTAACGAGACAACGAAGTTCACCTTGTGGTTTACTTCCGCGGCAGATGCGGAGAAGGTCGACCAGGTCGTCAGTGCTGTGAAGCTGACCAGCAGCGATATTCCAGATCTTCAGGCCGCCACCCAAGGAAGCCCTGCCCGCTGGCCGGAAGTGATTGAGACGAAAACGGTGCAAGACGAAAGTGACGGCGCGTTTGCAGCCGACGTGTTGACGTTGCCTGAGGCCAACCCGTGGAATGCCCAGGTGCGTTTGACCGGCTTCGACTTCTACCCCGGTGGCGATCGTGCGGCCGTGTGTGCTTGGGACGGCGACGTCTGGTTGGTCGATGGTCTGATGGCCAAAGACGGCACACTCCGCTGGCGCCGCATCGCTTCTGGTCTGTTTCAGCCGCTAGGTTTGAAGATTGTTGACGGCACGATCTACGTGACGTGTCGCGACCAGATCGTCATTCTGCGAGACCTCAACGGCGACCTGGAAACCGACTTCTACGAGTGCTTCAACAATGACCACCAGGTGACCGAGCACTTCCACGAGTTTGCCATGGGACTGCAGGTCGACGACGACGGCAACTTCTACTACGCGAAGTCGGCTCGCCATGCCAAGACGGCGGTCGTTCCGCATCATGGAACGCTCTTGCGAGTTTCGCCTGACGGAAGAAAGACCGATATCCTGGCCACCGGCTTCCGAGCGGCCAACGGCGTGTGCTTGAACCCCGACGGCTCGTTCGTGGTGACCGACCAGGAAGGCCACTGGAACCCGAAGAACCGCATTAACTGGGTCGAAGAAGGTGGCTTCTATGGCAACATGTATGGCTACCACGATGTGACCGACGAGTCGGACGAAGCGATGGACCCACCGCTGTGTTGGATTACCAACGAGTTCGACCGTTCGCCGGCCGAGCTGTTATGGGTGCCGGAAGATTGCTGGGGCTCGCTGGGCGGATCCCTGCTCAACCTTTCGTATGGTTACGGCAAGGTCTATGTCGTGCCGTTTGAAAGTATCGACGGCCTGAAGCAAGGAGGCATGTGCGAACTGCCACTGCCGCAGTTCCCCACCGGGACTGCTCGTGGCCGCTTCAATCCAGACGACAGCCAGTTGTATGTGTGCGGGATGTTTGCCTGGGGGAGCAATCAGCATCAGCCTGGCGGCTTCTACCGCATCCGCCGCACCGAACAGCCGGTCTATTTGCCTGTTGGATTGAAAGCCACCACAGACGGCATTCAAATCACGTTCTCGGATAAGCTCGATCCCAAGACATCGACTAGTCCCGAGAACTACGCCATCACCGCATGGGACTTGCAGCGCAGCAAGAACTATGGATCGAAGCACTATAACGAGCGAGCCTGGAAGGCCAGCGCGGCGAAGCTTTCCGCCGATAGAAAAACGGTCACGTTGACTCTGCCTGATATCGAACCGACCTGGGGCATGGAGATCCGCTGCTTCCTGAAGTCGGAAGAAGGGGCTCCGGTGAACGTGCGGATTCACAACACGATTCATCGCCTGGGCGAAAGCTAAGGCGATGAAAAGATGTGATTGGCATTAGGCCCGAATTGAATCGATGGTGCCGCTGCTGTCGGCAAACTCGTCGATCGAGAGTCCCATCATCTGGGCTTGGGTGAGCCAGAGATTCGCCAGCGGGGTTCCCTCTGGCATGTTGATATGCTGGCCCGATCGAACTTTGCTGCCACCGCCTGCCACGACAATCGGCAGGTCGTTGTACTGATGGGTCGATCCATCGCCCAGCCCCGAGCCGTACGTGAATAGCGTGTTGTCGAGCAGCGATGTGCCGTCGGCTTCGACAATGCTATCCATCTTGGCCGCCAGGTAAGCGTACTGCTGCATGTGGAACTCGTCGACTTTCAACAGGTCGTTAATCATCTTCGATTGATTGTGCGACATCCCGTGATGGCTGCGCGGTTTGTCGAACAGGCTCTCGAACATGAACGGCGTATCCCACCGTTCGGGGCCGACCATGAAGGTCGCCACGTTGGTCAGGCCGGTCTGCAGCGCGGCCACCATCAAGTCACCCATCAAGCGAATGTACTCGCCACGCGGAAGGTAGGCCTCCGGCGGTTCCTCGAGATCGACTTTGGAAAGCTCATTCTTCATTGATTCCAGTCGATCCATCTGCAATTCGATGGCTCGGATTGAATCAAAGTACTCCGCAAACTTATGGCGGTCGGCATAACCCAACTGCTTCTGAAGGCTGTTGGCATCTTCCAGCACCAGGTCGGTCACGTCGCGCAGGCTATCGGTATCTTGCGTCGAGAAGAGCCGGCGATACATTTTGCGTGGATCGCGGATCGAAGGAGCCAGGTGCCCGGTGCCGTACCACGAGATGTTGTCGAAGTAGATCGACTCTTTGTTATCGCGATGGCTATTGCAGCTGAACTCTAACGTACGAAACGGCGTGTTCGTGCCAATTTTGTCGGCGACCAGGTGATCGAGTGTGCGATCCAGCGGCCATGCCGTGCCCTGGATGGTGTACGGCTTGGCACTACTTAGGTAACACGAGGCACACTGCGCGTGAACGTCGGTCCCTTGCTGGAAGGTACGGTCCATGCCAGTGATCAGGTTGATCTTGCTTTTGAGGCCTTCCAGCGGCTTCATGGTCGGTGTGAGCTCGTCCAGCGTTCCTTGTCGGAAGTTGGGGTCTTGCTTGTCGAGCGACTTCATCACGTTGCCCATGTTGCCCACGGGAATTTTGCCGTTCTGTTCGCCCGGAAAGAACCCTCGTCGCACGACCCCGATCGGCACGTAGAAAAACGCGATCCTCTGCCGCACGGCTTGGGGCGCCGCGGCGCCGGCAACGCTCGCCAGCCAAGGCAGGGCGAGCATCGATCCACCTGCTCCGTGGAGAAAACGTCGACGACTGAGCGACTTCGTCATGGACTCACCTTTTGAGATAGCTGCGTTGGGTTCGATTTGTCTGGGCTACGTTTGGCCAGGAAAGGCCGGCTGAGGATCACTTGCTTCAGCATGGTTTGCATTTTGAAATCATCTGCCTGAGCATTGGCGACAATGGTGTCCAAGGCGATTTCATCGGACGGTACCAACTCGCGAGCCAGGGAGAATGAAAGCAGGTGTCCTGCCAAGGCGCGGGCAAAGCGTGGCTCTTCGTCCAGGATCGCGTCTTTGAACTCGATGATGTCGGTGAACTGATGCTTGCCGAACAGCTTGCCGGAAACATCGACTTCGCGCCCATTGTCGTACTTCTCGCGCCACGTGCCGATGGGACTGTAGTTTTCCAAGGCAAACCCCAACGGGTCGATCTGTTCGTGACAGCCACGGCAATCGGATCGCTCGCGATGCAATGCCAAGCGTTCGCGCAGGGTGAGGTTTTCTTCACCTTCCTGCGGCTTTTCGGCCAGCGGCGGCACGTCGGCCGGCGGCGGTTTGGGGGGATTGTTGAAGATCACCGCCGCGATCCAGGCACCGCGCGTGATCGGCTGCGTGCGCTGCGGACCGGAAGTCATTGTCATGATCGCGGCATTGGTGATCATGCCCCCGTTTCGGCGATCGGTGATTGGTACACGCTCGAACTTCAAGACGGTGACATCGTTTCCTCTTACCCGCTTGGCGGCATCGGGAGACGCCAGTTTTCCATAGGCATCTTCGAGAAGTCGCGAGCGATAGGTGAAATCGGAATCGATCAATTGACGAATCGGCTGATTCTCGATCAGCACGGTCTCGAAGATCAGCAGCGGCTCGAGCATCATATGCATGCTGTCGCGATACCGCGAGAAGTAAAAGTTCGGATAGCGTTCAGGATCGGGGACCGACGAGATGATCCGTTCCAGTTGCAGCCACTGGGTGGGGAAGCTATCGGTGAACCGTTTCATCTTGCCGTCTTTCAGCATGCGTTCGATCTGCTGATCGAGCACCTCCGGCGAGCTGAGTTGGCCAGCGGCTGCCAGGCTCAGGAGCTTCTGGTCGGGGATACTTCCCCAAAGGAAAAACGATAGTCGTGAGGCGAGTTCAAAATCGTCAAGCGAGGTCGACTCCGCCCCTTCACTCTTCTGATCGTACAGATACAAGAATTTGGGCGACGATATTACCGCGGCGGCCGCAGACTTCATCGCCTCGGGGAACGCGACCTCCGCGTCAAGCTGCCGCGCGATGAACTGTGAGTAACGATCGAGCACTTCAGGTTCGACCGGACGTCGGAAGGCCCGGGTCAGAAAGATTTCGAGCCGGCGTCGTGCTTCTTCTTTGACATTCTGGTTGGCATCAGGCGGAGCGAAAAATGCTTTCCAGATGCCCACTCTTCGGGGCGTGAAATCGGGGCTCTCAACGATCGACTTGCCAAGCTTGAGAAACTCTTGCATCAGCAAGGGAGAAAGCGTGAGGTGATCGCCCCGGTTATCGAAGCCATGTTCGGCCCTCAGATCTTGCGGAATGACGACAACGCCAGCCAGGCGAGGTTCAATCATTTGCGATTTACCCATGGGTCGGCTGCCCACCGAAACGACCTTCGGCATCTGGCCGGTCTGCGGTTGGAAGTAACCGCTGTGGTCACGCATCATGCGTTCGGGCAAGCTGAACACGACGCAGTTCAGATCGAACAAGTCAACCACGGCGTTGTTGTACTGAAAGCGATTCATCCGCCGCATCGGAACGTGCGGCAGCGATTCTTCCTTGGCCACGGCATTGTGCAGCCGCGTGTTTAACTCGCCAATAAGTTTTAGCGATAGGTCGTCTTCCAGAGGCGCCTCGTCCTCAGGCGGCATCGCGCCGAATTCGATTGCTTCAATGATCTGCCGCAGCAACTCGGCATCGGACTCGTGGCCTTTGGTCGTAAACGATCGCAGATCGACATCGCCCGAAAGGTCTTCGGGGTCGGCCCCATGACACTTAACACAGCGTGTCTGAATGGTGTGGGCCAGCACATCCGTATTTGCCATGGGCTCGGCAGAGAGCCCAAAGCTGCTTCCGAGCGTCAACGCCAAGCCGATCGCGGCGATCCAGCCCGATTGAAAGTGTTTTCTTTGCCAACGTGATTCAAACAACGGAAAGCCTCCGCGCGGCGAGCCAATGTCAAAAACCGGAAGGGATGTTCCGAGGCGGAACGAACTGCAGGACAGGGACCTGTTCGATAATGCCGCCAAAAGCAGCAGACAGCGACAGGATTTAGGGGGAATGGGAAAAGGCACAAGTAGGAAGGTAGGTCTCAAAAGGCAAGTCTTACTTATAACAGAAAATCGCACGCTCTACTAATTCTTTTCGGGCGAGAACGGCGCCACTGATTTCCGCTGAAGACGCGCAAACACAACATTGACAAAACAATTCCCACGCAGGCAACCTCGTTGGTACCATGCGATTGGACCAGGAAGATGAAGCAAGATTCAGCCTCGAGGACTGCCCATGCCGTGTGCCAATCGAGTGAGAATACCGAGGCGAACGTGGTTGCTGACGTTGCTGTTGGCTGCGGTGGCCATTGCTCCCTGCGCGGGGGACGAACTGCAAACATACTCGGTCGAGCTGGCTTCGGTCGATGTTTCCACACAGATCGCTCCCGAGCCGCAAGGGGGCAGCACGCTTAAGCCCTGGAGCCGACCTGGCTACCAGGAGCTGAAAGATGCCATCTGGCGAGGCAACTGCGCGGCCGTGCTGGCCAATGGTGCGGACCCCAACGCGACCAGCCCCGAAGGAGAACCAATCCTTTTCTTGGTGCTGGATAACCGGGGAGGTAATCTTGAGTTTTTGCTCAAAGCAGGTGCTGATCCCAACGGAAGAGACCAGTTCGGGCGTACGCCGCTATCGGCGGCCATTTTCCGCGGCAACGTATCGTCCGTCGAACTGCTACTGAGATACGGTGCCGATCCGGAGTTGAAAAGCTCGGGAAAGACCGTGGTCGAATCGCTTGCTCCTTGGAATAAGGGTTGGGCGAAACACTTGAAAGCGGTTCCCGAGCCGCTCAAGCAAGAGCCCCCGATCACTGCCCCACGCATCCGGCATCCTGATGCCGTGTACGGCAGTCGCCTCTTTCGCCAGGCTTTTGGCGGCGAAGCGCTTGTCTATTCGGCGGATAGTCGTCAAGTCATTGCTGGTGATCGCGACGGCGCGATTCGTTTCTTCGATGCCAGGACAGGTGAAATCCAGAACGTGATCGCCGCGCATCAGCGGGAGGTTTGCGAACTGGCCCGTGTTCCCGGGACGGATCTACTTGCTTCCACTTGCAACGATGAACTGAAGTTATGGCATCCGAATACGTCACGGGAACGAATGCGTTTGAAAGGAGGTGGGCGTGCACTTTGCGTTTCGCCAAGTGGTCGCTGGATCTTTTCCGGTAAGCACCTTTGGCGAATCGATTCGCTCAGTCCTCTGCGTTTGTCCCCCAGAGGAATTGGTTTCACAAATGCTGGCAAAGAGATGGGGATATCATGGGCTTTCTTTACGCCCGATGATCGGTATTTGATCTTGGGAGTTTACCGGGGCAATGTCTGCATCTTTGACACGAGCCAGTTTGTCGTGCACGCGATGACGAACCTGAAGACTGCCGCCATGAAGTCGCTTACTTGGGGAGACCTGGCCGGTTACGTCGATATCGCAGCGGCAACGCCAGAGGACCTTTTGGCGTTGTCTCCCAACGAGTTCGCAATTCTGGTCGCGGATACCGACACGCTCAAAGCGTTTCGCCCGATCTTGGAGGCAGGTATCGCCCAAGAGAACTCCTTCTTGTTTCCGCAGCCACGTACGTTGGCGTGCTCGCCTGACGGGCAGTTCATGGCGTCGATGAGTGGTGCCAGTCGGATTGACGTGTACGACTTGGAGCAAGATGGAAAGCCAATTGCGTTGCACGGGCATACCAACGCGATTGGCGCCGTGGCAGTGTCTCCCGACGGTAGCCTGCTTGCCACAGCGGGAGGCGATTTGATGGTCCGCTTCTGGGACCAGGCAACCGGTCAGCCACTGGAGGAAATGTCCTGTGGTATGAGTGCGAACTCTCTCAGTTTCTCCCCGGACGGGGCTTACCTGGCCATTGGCTGCAGCATGTCCCGTCTTTATCTGGTCGACTTGGCAGACGGCCATCAAATCCCGCTTCGTGGCGAAGGACCGATGAATGGATTGTCGTTCAACGCGACCGGGGATCGGTTGTTTGCATTGAGCAGTCAGTTGATCTCCTTCGACGTAAAATCCCGTGAGAGACTTGCTTCGATTCCGGCGCTTAAGGCCCAGCAGCGACCGATCGCGGTGACACCGGATGGATTGATTTTTGGCGGAGGTGTTTCGGCATGGAGATTGGATGAGAACCAGCTTGTTCCACAGGAAGAAATCATCTCGGAGGCCATGAATAACTATCTCGGTCGGGTCTACACGGTCGCGGTGTCGCCGGATGGTTCGATCCTGGCGGCGTCCGGGGGAATGGACGGTGCGATAAAGCTTTGGGATCTCGCGAATGACAAGCCCATCGGTCAAACCATGTATGGGCATACAAAGGGGATGTTGCGTTTGAGCTTTTCACCGGATGGAAAGCGATTGGCCTCGGCTTCGTGGGACGGAACTGCGAGGGTTTGGGAGATTCCCACGGGGCGTCCGCTATTGGTGCTCGATGCGGATGTGGGTGCCGTCTCGGACCTGGCCTTCTTGCCTGACGGCAACCTGGTGACGGGCAACGCACTGGGAACAGCTCACCTGTGGGATCTCAACAAGCGACTGGAAGACCAACGAACTTTTGTGGGTGATGAATCCGCCACAAATCGACCGATTCCGAGGACGAAGACCGAGGAAATGTCGCCCAAAACCATGGAATTTCGGTCCCATCATTTCTTGCCCAAAAGTGCTGTTACGGGTAGCCGCAGGCAGGAGCCGACGAAGTGACCAGCCTACTTAGGGCATTTTCTGGCCGTAAATCGATGTTTTTGCCTTGAATTTCCGGCTTTTTTCCTTCAGAGATGCCATCTTGTAGCAGTGGATCGTGGTCCTTGATCCCCCTGAATCATTGGCAACGGGGAATACTCGGCCACTGTCGATCTATTGTCGCGGCCATCGAAATTTTCTATGCCAGGGATGCAATAAATCAATTATTCCATGCCGTGATAGGCACGATAATTTACGGTTAAGGAATCTGCCGCGCAGATGCATATTTGAAAGATCGCACACGATGACGCTTGGACGGCCAACTGACTGGGAAGATGCTTCACTCCGCGGGGCTGCGGACGTGCTGGCGCAGTTTGCTGATGCCGCTCGGGTCACATTCGACCGTGGGCAGGCTCGTCGACTGTTGCACGAGGCCGAACGCGCGATTCCCGGTAGCGATCCAGCAACGTGGGGGTGCCGCCTGGTCGAAGTGGGTGAAAGCATCAATCTCAAGGTGCGAACCCTCGATGCCAGCATCGATCGCATTATCGAGTTCGTCCAAGACGGAACACCGGTCGCCCACGGCTCGGAGGACGAGTCGGGCGAGATACGTTGGCGGATAATTCTTCAAGCACGAGGAAGCAAGGTCCTTGTTCGCCAGCCTCAATCGGATAACACGCAGTGGATATCACACGGGGCGTTGGCCAAAGAGCTGGCACTATCCGCGAAGGATTCCAAGTGCCGCTGGATTGTCGGACAGCCGGCTCTCAGTTGTCAGTCTTCCGGTCGGCCGACCAACATCCCCTCGAGCAAGCAAGGAGCGAAGCCCTTCAACCGACTGATCTCGCTCTTCATGCCAGAGAAGCGAGACCTGTGGATTCTGTTGATCTTCTCAGCGATCGTTGGTTTGTTGGCCCTGGCAACGCCGGTCGCGGTGGAAGTGCTGGTCAACACGGTCGCATTCGGTCGTTATCTGCAGCCGGTCATCATTCTCGCGGTGCTGTTGTTCACCTTCCTTTTGTTCGCTGCCGCGATGCGGGCTTTGATCATCTTCGTGGCGGAAGTTCTTCAGCGACGTATTTTCATTCGCGTGGTTGAGGATCTGGCTTACCGTCTGCCGCGCGTCGAACAGGAAGAATTCGACAACGTTCACGGTCCCGAATTGACCAATCGCTTCTTCGACGTGGTAACCGTCCAGAAGTCGACCTCGGCGCTTCTGTTGGATGGTGTCGCGATCATCCTGCAAACGCTCATTGGTATGGCCGTGATCGCGTTTTATCATCCGTTTCTGTTGGGCTACGACGTCGTTCTGTTGATGCTCATCATCCTCGCCGTTTCGGTACTCGGACGCGGGGCCATCAAAACGGCGATCAAGGAATCGAAAGCGAAGTATGCGGTTGCCGAGTGGCTCCAGGAGTTGGCCCGGCATACCACCGCATTTAAGATGAACGGCGGGCAGACCTACGCCCTGGAGCGAGCCGACGACCTGGCCGTGCATTGGTTGGAAGCACGTCGATCGCATTTCCGCATCCTGCTTCGGCAGATCCTCTTCGTGTTGGGGCTCCAGGCAGTCGCCGCGACGATCCTCTTGGGCTTGGGGGGCTGGCTCGTCGTGTCGGGTGAAATGACGCTCGGTCAATTGGTTGCCGCTGAGCTCATTGTGATGACCATCCTCTCGTCGTTTGCCAAGTTAGGAAAACACCTCGAAAGCTTTTACGATCTGTTGGCTTCGATCGATAAGTTGGGTCAACTATTCGACCTGAGCATCGAGCAGCACGATCGATTGTTCCATCTGCGGGAAGGGGAACCGGCACAAATGTGCTTCCGCAGTGTTTCCCTTTCCAATCACGAAAAGCCGGTCTTTTCGGACCTCAATATCGAAATCGAAGCAGGCGTTTCGCATGGAATTTACGGTGACTCCGGTGCCGGCAAGTCGACGCTGCTGAGTCTGTTGTGCGGGCTGCGTCATCCCAACAAAGGGGGCGTCGAACTCGACGACATCGACATACGCGAGCTTCGCCCTGACTCGCTTCGCGAGCACATCGCACTGGCAGGCGAAATCGAGATCTTCCACGGAACGATTCACGAAAACATTCATCTCAATCGAGCACACATCAACGCCCGAGACGTCCACGATGCCTTGGCGACGGTCGAGTTGTTGGACGAATTCCAAGACCTGCCGGATGGGCTCAACACGGTTGTACAGACGCACGGGCATCGGCTCTCGCGTAGTCAGGCCGCGCGTGTGATGCTGGCCCGAGCCATCGTGGGGCATCCACGGATGCTTCTTTTGGACTGTGTGCTGGATGGCCTTTCCGACGATCTGGCCGATCGTCTGCTAGCTCGCTTGCAAGAGGAAAAGAGCTGGACGCTCGTAGTGGCGACGTCGCGGAAGCGGCTTGCCGAACAGTGCGAACAGCAAATCTCCCTTCGATCCGGCGGCACTTCCCAAAATACCAAGGTAAATACGCAGTAAAACAAATCAATTCTAAGGGTTATGAGCAGCAATTTCCGATGAACAGAATGGGTTTGACGAACATGACGACCACCGTACAGACGCGCGATGATAGCTTGCCAGCATTGAAGCTGGTTCAGTCATCGCGTTGGGTTTGGCGGTTGGCCAACGCGCTGCTGGTCATGCTTCTGCTGTGCATCGTGGGCATGATTTTCGTGCCGTGGCAGCAGTCGGCTCGCGGGGCTGGACAAGTCGTTGCCTACGCTCCGCAAGAGCGGCAGCAAATGGTGACCGCTCCGACCAAGGGAATCGTGTCCGAAATCATGCCCGACCTGCGAGAAGGATCGCCCGTGAAGAAGGGAGATCTGATTCTCGAAATGGAGCCGGCCGCGGCGAACCTGGTCAACCAATTGGAAGGGTCCGTGCGAGACCTCGATGCCAAGATCGAGACGGCCCAAACCAAAGTCGAGGTGTACGGACGAAATGTTATCGATTTCACGGAAGCCAAAAACGCAGCCGTTTCCGCCGCCGACCAACTGGTGGAAGCTGCCAAGGCGAAGTGGGATGCCAAACGAAAACTAGTGCCTGGCTACGAAGCCAAGCGATTGCAGGCCCAGCTGAATCTGGATCGCCAGAAGAAGCTGTTTGACGAAGGCCTGCAGTCGGAAAAGGAATTGGAAAAACTCAAAAAGGATCTCGACGTCGCCCAGGCCGACTTGGAGTCGGTCAAGCTTGATGTCGAGGCCGCGCTGGGTGAACTGGAAGCGAAGAAGAACGAACGGATTCAAAAGGAGCGAGAAGCCCAAACCAAGGTCGACTACGCCAAAGCGATGCAGCAGGAAGCCTTGGGGCAGGTAGCCACCGCCAACAAAGAACGCCGCGACGTCAACATCAAGCTTTCCGAACTTCAGCGATTGAAAATCAGAGCCCCCCGCGATGGTACCTTGTATCGGGTCGAAGTATTCGAGCAAGGGCAAATGTTAAAGGAAGGAGATCCCCTGTTCACGATTGTCCCTGAGACAACTCAGCGGGCCGTGGAACTGTGGATTTCCGGGAACGATGTTCCATTGGTTCACACAGCCGATCACGTTCGGCTGCAATTTGAAGGTTGGCCTGCCGTGCAGTTTGCCGGTTGGCCTTCGGTTGCAGTGGGTACGTTCGGCGGAACCGTTGCGAGTGTCGATGCCACGGATGACGGACTAGGCAATTTCCGGGTGTTGGTCGTACCAGACGCCGACGCCGAGAATGCCTGGCCCGACGACACCTACTTACGACAAGGCGTCCAAGCCAACGGCTGGGTGATGCTGAATCAGGTTCCCTTGGGCTATGAAATATGGCGACAGTTAAACGGATTTCCTCCCACAGCCGCCGATCGCAAGGCCAAACCCAAAGGCAAGGATGCCACAAAGCCCAAGGTCAAGCTTCCCAAGTAAGACCAGCGGTAGTTGCATTGTTTGCGTTTGCGTCAGCCCTTGCGCTGTTGGGTTGCCGCACGTCTTCGCCGAGCCCTCCTGCTTACTCGGAACACGTCACCGCAAGGGCGCCGCAGCACGATGATCAGCCGGTGCCTGCCGCCGGCGATGCCCAGTCCGGTAGCGATCTGCAAATGGTCTCGTTCGAGGAAGAAGAGACCAAGCCGACCGTCGGTGAACTTCCCGAACTCAAGTCCGTTCCGCTGGAAGAAATTCAACCGGCACCGCTCGACGTGCAAGACGTCCTCACGGCCGTTCAGGCATCCTACCCGCTGTTGACCAGCGCGTACCTGGGACGCAACGTGGCCACCGGCGAGAACATCTCGGCCTGGGGTAATTTCGACTTGAAGCTAAAAGGCTCGTCGATCTCGCGCCCCGAAGGTTTCTACGAGACATATCGCAACGCGGTATCGATGGAAAAACCACTGTTCAACGGCGGCTACCTGTACGGCGGTTACCGCCTGGGGGAAGGCAATTTTGCGCCATGGTATGGCGAACGACAGACCAACGGAGGTGGCGAATTCGCTGCCGGCGTCGGCGTTCCCCTGCTGAAGGATCGCAACATCGACAAACGCCGGGCCGAACTGTTCAAAGCTCAGCTCGAACGACAACGGGTCGAGCCGGAGATCCGTGCTCAGCTGATCGACTTCTCGCGCGTCGCCACCATATACTACTGGGACTGGGTCGCCGCCGGTCAGGCTCGCACTGCCCAGCAAGGACTCCTTTCGCTCGCCCAAGAACGCGTGCAAAACATTCAACGACGAATCGAGCTAGGCGACCTCAAGTCGATTACCCGCATCAACAACGAACAGCTCATCGCATCGCGTGAAACGAAACTGATCGAGGCAGAACGAAAGCTGCAAAGTGCGGCGATCAAATTGTCGCTCTTCTTCCGCGATCCTTCTGGCGAACCTCTGCTTCCGCACGATTCGCTACTGCCGGGCAGCTTTCCGGACCAGGTGTTGCCAACCGAAGCCGACCTGGCCGACGCCACCGACGCCGCGATCGCCGCTTCGCCCCTGTTGGCCGAAATGGACTGGAAGATCCGTCAAACGCGAATCGATCTGCAGCAAGCGGAAAACTCACTGTTGCCCAAGCTTGACGCGCAGTTGTACGCCTCGAAGGACGTCGGCGAGCCGACCAGCTCCAAGGGAGACAAGACTCCGTTCGAGCTGGAGCTGGGGCTCTTCGGCGAAGTGCCTTTGCAGCGACGAGAGGCCTACGGTAAGGTTACCTCCACCCAGGCCAAGCTCCAGCAGTTGTCGGTTAAGCGTCAGTTCACGCAGGACAAGACGGTTGCCGCCGTGCAAGACGCCGTGTCGGCTTTGCTGAACGCGCATCAGCGAATTCGCCGAGCCGAACAAAACGTTCGCCTGGCCGACGAGGCGTTGAACCTGGCTCGCATCCAGTTCAACGAAGGGGATATCGATCTGGTGGAACTCAACATCTACGAGCAAGCCACCACCGATGCCCGCCTGATCGACATCTCAGCCAAAGCCGACTTCTTCAAAGCGATGGCCGATTACCGCGCGGCGCTCAACATCACGCCGTAGTACCGTTAGCGTGGTGGCCCGCGTCCTTTCGTTCCTGGTGCCATGCCCAAGTCTGCTTGGGCGTGTGGTGCGGTGCTTACCTGGTCAATCCAGTACAGCAGATCGAACTCCACGACCTCGACATGAGGGCAAACCTTCGGCACGTCTTCGCTGGGTAAGTGCTCTTCGTAGCAAGCCACTTCGTGGATACCACCCAACTCACGACGCAAGCGATCAATCTTGGCCTGCTTCGTGTGGATCTTCTCCTGCAGTTCCAGGTCTTGCAGCTTCAGCCGATAGAAGGACCACGCCAGGTAGCGTTTCTCTTGGTACGTGTACGGCTGTTCGAGGGGAAGATCCTTCCAACGCTTTGGCCGCTTGCGGCGTGTTGGTGAGTCTTCGTCGCGAGTTGATTTCATCCTCTTAGGACTGGGCAACTGCGGTGGATCTTCCTCGGGGAAGTCGTAGCCTGCGACGTCCGGATCGATCGGCACCGTCAGGTAGTCGGCACAGAAGCCGGGGTCGTCTGACGCCAAATACTCGGCATGACGTGCTTCCTGCTTGGCTTTCTCGGCCTGCTGAAACGCCTCCCATGCTGCCTCTTTAAGTGCGTCTTGCCGACGTGCGATCGCTTCCCAGGGGGAAGGTCTCATGCCGGGCGGCTTAGGGTAAGCCGGTTCCGGCGTCGGCGAGTGTTCTTCACGTGGTTCCTCGACCGCAAGATGCATCAACACTTCGCCGCAGCAGGGGCACAGGAGCCGGTTCCCATCGCGCACGGCAACCTGCGGAGCGTGCTTGGTTGAGCCTGCTCCGTGTGTTTCAAGTTGTGCGACGAGGTGATGGGACATGACGTTTGTTGTGTGTTGATGATTGGTTACAAGTTCGCACGCCCAAGAAGCAAGATTGCTTCGTTGGGTGTACGTGCAATCTATCAGCGAAGTGCTTCAGCGAGATAGTGCGCGCGAGATTTTTTTGTAGGGCCCGCGCCAGCTCGGGTCGGAACCCTGGTACCCACTTCGCGACCCGCGCTGGCGCGGGCCCTGCTTTTATTCGTGACCATCGGTGAAATCTGTGGTTGGTCCTCTCTCGAGACTTCGACGCTGGTGCCCGGTTCGCCCCCTCACTCTAACCCTCTCCCCTAAGGGGCGAGGGGACTGGATTTGTTATTCATTTGCTTCTGATTTGGCGATGGGGCGTGGAATGTGGATAATGGCTGCGTGTCTCACCCAACCTCCCCTCATGTTCCGAGACCAGAAGGATCGATCGATGAATCAGTTCGCCGTGAGCGAAGAACAGGTCGCGCGGTTTCAGACCGAAGGCTATTTGATTGTCCGTAGTTTGTTTGACCAGTCCGAGATGGACGGCCTCTTGGCGTATGCCCGGGCCGATCAAGATTTGCTGGGCCAGTCGCATGTGAAGACGGATGCTACCGGAAAGGAAACGCGCTTGACGGTGCGAAACGACCTGGAAGAGAGCTCGCTGTACACTGCGATCGTGCGCAGCCAGCGCGTAGCCGGGACGATGCAGAAGCTGTTGGGGGACGAGGTCTATCACTACCACCACAAGATGATGCTCAAGCAGCCCAAGACCGGCGGGGCCTGGGAGTGGCATCAAGACTACGGCTACTGGTACGAAAACGGTTGTCTGTACCCTGACATGGGAAGCTGCATGATCGCCGTCGATCAGGCAACCAAGGCCAACGGCTGCCTGCAGGTTCTCCGCGGTACACATCACATGGGCCGCGTCAATCATGTAATGATCGGCGATCAGACCGGCGCCGACCCGCAGCGCGTCGAAGCCGCGATTGGGCGGCACGAACTGGTCTACTGTGAAATGAGCCCCGGCGACGCGGTCTTCTTTCATAGCAATTTGCTGCATCGCTCGGATCAGAATACTTCCGACAACCCGCGATGGTCGCTGATCTGCTGTTATAATACCCGGCACAACGATCCGATCGTCACCGGCGGTCGCCACCCCAACTACTCTCCTCTGGAAATCTGGCCCGACCAACGGGTCTCGAAAGCGATTCAGGCCGTTTCGGCCAGCCACTAAAATCGCACCGATGAAGGCACTTCTATGACACGCATTGCTCTTCTGGGTACCGGTCTGATCGGCCGGTTCTACGCTCAATCGCTGCACGCACCACGTTCGCGAGACCGGATTCATCTGGTCTATTCCCGCAGCCACGATCGCGCGGACGCGTTTGCCGATGAGTTCGGCATCCCTCACGCAACCGACAACTGGCAGGCCGCACTGGCAAGCGACGAGATCGATGCCGTCGTGATCGGCTTGCCCAATCACATGCACCTGGAAGTGGTACTGGCAGCCGCCGCGGCCGGCAAAGCGATCCTCTGCACGAAGCCGCTCGGCGTGAACGCGCAGGAAGCCCTGCAGATGCTGGAGGCCGTCGAAGCGGCTGGCGTTTACCATGCTTATCTCGAAGATCTCGTCTACACCCCCAAGACATTAAAGGCACTTCAGTCGGTGCGTGCCGGGGCGATTGGGGATGTGCTGTGGGTTCGGTCGCGCGAGGCGCACCCAGGCCCGCACAGCGATTGGTTTTGGAATAAGGAACTCTCTGGCGGTGGGGCGATCATCGACTTGGGGTGTCATTGCATCGAGATCGGCCGCAACTTCATCGGCAAGGAAATTCGCCCCGTCGAAGTGATGTGCTGGGCCGATACGCAGTACCATCCGGTGGAAGTCGAAGACCACGCGATCGGCATGGTCCGCTACGAAAACGGCGCGATCGGGCAGTTCGAGACCAGCTGGATCTTCCGCGGCGGAATGGACCTGCGGGACGAGGTCGGCGGCACCGAAGGAACCATCTGGCTCAACCATTGGCTGCGGACCGGGATGGAGATGTTCTCGTCGTCCAACCAGTCAGGCTACATCGCCGAAAAAGCCGAGACCGACACCGGCTGGCTCTTCCCGGTCGGCAACGAAGGGGCCGCGCTGGGCTACGACGACATGTTCGCCGACGTCCTCACCCAAATGGAAAACGGCGGCAAACCTCAGGAAGATTTCTACGATGGCTACGTCGTCAACGCGATCATCGACGCCGCGTACCAATCGGTGAAGACCCGACAATGGTCCCCGGTCGAACTTCCCCTATGGCGAGGCCACACCGGCGAGCAGAAGGTCGAAAAGTCGCGTTCGTACGACGACGAGCACGATCTGATCAAACGAGAAATGATGCCTGATGGTGCGACGAAGCTGATTCTGCGGCACAAAGAGACGGGTGAGCTAAGCCAGCGGATTGTGGCGAAGTAGCTTCGCTTGTCCGTGTGCCACTGGCACCCTCGCCAGTGCGAGGTGGGTACCAGCGTGCCAACCTTTAATCAGCTTCGAATACACCAGCCAGAGGCCAGTGGCACACAGAGGTATCATCCGTGATCAGTGCCACCCTGTCGGTCGCCACTGTATGGAGCGTTACTCATCCTTCAACCCCACTTCCACCGCCACGGCCGTTAGCGAACGTTCGAGTTGCTGTTCATACTGCAGCATCGATTGGCTGAAGGTGGCGTAGTTGGCGTGGTTTTGGTTGGCGAAGCGGGCCAGTTCGGGGATCAGGCGATCGAGCGTCGCCAGACTGCTGCGGGCACGTGATGAGATGGCCCGGTTATTTTTCAGCGACTGAATGTCTCGGTCCAGGTTCTCCGACAACACGGCGATGATCTCACGAGCGGCCCCGCTTTTGAATGCCTGTTGCATCTTCAGGTCTTCGCCGGGAGAGAGCATACGGCACATGCCGCCGGCTTTCCCTTGCGAACTGACGACGAAGGCCTGGTGTTTGATGTGCTGGCCACACATCGCGAGCGCTTCGATATACCGAAGTCCGACCAGTGCGACCAACCGCTCAAACACAATCAGCAAATCGTGCTGGGCCGAGACGTTCGCTGCGTCCTCAGGCGATTGTTTCAGAACAATATCGATGGCACTCGTCACGTCGCTGGCCGGTATTCCGAAGGCAATGCCGACCTGTAGCTTCGAGGAATCGTCACGCTTGTACTTGTCGCTGAAGGTCGTGATCCCTTCGCGGATGGATGCTTCGGCATCTTCGTTCGCTTTCATCGCGGTTACCGCGACTACTTGCCTATCGCTGCTGAGGATAGGACCGCCGCTGGAGCCTGGGTTTACCTTCGCATCGATCTGCAGATAGTCGGCTCCGGCGATACGAACGTTGGCTCCGATCTTGCCGCCGACCACGGCATTTTTGAGGATGATCCCGCCGCCCACCGATGGGTTGCCATAGACCTTCACCTCGTTGCCGGTCGTGGCTGAATTGTCGTAGCACAGCGAAAGGGGCAGCACGTCGGCTTCGACCAGGAGAATCGCCAGGTCGCGCTGGGGATTGGAGTAAACGACACTCGCAACAGGGTAAGCCTTATCGGAGTCGCCAAAGTGAACCTTCAGGTCGGCAACCACGGCGTCGGCAATCACATGATGGTTGGTGACGACGAGATTGCGCGCGGCCATGAATCCAGAGCCGCTGCTCGAGCCTGATTCGATCAAAGCCACCGAGGAAACCACTTCCTGCGAATCGATCTTGCGCGGCTGAATCTGCGACTTCGTGATTTCGCGTAGCTCCATCCGCGAGATGAGAAACTGGGCACCATATCCAATCAACACGAAGCCATCGTCCGGGACATTGTTCCAGTCGGACCCGACCACCTGAAAGCGATCCGTGTCGCCGTGCCAATTGAGGAAAGTCGTTCCATCGATCGAAACGTGAATGTGGTGGTGATGTACGGTCACCACAATGTCGTGCGTCGTGCCTGGACGCAGACGCTGTCCGCGATAGCGGGTAACCTTGGAAACTTCAATCGAGCCATCGATTCGACTGAGCTCGCTGAATCGCTTATATCCGTCCAGACCGAGGGCCACTCGCTTTCCGCCGGCCATCAAGCCCAGGAACAAGGCTTCATCCCCTGCTTGCCGCTCGATGGTCATCGCCAATTGATACTGCGGGGGTGACTGGGCAGGGATACCGACGATCGTTCGTTCACCGCGGGGAAGCGTCAGCCCTTCTGGGCGTTGCTTGGGATTGCCGCGAATGGTCGCTTTCGCCAAATCCAAGGCACCGATCAGATCGACCGCGCCATCCAGTTGGTCGCCCCAATTGATGCGGCCCATCGGCGGCGTCTGAGAGGTGGACTGCTTGGCCTTGAAGATGAATTGCACATCGTCCGGCGAAAGAGAATCGAGGGAGACTTCGATCTGGTTTCCATCAGCCTGCTTGAGAATGACCGAGGACTGCTGAATTTTCAGTAGGGTCGCAGTCGTACGAAACCTCCCATCGCGACTGGTCCAAACGCGGGCTGCCTGCTCGTCCGCCCAAGCGACCTGCAGGCAGACAAACGCCAGCAAGAGGACCAGCAATGAAACACGACATGGCATAACGTGATACCCACATGGGAAGAAGAAAAGGAGCCAAGTGTTCCCTATTCTGCATTCTTAGTTCTTTGATTTCAATTTTTTAATCGCCCAAGAATTCTATGAAATGATCGCGATCGCGCAGACCGACCGTAGCGCGTAGTCGGGAGTCCTCTTCGGCCCCCACGCCTGTGGCTTTACGTATGCAAATTTCCCTACGAACGCAAAGCAAGGAGAGCCAGCGGCGGGGTAGCCTACCTAGGTGAATTGACCACGAATTCAATTCTAAAGCGAACGCCGGTGATCAGGCAAAATTGTCTGCGTCCAAAAATCAATGTGGGCAAATGTGCGGCTTGCGATATACTAAAGTGATCTCACCTGATATCACTTTCCTGCCTGTTTTTGCCGCTACCCTCGTTTGGGGTGGTGGTGCCTGCCCTTCGACAGACGCGTAGTGAGGCTACTATGCCGACATCGCCTTTCGTGCCCGCGACGATCCTTCGAGCTGCAGTTTTGCTGCTTGTGGTGACCGGTTCGCACGCGTATGCCGCGGAACCGGCCTCGCCTAGTTCGCAGGACCTGGCATTCTTTGAGTCGAAGATCCGTCCGTTGTTGGTCGAGCACTGCGTCGATTGCCACGGGGCCCATACACAGGAAAGCTCGCTCCGCGTCGATACCATGTCAGGCATGCTCGGCGGCGGTGAATCGGGCGCGGCGGTGATTCCCAAAGATCCGAAGCACAGCCTGCTACTGGCCGCGGTGCGGTACGACAACGAACATCTGAAGATGCCGCCCGACGGCAAGATGACCGACGCGCAGATCAAGCTGCTGCAGCAGTGGATTGAAATGGGGGCACCCCATCCCGATCAACTCGGCAGCGGGAGCATCCAGCCGAGACGTTCGCCGATCGACATGAATGCGGCTCGCGCGTATTGGGCGTTTCAACCGGTTCGGCGGCCGGTGATCCCGACTAGCGAAGCTCAAAACCCAATCGACGCGTTCATCCATGCGCCGCTGGCCAAGCAAGGCCTGGCACCCAACGGCCCGGCCGATCGGCGGACACTCATCCGTCGGGCCACGTTCGATCTAACCGGCTTACCCCCGACGCCGGACGAAGTGAGCGTGTTCCTGGCGGATGACTCGCCCGACGCGTTTGCCAAGGTGATCGATCGCTTGCTGGCATCCGACGCTTATGGCGAACGTTGGGGACGGCATTGGCTGGATGTCGTACGTTACGCCGATAGCAACGGCCTGGACGAAAACCAGGCGTTCGTCGATGCCTGGCGGTATCGCAACTACGTGATTGACGCGCTGAACGAAGACAAGCCGTTCGACCAGTTCGTCATGGAGCAGGTTGCCGGCGATCTGCTGGCCGGGAAGTCGGATGGCGGGTCGGATGACGATTCGGCAATCGCGACCGGTTTTCTGACGCTTGGCCCCAAGGTATTGGCCGAGAAAGACACCGTGAAGATGGAGATGGATATCATCGACGAGCAGATCGATACGCTGGGTCAGGCGTTTCTCGGTCTGACGATCGCGTGTGCCCGGTGTCACGATCACAAGTTCGACCCGATCTCGACCGCCGACTATTACGCGCTGGCCGGCATCTTCAAAAGCACGCAGTCGATGCAGTCGCTCAAGACGATTGCCAAGTACAACGAAAAGGTGTTGGCAACCGACGAGGAAGTTCAGCGAAAAGCGAAGCTCGATCAGGCGAAAAAGGAGAAGCAGACCGAGCTCGACAAGCTGGTCAAAGAGGCCAAACAGAAGCATCCCGATAGCAAGGAGGAAGCCTATCCGGAAGACATTCGTAAGCAACTTGACACGCTGCGAAAGGAGATCGCTTCGCTTACCGAGCAAGCCCCTGAGTTGCCGACCGCGATGGCGGTGAAAGAGGGAACGCCAGAGAACTTGCGGATCCACGTCCGCGGGAGTCACTTGATATTGGGGCAGCAAGTGCCCCGCGGCGTGCCCGTTGTGCTTCAGCGAAGCCAGCCACTGGATATCAGCGACGCCGAGAGTGGTCGCCTGCAACTGGCTCAATGGTTAGTTCACGCGGATAACCCGCTTACGGCCCGCGTGGCCGTCAATCGCGTCTGGCGATGGCATTTCGGTACCGGGCTTGTGCCGTCGACCGACAACTTCGGTAAGCTGGGCGAAGCGCCAACCCACCCTGAACTGTTGGATTGGCTGACCGCCGATTTCGTGGCCAACGGCTGGTCGCTTAAAAAGCTGCACCGGCAGATCATGCTTAGCGACACCTACCAGCGAAGCAGCAGCGTGAACGAAGAGAATGCGACGATCGACCCAGAAAACCGCTGGTACTGGAGAGCTAATGTGCAGCGATTGGAAGCCGAAGCCCTGCGTGATTCGTTGCTGGCAGTTAGCGGCAAGCTCGATCCGACGCAGGGAACCACCATGCTGACGGTCGACAAGTGGAAGCTGGTGTTCGATCACACCTCAAAGGACGACACCAGCTACGATACGCAGCGGCGTTCGATCTATTTGCCGGTCATTCGTAACAACTTGTACGACGGCTTCGCGCTGTTTGATTTCGCTACGGCTGACACCACGCAGGGAGACCGGGCGACCTCGACGGTGGCTCCGCAGGCATTGTTTACGCTTAACAGTCCTCTGTTTCTCGATGCCGCCGAAAACCTGGCCGATCGATTGCAGCAGCAGGTGCCGGATGACGAACGAGCACGGATCGAATTGTTGTATCAGTTGACCGTTTCGCGCCCGCCGCACGATCACGAGGTGACGCGGCTGCTAACGACGATCGACCAGTTGGAAGTTGCCCTGCGAGAAACGATGGATCACGACGCGGCAAAGCACCAGGCTTGGGCCGCGGCGTGCCAGTGCGTGTTGGCCTCGAACGAATTCCTGTATGTGCAATAGGCTGACCTGGAAATGGGAACCACGATGAACGACCAATCGACATCGACGATGACCCGGCGGTGTCTGCTGCAGAACTCGGCGGTCGGCTTCGGTTACCTGGCGCTATCGGCCCTGCTGCAAGGCGAGGCCCGACAAGCGATGGGAGCTCCGGCGACCGAACTGGCCCACTTCCCTGCCCGGGCCAAGCGGGTCATCTTCCTGTTCATGAAGGGTGGTCCTTCGCACGTCGATACGTTCGATTACAAGCCGCAGCTACAAAAGGATGACGGCAAGCCCCTCCCCTTCGACAAGCCTCGCGTGCAGTTTGCCCCGACCGGTAATCTGTTAGGTTCGCCGTGGAAGTTTCGTCAGTATGGCGAAAGCGGAATGCACGTGAGTGAGCTTTTCCCGCATGTCGCACAGCATGTCGATGACCTGTGCTTTTTGCATTCGGTGCACGGTACCAATCCGTCGCACGGCGGTGCGCTACTGAAGCTGCATACCGGTAGCGATAACTTCATTCGCCCCAGCATGGGAGCATGGGTGAATTACGGTCTCGGCAGCGAGAACGACAATCTGCCAGGCTTCGTGACCATCTGTCCCACGTTCGCCCACGGCGGCGCGAAGAACTGGGGTTCCGCATTCTTGCCGGCCGAGTACCAAGGCATTCCGCTGGGGGTGGCGTCGCAGCCATCGACGGCGGCAAATGTGAAGTACATCGACAACCCGCGCTGGAGTAAGGACGTGCAGCGGGTTCAGCTTGACCTGATGAACGCGATGAACCGCGAGCACATGACGCACGTGCAGAGTGAGTCTTCGCTGGAGGCCAGAATTCAGTCGTTCGAGCTGGCCTATCGCATGCAGTCGAAGATGCCGGAGACGCAAGACCTTTCGCAGGAAACGGCGGCCACCATCGAAGAGTACGGACTCAATGATGAGGTCACGAAAGACTTCGGACGCCAGTGCCTGCTCGCGCGACGTTTCGCCGAACGCGGCGTGCGATTCATCCAGGTCACCCACAGCGATACGAAGGTGCAGTGGGATCAGCATGGCGATTTGAAAGCAGGCCACACAAAGAATGCCGCCGAGGTCGACAGACCGATCGGTGCCCTGCTGGCCGACTTGAAGCGACGCGGCCTGTTGGAAGATACGTTGGTGCTGTGGGGAGGCGAGTTCGGGCGAACGCCGACCTGTCAGGGAAGCGGAGCCAATGGCCGCGATCACAACCCAGAAGGCTTCACCATGTGGATGGCCGGTGGCGGCGTGAAGGCGGGCTATCGCCACGGCTCAACCGATCAGTACGGCTATTATGCCCAGGAAAACAAGATGCACGTGCACGATTTGCACGCGACTCTGCTGCATCTCTTGGGGCTCGATCACGAGCGGCTGACCTATCGCCACGCCGGTCGTGATTTTCGTTTAACGGATGTCCACGGACATGTTCACCGTGAGATCTTGGCCTGATCTCTGCTCAAGGGCTAATTTGCCTCCGGCGTTTTCATGACGCTGGCCGTCTGGGCCGGTAGCTGCATCATCAGGCTGGGCGATTGGCTGCTTGAGTCCATCTGAAACAGGTAGTTCGGGTACTCGCCGTTCCATTTCTCGATCCGGTCACGTTCGACCTCAAACTGCTTGAGCTGCACGAACAGCGGATCGGATTGGGCTTCGCGGGTTGCTTCGGCAATCTTCATGATCGCGTCGGCTTCACCTTCGGCAATCGTACGGGCCATGTTTGCCTGACCTTCGGCTTCCAACTCGATGCGTTCGTTCTCCTTCTGCTGGGCGTCGAAAAGAGCGATGTTGATCACTTTCTTCTGCTGCGCCACGAAGGTCTCGTCGATTGCTTCCTGGATCTTCGGGTTCTGGTAGGTGAAACCACCAAACATGCCGATTGTGGTGACCGTGATGCCGCGTTCCTTGAAGAACGCGATCACGTCGGCGCGTACGTCGTCGACCATCTCCTGCTTGCGGGAACGGAGTTCGTCCAAGTCGTACTTGGCTGCCGTCTCGGCAGCAACCGACTGAATCCGGGCTCGGACCTCTGAGTCCATCATGTCAGCCAGTGACCGGCTGCGATACATGTACAGAAAGCGAGCCGTGTCTTCTTCTTCGATGAACGCCGTGCAGTTGAAGCCCACCGAGAAGCCGACCGAATCTTTGCTTTCAATCCAGATCGCTTCGTTGGTGTTCTTGGTGCCGCTGGTCGAGTCGGCGGTCCACTCACGCGTAACCGGCGAACGATCAACCTTGATCAGGCGAACCGTGTCCATCCATTCCCCGGTGCTGTACAGGCGTCCGGTCTGGACCCAGCGATGGGGTACCTGAACGCGCTTGGCGGCGACCTTTCGTTCGGCCAGGTAAGTTTCCGATTCGAATGCGACCTGCTGATCGGTGGCGCCTTCCAAGGGGATAAGGAAGCCGGTTTCCGACGTGTCGATCTCTTCAAACTCGGGCCTGTCAAACGGACGGCAGCCGGTCGAAGCGGCCAGAATGACAACCACACCAGCCAAAACCAGCAGACTTTGTTTCGAGCTATTAGGTGCAGCAGGTGCTTCAGCTTGAGCTGCCTGTTCGCGACGAGCCAACAACAGCGGTCCAATCAAGAAAGCAGCGGCCAGCAAAACCAGCCCCAATAGCGACATCGGCAGGGACGCGTGCAGCGCGGTTAGCGTGTGCAGCGTTTGCGACCACGCAGGCGACTCCATCTGCCGCAGGGCCAACTCATTGGCGGCGATCGGCCACAGGTATTGCTCGACGAGAAGGTCGGCCTCTACGGCTAATCCCACCAGGCACGCCAGAAGAATCAGGCGTCGCAGCATCAACTCACTCCAAGTCAATTCACGTTTCATCGAGGCTCTCCAAAGAGGTTAGTGGTAGTTCCGAGTCCCCTTTTGCATGGGCCGTACCGAAAATGTGGCAATTGTACTAAAGCTTTTTATGGTAAAGGGTTATGTGATCCCGTGGGTGTCTATGAATGTGAGACTTTTCACTACATCTAGTGAAAAGTCTCACATTCAGGAGTAGCATGAGGCCATGCAATTTTCACGACTGACCATCTTCGGCTCCGATCAAGATCCGCTGGACGATTTGCGCTCGGCGTTTCGCGATGCTGCGCCAGGTTGTGACGTACATGTTGTGCAGGAAGAGCAGGAACTGCTGCGTGAGGTCCGCACCCAGGCCGACGATCGCTTGTTTGTCATTCATGGCCCGCATGCGAATTCCCAGCTGATTGGAGCGATGCGTCAGCTGTCGCCAACCGCGCTCATCGTGATTGCTGCCGATCAAGGGAGCGTCGAAACAGCCGCCTCGGCGATTGCCATGGGGGCGAACGACTTCCTGGTCCGCGGGCCGCAGCTGGCTGCCCGAGTGGCAACACTGTTGGGGAAGATGGGCTACTTGCTGGAAGTGCTGCACGAGGCACGGGAGCTCGATGCCCAGAACACGCAGCTGCAGAAAGTTCTTCAGTTTCGCGGGCAGATCATCGGCAACTCACCGCAGATGCATTCGATTGTCGAGCGTGTCCAGCTGGTGGCTCGCGTGCCGCGGCCGGTATTGATTGTCGGCGAGCGCGGTACCGGTAAGGAGGTTATTGCTCGGGCAATTCACCAGGCCCAAGACGATCATGCGCGGCCGATGGTCACGGTCAACTGCGCCGCGTTTACGACGGCGCTGCTCGAGAGCGAACTGTTCGGTCATGAAAAAGGAGCGTTTACCGGCGCGGACGAAACCCGCGATGGTAAGTTTGGCTTGGCGCATGGTGGCACGCTGTTTCTGGACGAGATCGGTCACATGTCGTTACCGTTCCAGCGGAAGATTCTGCGGGTAGTGGAGTACGGCACATATAACCGCGTCGGCGGCCATGCGGAACTGCGTACGTCTGCCCGGATTATTGCCGCCACCAACGTCGACCTGCGGCAGCGGATTCGCGAAGGCGAGTTTTTGAGTGACCTGTACGATCGGCTGGCGTTCGAGGTGATCGAAGTTCCTACGCTGCGAGATCGCGAAGGAGATATTGAAGTACTGGCGCAGCACTTCCTCGATCAGTTCGCCCAGGAGATTCCTCGCTTTGCTGGAAAGCAGCTGTCGAAGTCGGCGATCAACGTGCTGCGGCGGTATCGCTTTCCTGGCAATGTGCGAGAGCTGAAGAACATTATTGAGCGCGCCGCCTACCGCGACACGACCGACGAGATCACGCCGGAAGACATCGGCATGCTAAGTAACGGGCCGCTGGATGTCGCCGGGACGAGCTTCAAGCAGCGGCTGGATAACTTTTGCCGCTTGATGCTCAGCGAAGCGATGAACCAGTGCGGCGACAACCAGGCCGCCGCGGCCCGGCAGTTGGGGCTGAGTTACCACCAGTTTCGTTATTACTACGCCAAGTACCTGGGTGAAGATTCGCAGTAGCGGAATCGATAACATTGGCCGAGAGTTCCCATTGTGAAGTTTTTGCACGGCAGGCGTCGAAACGTCGGCTTGGGAATCGCTGCTGATTGAATTCAGCAGTCGCATGGACTACGTTTGAGAGACATCTTTGACTTGATCATGTGCTTCTCTTCTATCTGGCCCCGCGTTCGATGGCAGATTCCACTTCTCGCAAGCGACACCCTAGCTTCTCCACTTGGGTCTTGATTTCCCTGGTGTTGGGGATCGGTTGCGGCCTGTTTCTCGGTGAGTACGCCGAGTCGATTCGCTGGGTCAGTGATGTGTATGTCGGCCTGTTGCAGATGGCCGTCTTGCCGTACGTGTTGGTCTCGCTGATGACCAACATCGGTCAACTGACGCGGGAGTCCGGTATTCGGCTGTTGCGGATCAGCTTCTTGGTCTTGTTGGTGCTGTGGGTGATTGGCTTGGTGACGCTGGCCGTCAGTGCTTTGGCGTTTCCTCGCTGGGAAACCGGTTCGTTTTATAGCAGCCGCTTCACCGATCCCCCGCCGGCATACGATTGGAAGAGTTTGTTCATCCCCTCGAATCCGTTCGAGTCGCTCGCGGAAAATGCGGTCCCGGCGGTAGTGGTCTTTGCGATTGGGCTCGGATTCGCGTTGATGAAGCTGCCGGGCAAAGAGAAGTTGCTGGAACCTTTACAGGTGTTGATCGATGCGCTGTCGAAGGTGAACCGCATGGTGGTTCAGCTGACACCGATCGGCCTGTTCGCCATTGCTGCCCATACGGCCGGCACGATTGAGCTGGGGCAGTTGAGCTTGCTGCAAGGCTACCTGCTGGCGTACTGCCTGCCGGCGGTCATCATCGCATTGGTCGTATTGCCGGCGTTTGTGGCGGCGTTCACACCGCTGGGCTACTGGGATATTCTCCGGGCTTCGCGTGACCCACTGATCACGGCCTTCGTGATCGGCAATTCGTTTGTCGTTCTGCCGATGATCATCGAAAGCGTGAAGCGGCTGCAAGCGGAGACAGGCCTGGGCGACAATCAGCACGGAAACAAGCCCGAGTCTTTGGTGCCGCTAGCGTATCCCATGCCAGATATCGGGCGAATTGTGGCCTTGGTGTTCATTCCGTTTGCGGCCTGGTTTTCTGGTACCGCGATTTCGCTCGACAAGTATCCGCCGCTGATGGGCGTCGGCTTTCTGGGGGCGTTTGGTAAGCCGGTGGTGACCATTCCCTTGATGTTGAACCTGGCCGAGTTGCCCAGCGACCTGTTCAATTTGTATCTGATCTCAGGGGTGGCGGCCGCGCGGTTTGGCGACCTGATGAAAACGATGCACTTGATCTCGTTCACCCTGCTGACTTTTTGTGTGCTCAGTGGGACAACCCGCTTCAAGCCCACGAAAATGGTCATTGGTTTTGTCGGTTCGCTGTTGCTGCTCTTGGTGACTTCGATCGGGACACGCAGCTACTTAATTGCCGAGTTTCAGGATCACTACTCGCGCGAAGACCTGCTTACCGAGCGTACGATGGTTCCGATTCGGCGCACCGATACGTTCGAGGCGACGAAGCATACGATTCTGGAAACCTCTGAGCCAAATCCTCAGCCGATCAAGCCGGGGCAAACGCGGATCGAACGCATTCAAGAGCGGGGGATCCTCCGCGTCGGCTTCAGCCCCGACCGGATGCCGTTCGCCTACTTCAACGGTGAACGGGAACTGATCGGTTTCGATATTCAAATGGCCTACATCCTGGCCAGAGATCTGGATGTCGATATCGAGTTTGTCCCGATCGATCGAAGTAACGTGCTGGAACAACTGCGCAGCGATCATTTCGATCTCGCTATGTCGGCCGTCGAGGGAAGTGTCACCAAGGCGATCTACTTTCCTGAGAGCGATCCCTACATGGAGGTGACGATGTCGCTGGTGGTGCCGGATCACCGGGAGCGTCAATTCCGCGACGTGGAAACAATGCTCAAGATGCCCAAGGTAACGCTGGCCGCCGTCAAGAATAGCTACTTCGCGGAGCTGGCCAAGAAAGACTTTCCCAAGAACATCGAGGTCGTCGAAATCGAGACGGTGAACGAGTACTTCGATGGTCGGTACAAGGAGGTCGACGCACTGGTCATCAGCGCCGAGTCAGGCTCGACCTGGACCTTGCTTTATCCTCATTTTGCCGTGACCAATCCGCTGAATGGCCGCAACCGGGTGCCCCTGTATTACCTGAGCAATAACGACACCGAGTTCGACCAGTTCCTGGAAGACTGGCTGCGACTCAAACGCGCCGATGGAACGTATCAGCTGCTGTACGACTACTGGATTCTGGGCGAGGAAAAGCGACCCCGACAGCCTCGCTGGTCAGTGCTGCGGAACGTGCTGGGATGGGTGGACTAACGACACTCGCTTTGTGGCTATCTTAGAAGTACGGTGCCGCGATTAGGTCCTCAAGGAGAATCCAAGTGGACCGTTTCGTGGGGTTTCGCCTTGGCGACAAGCTCTTTGAGCGGTATCGCGTGGTAGTACCAGGTTAGTGGTTCCTGTTTGCCGTCGAGGTGGCTGGTCTTGATCTGGATTTCGGCTCGTGCGGCCCAGTCCTTGCGGATGTGGATCCGCGCAACCTGCTTGGTTTCTTCATTTCGAGTAGACATGGAAAGGGTGAGATCGGATTTGTATCCACCACTGTCATGTTTTTCATCGCTCGGGATGTGAAAATCAATGGACGAGATGGGCTTGAGCCGCCCTTCATCTTCGAGCGTGAACTTCACCGTCACGCGTCCGGTATCGTGGTCGTAGATCGAAACGTCGTACTTGAGCTTGAGCTCATCTTTCGACTGACCCAGTTCAAATCCCAACGCCCAAGCAACACTGGCAGGAATAACGAAAAGGACAACGATGCCTAAGAGGATGCGAGCGATTCGTGACATGGTAGGGAACCCTTCCTTCGGAGTTGTCGACGAGCTTTCGGCCGTGCTACGCCATGTGGATCCGCTTGGCAACCGCGGGATCAACCGGGTAAACCCGCTCCTGCGGAAGCAGTCTTTTGGCGTGCTTCTCTTTGCCTGATTTTAGGCAATCGCGAATCTTGGCAACAGTTGGTGAAAAGTCCACGATCTTGACGATCCATTGGTCGACAAACTCGCCGATCAAGTGGCGACTGATACCAACCTGAATACTGAAATGATTCTGGGCAGCCCCGCGCAGGGATCGCTCTGTGTCCCATTGGATATGGACGGCCGCTTCCTGGAACTCCGTATTCCACTGGTCTGGGTTTGGATAGATCGATGGCTCCGGGTGGGTGAGTACGCCCAAAGACAATGCCTTGTCCCATCCGGCGCGTGAGATATGGACAGCCAGCGTACGTTGCTGATTGCTCTTTTGCCCCCAGTTACTGCGATGCATCAACCAAAGAAAGGACGGCTTAATCCAAGTCATCCGGTGGAATGAAAATGGCGGCACAAATCGCTGCTGGGCAATCGCTGGATCAGCGATCTGCGGCGAGTACGCCTGATAGATGACGATGGTGTCGCGATCGTATTGAGCGCGTATTTCGCGTTCTTGTGTCATGAGAGGGCTCGTAGGCAGGGCAATTTCTCAAGAGACACGCGTTGATGCTAGAGGTTCGCTCATCCAACAAGAGTCGGACTGCTTGCCGGCATATCGAAAGCGATAGAGTGACCTGCTATCCGATTCGCCGATACGCACTGGGCCGAGATGGCGGGAGGCGGCCGGCTTCTACCATGTTGTAGGTCAACACACAGTTGAGCGGGCGTTGCTTGCTGGTGATCAGTTCAAAGATCCAATCGACGGGGGCGATCGAGTGAATTCCGTCAGGACTGAAAACGCAATACTTTCAGCCCCAGCGTTTCTCCTAGTGATCTAACGCCTTTTTACAAGCTCGACGTCGATCGTCGTAGTTTGCGCGTTGATTTCCGCTTGATCCGTTTTGGGGATCATGCCCATGTACGGCGGCTTCGGTGCGGTGTACGTCGGGTCGTGCCGCTGCTCTTCGGTCAGTTCCGGCTCCGGCGGCGAATAGACAATTCGGTACTTACCGGTGGTGATGCCGGGCGATACCGCGTAGTTGCCATCTTGCTGGACTTCAGCACTCGCCGCTTTGCCACCCCCGTCACCAATCGGCGAGAAGACTAGCGTTCCCCCTTTAACCGGCTCTCCGGTGGATGTTTTCACATGCCCCTTGAGTTCGATGCCTGTGTTGGCTGTGCAGCCGACGACCAGTAGCGGTAGTGATAGGACCAAGACGGCGCTAAACCACTGGCCCAATCGAAAACGGCGGTCTTTCATGATTAGCCTCGTTTCCGTAGATGAATGGCGAATCGAGTTCGCCGTTCCGCTCGTAGAATGATGAAAAGTTCGATGTATTCGCGTGGAAAAGGTGCCACTGCCAAAACGAGTCGGCAGCGGCACTGCAATTAACATTTGAAGTGACGTAGGAGGATCGTCGAAGCCACTAGGGGCTCACGACCTCACCGCCGTTTCGGGTGCCCAACGCTTGGTACGCGAGCCCGTCCATCGTTTCAGCCAGGAAGCGAACCGAACCATCGCACAGAGCGAAGTTCCCACCGCCAGGATGCTGACTGCCGAAGCAGCGATTGGCGTTGGAACCGACTTTCAAGTTCAGCGGGTAGGCTTGGTCCATGATGCGAAGGTAGTTGTGCTGACGTCCTTGGCCAGCGTAACCAGCGTTGCCGCCAGCCCAGTTCGGAACTCGGGCAGTCTGATCGATCGTGTAATCCTGGTTGTCTGGAGTTGCTTCGCCGATGGCGACCGTGTTGCTGGTGCCGTCAGTGATCGCGGCCATGTTGGTCACCCAAGTTTTGTTGTTGTTGTTGGCCTGTAGCAGAATGCCATTCTCCGTGCCGCCGTTGGGATTGCTCCAACTCGCCCAGTTGCCGCCGCTGGTATCGCTACCCATGCAGCCGAGATAGTTCGTCTTACCAAAGCCACCACTATTTCGTTCCGGCCAGATGTCGCTGGGACAAACGAATGCGTCGATCACGTTGGTGGCTGCTCCACCACCAGCTGCCGTCCGAACGGTCGTGGCGTTGTTGTTGCCGCCATCGGTGGTTCCAAACGGATTGTCGCCGCCTCCGGGAATTGGGTACAGAAAGTTAGCCGTATCGGCGGTCAACAGATCGTAGATATTGTTCTGTTCGATGTATGGAAGAACAGCAACGCCCCAGCCCCATTGGCCATTGTCGTCGTCTTGCTCCCCGACCGGAAAGTTTCCGTAGGTATCGTGAAAGTTGTGCAGCGATAGAGCCAACTGTTTGAGGTTGTTGGTGCACTGCATGCGTCGAGCCGCTTCGCGAGCCTGTTGCACCGCCGGCAGCAAAAGAGCGATGAGAACGCCAATGATGGCAATGACGACCAGCAATTCAACGAGTGTGAATGCCCTTCTTCGAATAGTGCGGACCATTCCAAGTTCTCCAAAATAGAAATGAGGTGTAAGAAGAGGAGAGGAATCTCAGACAATCAATTATATCAGGAGGTCACGATATAACAAGGGTCGCTGGGCCATAAGGGGGGCATGGGTGGTCTTAGGGTGGTTGTAGTGATGGATTGCCTTACCTACCTATTTCAGGGGGCGGCTCAAGCGATAAGCGCCAAGCCGACCCACTCAAGAATTGCTCAGGCCGTACAGATTCCGAGCATTGCCCCGCAGGACGGCCTCGGCGACCTCATCCGCTTCCGCTGTTGTCAGATCGGTGTCCCGCACTGCCTGGTCGAGGATCTCTCCGAGGACAGTTCGTCCCCACTTTGCTGCGAGATAGTACAGCTCGGGTATCAGGTGGGCATCCGAGGAGTACATCAGCTTGCTAAACGGGGCCAGCTCCAGCAGTTCGCGTACGGTACGACCCATGCCGGACACGCTCAGCAGCGGCACCGCCAGCCCCATGTCGACGTAGACATGGGGGTAGACGGAAGCTAGGAAGCCTGCCTCACGCGCGAAGGGATAGGATGCATGAAGCAGTACGATCGGTGCCCCGCGGTATCGTCGATCCTCTAGCAAAGGACGCAGGTGCAATGGGTTGGCCAGACGCAGATCGAGATCGGGATCGCCGAAGCCCGTGTGCAGCTGAATCGGCAACTGATGCCGACTCGCAATTGCGAGCGCCTGCAGCAATAGAAAATCGAGCAGTGTCTTGTCCACCAGTCGCGGTCGACGGGTTTGACTGCTGCCTTGCCAGGCGGCAAACTTCGCCCGTGCGTCGTCGATGGAAGTCGGACGAACATCGAGGCCCGTCCGATAGGCGATGATGCTTTTCAGGCCCACCACTTCCGCAGGCGGTGGATCGATGGCTGCGCGGAACTGGGCGAGGAAGTCATCGAACGAATCCGCTTCACCGACGAGTTCTTCGGCCAGGGTTTCAATGCGAAGCAGACGATGAACAGGCACAAACGGGCGGTGCCAATCCAACGGCAAGATTTCGTCGGGCATCAGCCCATCGTCGATCAGAACCCCCTCCAGATTCGCGGCCTCGAAGCACCGAGATGTTAACTGCTCTAGCCCCAGCGCGTCCCGCCGTGCGAGAACGGCCTCTTCGTTGGGATCACAGCCAAGCAACTGGGCAATCTCGCGGATACTGCGGCGGTAGAAGAGTGTGTGCTGAGCGTGATGGGCGATAACGTCGGGGTCGTAACCTTCGGTGAAGGCAGCCCGGAATGGGGTCCGGCTCGCTACCTCAGGCTTGATGAGGTTGTGGGCGTGCTGGTCCAAAACCGGGATCGCCGTCAGGTCCATCAGTACCGCTCCAGTAGCAGGCTCACTTCGTCTTCGAGTTGGAAGTCCTTCATCGCGTCCCACTCGGCTTGCCGAACCGCCAGGAACGACTTCGCCAGGCCTGGTCCAAGTGCGTCGGTTAGCACCTTGTTGGCGGCCAGCTGCTTGATGGCATCACCTAGGTTCGCCGGCAACGCATCGATGTTACGTTCGGCCCGCTCCGCGTCGGACAAGGATCCTGGATCGACCTGGACCGGTGGTGCCGGCTTCAACTTCCGCCGAATCCCATCGAGCCCTGCGGCAACGACGCAGCCGGCCGCCAGGTAGGGGTTGGAAGTCGCATCGACCGTTTTCAATTCGAAATGGGTCGAACCGTCGCCGGTGGGACTGCTCGGCACGCGGACGGCCGCCTCGCGGTTGTCCAATCCCCAACAGCGATACGCCCCGCTCCAGTAATGCGGCTGGAGTCGGCGATAGGAATTCGGGCTCGGCGCGACGATGGCCGCCAGTGCCGGCAGGTGCTCCAGCACGCCGGCAAGAAACGAGAGAGCCGTATCCGATAGTCCACCGGGGCCGGACGCATCGGGGAAGATGTTCTTGCCGTCCTTCCAAAGACTCAGGTGAAGGTGGCAGCCGCAGCCCGCTTTGTCGGGGTAGACCTTGGGCAGGAAACTTGCCTTGAGGTCATGCCGGGCAGCGACTGCGTGAACCGTCTCGCGAAAGACGACTTGCCAGTCGGCTGCTTGCGTGAGCGTTGTGTAGGTCGCGGAAAGCTCGTGCTGACCGGGACCCGACTCGGGGTAATACAACTCGACGGGGATGCTCTGATCCAGCAGCGCTTCGACAATGTTATCGATCACTGTGCAGGCCAGGTCCATCGACAGCGTCGCCGCGAAGACGGTTTCATCGGCCGGTGCGATACGACCATCAGGCGTTGGCTTCATGAGAAAGAATTCGTTCTCGAAGCCTGCCATAACCTCGAGACCTTCACTTGCTACATCGTCGGCGATCCGCTTTAGAAAGCCACGCGGGCACAGCGGCCAGGGCTCGCCGTCAAGCAATAGGTCGCCCATCACCCGGGCGTGACCGGGAGAATAGGGCAGCGGCGTGAACGTGGCGAAGTCAGGGACAAGCCGGATCTCACCAATCGGTCCCAAACCGGTTTCAGGAATGACTGCATCGTACATAGCCGGCATGGCCTGCGAGGCAGCCGTGATCCCCACGCCGTGCTCGGCATAGTTGGCTAGTGCACGCCGGTGGATGGCCTTGCCGCGAATGACGTTGGCGTTGTCGGTCCAGAGAACGCGGACGAAGCGAATATCGTCGTCCAGGCTATTGAGGAAATCGCCTTCCATATGCACCTCAATCGATTGGGGGAGTCGCGGCAAACTGCCTGCATCATACCCGCTGGCTGGCGCCCCCAACAGATGTCCGTCGCAGCCGGTCGATCTCGTCAGCCGTCAGTTCTACATAAAAGCCCTTGGATACCATGAAGTCGATGAGCTCCAGGCTTCGCCGCTGAATGTGTGCGATTAGCGAGTCGTTATCAAACGCGACAAGGTCCGTTCGGTCGGCGACCGACGTCTGGTGATGCTCGATGATGTCGGCAACGGTTGAGCCACGAGGAATGCGATCGATTTGGACGTTGGACGGAATCATCTGGGGAATCCAAAGCTCGGCCGTTTCGACCGATGTATGCAGTTCGGTACCGTCGGCCGTTTCGGAGTGACACGCGAAGACAACCCGCGCGTTGCCGTACTGGCCAACTCGAATTTCAAGCCAATTGGCGGTACACCAAACCATTCGCTGATGATCGAGCGATATCGACACTACTCCGCTTTTTCCACCGATCCAACTTGGCAGAAAGTATCCGACGTGCTCCATGCCAGCGGCCTGGCACTGGTGGTCGAAGGCCGTGAGTGCTTGTCGTGCGTCGTCAGGCAGATGCTCTTCTGTAGTTTCCGTCAGCGTTGGCGGATAGTGGGTACCATAGCTGGCCGGCATGCGCTGGCGAAACAGTTTGCGAACGACGAAGTACACAAAAAAAAGCGTTCGCAGAAATATCGACTGCCCTTGCAGGCTTTGCCAAATGATACCGACGGGTAGCAAGGTAATGTCATCGGTAAAGTACCGATCGTGATCTTTCGGGTTCGGCAACGAATAGGGATTCAGGGTCATCCGACAAAACCCGGGGTTTGGTTTCGAATCGCCAGCGCAATTATGGATCGAAGTCGTCGGTGGATGATTGTAGACGTTTTCACGCAAGCGTCGTAGTCTGAGACGAGTCCTCACAATTCTTGCTTGAATGCGACGGAATCCACGCAACCGTTCGGGAAAACGGAAGATAATCATTAATGACTGACTTGTTTTCCGTCCGCAAACGCGGGCCGTTCTGAGGTCGCTTCTCAACCGGTGCTCGGTTGTTTCCGAGCAAGTCTACGCCGAACATCATTTCGGCGAGTGGCAAGTCACTGTCCGAATGCTCGGCGCTTCGTTCTGATTGACGAATTCTGCTGCCGATCGCATCTCGTCTCTTGGGTCCATTTTTCATTTGATGGGAAAGGTTTCTATTTCTATGGGAGCAGGCGCAAAAATTACCGAGGATTATCAGAGGAAACTGCACGCATTTTTCAGCGAGTTTCCTCCGGTCGGCAGGGAAGTTCCATCGGGAACACCGATCTTGCAGTATCCATTCACAAGCACCGATGTCGACGACATCGAAAAGAAGTGCGTCACCAATAAAATCTTCAAAAAGTACACCGGATGGGAGCATCTATCGTTGCTCAGGACGTGGTTACGCAAAGGGACGACGACCTGTAACGAGTTCTGCACGAAGTGTGGAACCGCAATGGGGCTAGGCGCCGACAAGGCGGTCGGGCGATTCGATATCAAGGACTGGCTGGCAACCCGCGGGCTCGGCCATTGCTGGGTTCCTGCTAGCAGCGGAGCCCTGCCAGAGTATGGCGATATGTTCCGCTTGTTCAGTGCTAAGCCTGATGCCAATGGCCTGCGGCAAAATCACATGGGTGTGGTGCTGTACGTGGAAGGGGGCACGCTCCATTCGGCCGATTCAGGGCAAGGAGGACGCCGGACCGGGTATGACAAGCTCATGAGGAAGACGCGACCCTGGAAGCCGGCCGGACTGCAAGGCTGGGTCAGCATCAAGGCGCTGCTCAATAGCGGCGAGCCGCTTCCCTACTGGCTCGGAGGTTGGTGGGAGGTGTTCGAAGAACCGTACGATACCTACTACTACTACTTTGCAGCCAATGGCAAAGTGACGTGTACTTCCCGCCCGCCGAAGTCCCCGGCGTCCGCCCCGGACTCAAACGCGACGGTCGGGACATTCTCCACGAAGGGAATGTTCCACGTGCACATCAAGTGGAACAACTCCGACCCAGACGAGAAGTTGATCACGAAATACGACTCCGATACCCGAAAGTCCCAGCTGGCCACTGAAAAGGGAAGTCAGGTGAAGCTGACCGGTAAACGGATTGTGTTTAAGAAAAGGTATGGATAGACCTTATCCACCACGGGATCCAGGCAGGCGGGGTTACCGCGCCGCCTGCTATTGTCAGGATACGATCGGCACGCCGTGGCTTTCGCAGAATTGCACCGCACGATAGCTGGCCGGGTGAACTGCGATGAGCTCGCCTGTTTGTGTGTCGTGAAGTAATGCCGCCGGGCGTAATCGCACCGCATCGAAACCACCGTAATACTGAACGTACAGAGTGTACCGCTGTGGGTCTTGAAGAATCAGAGGTTTGAGCTTGCGGAAGTTGATTTTCGACGGGAATGACCGCACCCAGCGTGATCGTATCCTGGCGTTCCAGAGAGAGGTTACGACCGAGGAGATGAAATGGAAGATCAATGGCACAAAGAAAAGCAGTCCGATGATCCGTGCGAACGGTAGGAGAATTGCGCCAATAAGTCCCGCAATCACGTAGTTGGGCATTTCCAGAGTTGACTCGCGAATCAACTCCGGAAAGCGGACTTCGGGATGGATGTGCTTGTTCATCCGCTTCGGTGGCTCCGGCTCATGCACCGGTTAGTTAATGCCAATCATGGCCGCATGACAGGCACTGACGTGTCTTCTCGTTGATGAGAATCCGGCTGCATTCGGGACATCGATTAATCGACACTTGGCTTTGGTGAGGACGGAACATCTCCCAGAATGCTTCGATCTCAAGCCTTTCTGTTATGGGTGTTACCAATTCGAGCAACTCCGGGCTCAGTTGCGGCAACATGGGAGTCATGTGCACGATGTATCCGTTACGAGACTCGCGCACATCCTCGGCGATCGAATCGGCCACAATTCTTCGGCACTCAAGTGTGTGTTGCCAATACGCATCTCGGGCATCGGCCGGCAGCGCATCGCGAATGGCTTCCGAAGAAGGCAGGCACTGGTGAGGGCGCACAAGTTCTGGATAGTTGCGCCACACGTAAGTCATCAACGCGCGCTGCTCGTCGTATTCTCGCATTGGTTTGGTGTCTTGAGATTCATGGGGCTACTGAGTCGGCGATGATCGCAACGCAAATGATCCGTCGCTCTCGGTCTATTGAGATTATGCGACAGGTGACTTTCCGGTCAATGAATGTGTCAGGGTTGTTAAGCAACGCCGAGGAAACGCAGTCATCAGGTAGAAACGAATTGACGCCAACGTCGATGAGAAACCCATCGCAAATTCGGCGCGTCACGCGCCCCGTGCAATGTTGTCCAACGGAAAGACTGGCAAAAGTCTTTTCCAAATCGCCCATGATTGGCATGCAAACTCTACGGCGAATAATCTTCAGTGGGCGATCCGCGACGTCACAATCATCGTCGATCATGATGGGGTATTCGTCGCCGACTTTTGGCGGATCGCCACCGTCCCAATCGGTCAGAGGAATGGGGGACGCAAACTTGGACCCGATATCAAACCAAGCGGCACCGTCTGCGATGCGGACTACGCGAGCGGAAGAAATAATCCGCGATCCATCGCCTGCCATCAAAGCTTCCCACTCGGCGGGCAATTCAGCGCGAAGAGAGTTTTCGTCAGAATTCGGTTTATTGGGTCTGCCTGTCATGCTATTTCGTGAGAACGCCGAACAAATGAATGTGGGAGTTACCGATTATACGGCCGGGTGCGCTGGTGAATGATCCGACTTCCGTGTGCCACGGGCGTCTCGCCAGTGCAATGCGGTCTCTATCGTTAACCACCTGTCTCTTGAGCACCGGAGGCGATTCTTCCAGGGGAATCTTTGAAAACTATCACTTAAAACGGTTTTCATTCGTGGGGGCAGGTGGAAGGTTTCTGGAAACTATCAATTAAAGAATGCATTCATTTGTTAGGGTATGTCGCGAGGAATTGGTCCGAAGGTTACTCATTCATGAATGCTTCTTCGTACCGAGAGAAGGAACATCGTTATACTGCCAATAACTGGTGTGCTTGCGATTGGAACAAACACGACCATTGGAATCGGAGTCCAGTCTTGCCCAAGAATCCACCCGAGCCAAACTATCGTCAGAAGGATGAGGTAACCAACAATCGCACCAGCAATTGTGCCTAGTGCCGTTCCACCTGGTATGCCGCCTCGGCAATCAACTCGTCCCACCAGAAAACCAAACACTCCACCCACAGCACATCCGGCGGGGACATAAAACAAGTTGTGAGGTACGTGATGCATTATGAGTGGTAGCGTAGCAATGCCACTGCCAATGATGGCAAAGAAAAGTGATTCCAAACACCAGACCAATCGGACCAGCCAAACTGCCGACATGGGTGACGACACCCACCACGCGTAGCAACTATTGAGAAGGAAAATAACGACGACAACTGCGTAGATAGAGGCGATGCCGATCATCACGAATAGTGTGATAAGGCCTTCGACGGGTGGCGGCAACATGGATCAAGACTCCATCTTTGGATCGACTCTTAACCGTTAATCAACCATTGTACTTTCGCATCGTTTTAGGTTCCGCGGGAAATACTTCATTGGTAAGAATACGATCTTCTATTTCTGATGCCGTTTCACAAACGTTTCAAGAACTCACTGAGAATTCGTGCCTGCGTTCGTGTTCCTGCTTTGATGTGGACGATCGTGACCGAAGTAATAAATAACAAGAAACCGCACCCCAATAACATCATCGTCTTCTGACCTGTCCCCTCCAGCCGCGTCCGTTCGGCAATTTAGTCTTTGGTGAATTTGACCATCACCCCAACCTTGATCTAGTTGGACGTTTGGAGCTAAGGACGGCCAATGTCACGCCCTCCTTACGCTGTTTAAGGGCGGGACTCAATACGATCAGCCAATTGCTTGGCAAGACAGCGTTTGGTGTAACAGGGCGGTCACGCTACGCGTGGAGTTCCGTTGTCGCTGGATTCACGGCGTGGTTAGCAGTCACTTGAGATAGTTTGAGAACTCGGGGACGACAGTCGTGAGTTCCGACAGGATCAGATCAGCAGTCGCGGCGGCTCCTTTCTTGCTGAAATGAGTTCTATCGGTTTCGTTGAAGTTGTAAGCCGCACTCGCTGCCGGGCCAATTTTGTTGTGGTGCTCGATGCTGATCGCATTCAGATCGATGAACGGGACCTTGTTTTCATGAGCAACGGCCTTCGCCACTTGAGCAAATTCAGGCAAGGTCCGGTTCCCGTTGACAATCCGAGGCACGATCTTACCGTCCTCATTGAAGGTTCGACGGGTTACGGAACTGAGAACAATGGCTTGGCTGCCACCGCGTGTAACTCGCTGGATATAGTCGGTGAGTTTTGTGCCGTAGGCTTCGGCGTCGTATCGTTTCATGTCGTTGTGCCCGAATTGAATCAGCACATAGTCTGGCTTCTGCTCGATGAGCCGGTCCAGTTTCCCGGAAAGAGAATCCAGCGTCGCCCCGTTCTTCGCATAGTTCAGCACCGTCACAGAGTCGTTGAATCTCTCCGCAAAGGCAGGGCCCCATCCATAGGTCGTCGCAACGGTGGAGTCACCTATCAATCCGATGGTTGTTGCCTTGTCTTGCGCTGCGACAGCATTCACGACCGTGAAACAGGACAGGACGATGAGAATTGTGGCGGCTGATTTAGTAGACATAGGCGATGGTGCTGATTGCTAACTTGTTCATAGAAAGTTTCTGCCTATTACCTGTAGGCTGCAAATGTGCGGCCTAGCACGCAGGCAGTTGATTCTCCTACGTCGAATTCTAGCTGTAGGTTGCTCAATTGTCACGCTTGTTCGTGCGTGATAGGCGGCTCCTGTCTAACGCTCTTGGGGCGCGGCGAACGACTTTAATTTCAGAACCCGCGCGGACCGCGGTTCCGTGTACGACGCCTTGTCATGCCTCTTTCCTAAGCTCGCGGATTTGGTCATCCGTAAGCTCCGTCGGGAAAAGAGCGTTGCCCTTCGCCCAAGGTCCCCCATAAATCAAGTCCATCGTATCCACGATCGCATCATATCGAGGATCGTCTCCTGGGGTCGCGACCTGAAGGCTTGAGAACAACGAATAGAGCGTGATCTGCTGGACTCCTTCGTCCCGCAATGAAATTGCCAAATGGAAAAGCTCATCTGACGGATTCGTAGAGCAAAACGCATCGTTGAGACGTTGTCGATGCACTGGATTATTCATGGCATATTGACTGAGTTAACGGGGCGGGATTGCGGTGGGTGATGCCTCGAAGAGTTCAAGAGATCGCCCGTCGCCATCCCTGTTCCCGTTCGACGACTCGTTCGGCCACCACCTCGCGTTCCCTTAGCATTTTACTTTCTGAAATATGCCTCCGGTTGCTTCGCGTTCTCGAATCGATGCACTGTTGCCGTCTTGAGGTCCTTCGAGAATTGAAACAAGTAAATATGACCACTGTTCCGGCTCTGAGTGATCACGGTAGATTCGTCGGAGGCGATCCACACTCCCCCAGTTTTCAGGTGATTCTGTGTCTTGTTGTTGGAAAGGAACTTGATGAAACCCTTGGGGTTCGCTCGGGTGCCCCACCTTGTGTTCTCGAGTCGCTTTGACGTTACGAATGCAGGATCGCTGTCCCCGAGCTTCGCTTCCAGTAGAAGCGATTCCTTCATGTCCGCCAACTTGTTGGCTTCTTCAAGGTTTCCGTCAGCCCCTTCCTCCTTGATGGCCGCGTCGAGTTCACCAATGTAGATATTCCGAGCGTCGTCTATCGCCTTCTTGTATGCGGCCTCCGCCGCTTCCGCGCGGGGGTTCGCGGCTAGCACCTGTGATTGACACTTCAGGACCACACAGAGCGTAAGACACAGCACGACGACACGTAAGGTTAACATTGCTTGACCGCCTCATATGAATGGAGAATTGTGATACGACACGCTACGAGCGCCGACCGTTCAGGGCCGCACATCAAGTGTCCGGTGGTACAGAAAGGGTTTTCGAGTGGCCTAACGCCCCGCATCAGCGGCCATATTGACGGAGCAGCCGGCAATTTGGTCCGACTGCATGGGCTTGTTAGGCGATCACTTTCAATTTTGGCCATTGGGTTAACCAATTCTTGCTTTCGATTCTTTTATAGAAGTCGGCAGGTTTTATTCTCTTTCGATTGATTGTGATTGTGTTTCGAAACAAGTTTTCAATTCCGAATGGTGCGACTAACTCAATTTCGCCTGTTTCGGACAATTTTACTCCGACGGCAGTTTCTATTTCGACCCAGTAACTCATCGCATTGCTGGTAGACGTATAGGGTCTATCTTTGTTTCGAATGTGCATGCGTGCCTGATTTTTAACGGACCAAGGCTGGTTCGTCAGATTCTTGAGTCGCAGCTCGAGCTGCCTATCGTTCATTGACGCAATATTTTGTGGATCGAAATAGATAAGATCGAAATCATTGAGCGGTGTCGATGTTTCTTTTTTATGAAGCTTGTCCCATACAAGATTTCCAACGAAGCCTGCCGCGATGCACCAGTCAGAAAGATTTAATTCTGATGCCAGGCGAAGAGCGCGCATGCGAATAGGATCGCTGCTAATCCATTCCTTAATGATTTCCTCAGATTCCACGTGACCGCCTAAAGTCCCGCAATCACCGGGTCCGAGGGGAAAGGCAACTACTGCCCAAGATGAACGCGAGGACTCCGGTTCATCCGTTGGTTATCCCACGCTTCTTTAGGAATGTCAAAACGGCATGCCAATCAGGGAAATCGTTCGAACCAAATTCTATCAACGTTCCTTCGAACGCATCCTGGCCTTTGCCCGTGACGTGGTCGTCAACCAGGTAGTCACCCTTGAGTAAGCCCTTGTTTGGACAAAGAATCAGTTTCTTGGTGAACGGGTAGTCAAAGTGCTCTTCGATCCAGATACGTTTTTCAGAGTATGAATGCGGATTGCGTGTGGAAGGTGCAGTTAGAACGTAAACGTCAAACAGGTCACGCAGTTCGTTTAGTGAAGCAATCGCGCCATCAATAGGAGCGAGTGATCGGAAGAACCCCGGTACGGACTGCGGGAATTGAACGCCGGGCTGATCGTCTAGCGCACGGGAATGTGCGGGTGTGTAAGCACACAAGACGTCGTCCATGTCAACGTAGACGATGGTGATGGCGGCAGCTCCTATGTGGGATAACGATCAGGCTAACCGGGCGGCCGCCGATCAGCTTTCCACTTGACTCCGCCGGACCGGCCGCTCCGGTTCAGCCACTAGTTATGCCGTGAATTGGGTGCACGGCACCATCAGTCTACAGGCACATAATGTACGAACGAAGCTAGACGCTCGGGAACCGGACCACGAGCGGGAGTATTCAACGAATCGTTTCCTGACTTGATGACTACGTTGTCCGCCAAGAAGTGAAGGAAAAAACAGACGCGGCGTTTCGGTGTCGAGACCGCCACAGACTCTGAAATGAGCGTTGTGCCAGCCGCATCAATGTAAAACTCCAGATACGGCGCTTGATCATTTGCACCGATTGAACGGATCAAAGCCCTTGGCGAAAAATCGCCGTCGATCTGAACTTCGACCAAACATAGATCATTGTTATTGGCCCATACGATGGGTTCTTGGAACGATCCATTCGCGTCAAGAAGGTGCTCATACTTGTGGTATTGGGCTGCCTGTGCGATGGACTCCGCCGTTGGGACCACCGGATAGACACCGACAATTGTCAGTTGGCACGCCAGTTCATCTCGTTGCCGCGGATCTTCCTCTTGACACACGACTCCATCTTTCAAGTGTTGGACCTTTACGACTTCGTTGTGCTTGTAAATGTCGACTTGAGTGACCTCTTCGTTCTGGAAGTGCTCTACGGATGTGATGTTGCCAGACTGCCAGTGCTCAATCTTTATGATCAGCCCTGCATCATTCCAATGCTGGTGATCACCGACATGGATCCCGTTCGAATACTGGCATTCACTTTTCTTCTTGCCGTTTGCGTGCCAGTGAGTGGTTGTGCCATTGGGCAAACCGTTTTTCCATGATGCTGTGGAGCGGAGTTGGTTGGGCGGTGTTTCGAACCAAGTCTTCCAATCACCGCTTCGCTTATTGCTGTTCCAATACTCTTCGGCCTTCAGCGAGTTTTCGGAGTTGTCATATCGTGTGATCCGAGATCCGTGCCACTTCCCTCGTCGATACTCTGTTTCCTCCGCAACGCGCCCGCTTGGGTAATTAGTCGTCCACGTGCCGGAGTAATTCTTCGAGGGAGTGCTCATAGCGGCATCGATAGTTACGGCATAACTTGTTTATAGGATGATCAGCGTATCACGTGTAGGCTGCAACCTTGTCAGCCTAACTTGCGGGACGCCAATCGTTGCAAGTCTATTCGTACTCGGTGGTTGCATCTTTTTCAAGACGTTCGCTGCGTGATAGGATGTTTCATCATATCACTCACCGTGACCACGAGTCAGACCGTCAGCCGGGCTGCGGACGCCACGGCCGCCTCGGTTCAAGACGTGTGTGTAGATCATTGTCGTGCGAACGTCTCTGTGACCAAGGAGTTCCTGTACCGTGCGGATGTCTTAGCCCGCCTCGATCAGAGGGGTTGCGAACAAGTGACACAGTGTCTTCGTCTCGTTAACAGACCCGGAGACAAGGTAGATGCTACGACTTTCGGACCCGCTCGGCCCAGTCGGGGTGCTGTTTCTTGAACTGCTGGAACTGGTCGTATTCCTTCTCGTCGATCTGCCCGTTCTTGTCGTTGTCGATGAACAGGAAGAGGAACTCCCAGCCGCTCTTGCCGGCGTTCCATTCGGCCTGGCTGACCAGCTTGTCGTTGTTCTCGTCGCACTCTTTCAAGAGGCGGGCGTAGTCGAGCCGGTTCGCGGCCGGGCGGGTTGGGGTGTCGACGGCTGGGTCCCAGGTAAGCTTCTGCCCTGCCCTTTCCAAGGCGGCCAAGTACTTCGGCTTGTTGATGTCCTGGACAGGGACGTTCTCCTCGATGGCCTGCACGGCGGCGATACCGGCGGACTCGCCGCAGATCATGAAGACCGGCTCCATGCGTGCCGATGCGTAGCCTAAGTGGGTTGCGGAAAAGCAAACCGGCACCAGCAGGTTCGTGCACTCGGCCTGTTTGGGCGTGATCGCTGCATAAGGGACGGCGTAGGGAACGTTGGTCGGGCCGCGGTTGCCGCCGACGAACATGTTTCCTTCGTTGGCGACCAAGGTCTTGCCCTCTTCCTGAATCACGATCCGCCGCGAGGGATAAGTGTCGATCCCGTACTGGGCGAGGCCCACCGGTACGTCTACCTGGGTGCGGTTGTAGACATCGTGGGCGGTGATCGTGTATTCCGCTTTCAGGCGGCGCGAGACGCGAATGTAGAGTTGATGCGGCCAGCCGCCGGTCTCTTCATGATAGCGACCATCGAGACCGAGCTGACCGACTTCTTCTCGGTACCAATCGGGAATGCGCTCGTCGGTTCGCATGAACTGGTACAGCCCACGCAGGTAATTCTGATGGGCCTTCCAGACGCGGGCCTTGGTGGCGGCATCGCCGCTGGCATAGTCTTGGCTGATGCCCAGCGGAGCCATGGTGATCAGCGAGTCACGCTGGTAGTTCCATTCGCCAGAGTTCTTCCACCCAGGACAGATTCCAATCAGCTTCTTGCGAAGGGCTTCCTGGTCTTCGATCGTTTCGGTCAGGTAGGCGACGTAACGCCCGACCAGTTCGTAGTCTTGGGCTGAGTACCCTTCCGGGGCTTCGATCGGCAGGCGATGCTCGGGTTTGTTGGTCGTGTAGTAGCGGTAGTTGTAGGCCTGGGTGTACTCGTCTGCCGAGCCGACCGGTTTGCCATGATCGACTTGCAGCAAATTCAATAGGCCACTGTTGGGATCACCTGGCGTCACGTAGGGATCGATGGGCGTCTTCACGACCGGCACCCGCACGCCAGCGGCCTCTTCGTCGAACTGCTCAACCGACTCACGGCCGGTGCGATACGAGCACCCAGCCGCCGCGAGGAGATCCCCTTCGTAGCTGGCATCGATGAAGATCTGGGCGCTGACCTGCAGGTTGCCTGGCTTGGTTGGCTCGACCGGTGGGCAGCCCAGCTTATCGAAAGGCGCCAGGTCGAACGTAGCAGACTGAATTGCGGAATCGCTTGTTGTGCACGAGGCGACGCGGTGTTCGTGGATAACCTTAATCTCGTGCTCGTCCAATAGATGCTGAAAGTCCTGGCGAATGGCCGGGACGATCACCATGCCATCGGGGATGCCAGGTCCATGTCCCAAGCTTTTCAGCAGCGGTTTGGTCATGCCGCCGGTGGCGTTGTAGTTCGGGCAGTCCTGCATCGGCTTGAGGCCTGCCCCAAGCATGCCACCAACCCAGCGGCCTGGCTCGACGATCACGACGTCTTTGCCGGCCTTCTTCACCGCGATGGCCGCCAGGATACCGGACGGGGTTGCGGTGTAAACGCAAACGTCGGTCTCGATCGTTTCGGCCTGAGAAGTCGCACCAGCGGCGGCGACAAGCAGAAGGGCAAGAGTACAAACAACACGTCGCATGAGGTTTCCTTTGGCAGAAGGAACGCTGCCCTGGTGGGGAATGGTCGCTCGACAATTCAGGCAGCCAAGACTTAGGGATGAATTGGTATCACGATAATCTTCCGGCTGGCTGTTTTCCAGAAGAACGGATGAGAAAGAAGCCCCAGTAGCACGAAGAGAAGAGAATTTGATCGTCGTGTATACAGATATGCGCGGAACCAGGTTGATCGAGCGCGGATAGCCCCTGCATCGGCAAGAAAAGAAAACGCCCTGGAAGCGTTCTTCCAGGGCGTGAACTTATTTCGTCCGAGACAACTCGGCTTTACTTCGATTCCTGCAGCAGCTTCAACAGCACCGTTTGGAGGATACCACCGTTGCGGTAGTAATCGAGTTCCACTGGCGTGTCGATGCGGACCGTGGCGTCGAAGGTGGTGACTTCGCCGTCAGCGCTCTTGGCCGAAACGGTGACCTTCTGCAGCGGCTTGAGATCTTCCGGCAGGTAAATGTCGTAGGTCTCTTCGCCGGTCAGGCCGAGCGATTCCCACGAAGCGTCGTTGGGGAATTCCAGCGGCAACACGCCCATCCCGATCAGGTTGCTGCGGTGGATACGTTCGAAGCTGGAAGCGATGACCGCTTTGACGCCCAGCATGAACGTGCCCTTGGCGGCCCAGTCACGCGAGCTGCCGGTGCCGTATTCTTTACCGGCGATCACTACCAGCGGCGTGGCATCTTCCTTGTAGATCTCGGCAGCATCGAAGATCGGCATCGTTTCACCGGTCTTGAAGCACTTCGTCCAGCCACCTTCCTTTTCAGGAGTCAGGCGGTTACGGATACGAATGTTGGCGAACGTACCACGATGCATAACGCGGTCGTTACCACGGCGGGAACCATAGCTGTTGAAGTCGACCGGGTCGACGCCATTTTCCATCAGGTACTTGCCAGCTGGGCTGTCCTTGGCGATTGCACCTGCAGGCGAGATGTGGTCGGTCGTGACCGAATCACCCAAGAGCGCCAACACGCGAGCACCGGTGATCGACTCGATTGGGTCGACCGATTCCTTGACGTCGTCCAGGAAAGGTGGCTCTTGAATGTAGGTGCTGCTGCCGTCCCACGTGTACAGTTCCGAGTCGGCCACGCTGATCGCGTTCCAGTTTGGATTCGACTCGTAAGCGCTGTTGTAACGTTCGCGGAACATCTCTGGCGTGATCGCCTTTTCGACCGTTTCGGCAATCTCTTCGTTGGATGGCCAGATGTCCTTCAGGTAGACCGCTTCTCCGTCGGCGGTGGTGCCGATCGGGTCGTTGTCCAGGTCGATGTCGACCGTGCCGGCCAACGCGTACGCCACGACCAGCGGTGGGCTGGCCAGGTAGTTCGCTTTGACGTGCGGGTTCACACGACCTTCGAAGTTACGGTTACCGCTGAGCACGGCGGAAGCCACGAGCGAGCCCTTGGTGACGGCAGCGGCAACCGGTTCCGGCAGCGGACCGCTGTTACCGATGCACGTGGTGCAGCCGTAGCCAACCAGGTTGAAGCCGAGCTTCTCGAGGTCGTCCATCAGTTCGGCTTTGTTCAGGTAGTCGGTCACCACGCGGGAACCAGGCGCGAGGCTGGTCTTCACGTATGGCTTAACCGCCAGACCCTTTTCGACGGCCTTCTTCGCCAAGAGGCCAGCGGCCAGCATCACGCTAGGGTTGCTGGTGTTGGTGCAACTGGTGATGGCCGCAATGACGACGGCACCGTGACCGATGTCGGCCGACTTGCCGTTGTCTTCGACAGTGGCCGTGCGAGCCAGGTCCCCTTCGCCGAGGCCGAAACCACGTTCGTTGGGGGAAGTGACCAGCGACTTCTTGAATTCGGACTGCATGCTCGCCAGCGGCACGCGGTCTTGCGGACGCTTCGGACCGGCCAGCGATGGCTCGACGGTCGACAGGTCCAGGCGAACCAGCGACGTGTAGCTAGGCGTCATGTCGTCGGTACGGAACAGGCCTTGTTCCTTCGTGTAACGTTCCACGCGTTCGACTTCGGCATCGGTACGGCCGGTACGACGCATGTAGTTCAGCGTTTCGGAGTCGACCGGGAAGAAGCCCATTGTGGCACCATATTCAGGAGCCATATTAGCGATGGTCGCTCGGTCGGCCAGGCTCATGTGCGAGACGCCAGGACCGAAGAATTCGACGAACTTACCGACGACCCCTTGCTTACGCAGGATCTCGGTAATGGTCAGCACCATGTCGGTCGCGGTGACGCCAGGGCCGAGCTTGCCGGTCAGCTCGAAGCCAACCACCTGCGGCGTGAGCATGTAGATCGGCTGACCCAGCATGACCGCTTCGGCCTCGATACCACCCACACCCCAACCAACAACGCCCAGGCCGTTGATCATGGTGGTATGGCTATCGGTACCCACCAGCGAGTCTGGCAGGCAGACCTTACCCTTTTCGTCTTCACGAACGAAGACGCCCTTTGCCAGGTACTCGAGGTTCACCTGGTGGACGATCCCGACGTTCGGTGGAATGGCTTGGAAGTTCTTCAGCGACTTCTGACCCCAACGCAGAAATTCGTAGCGTTCTTTGTTTCGCTTGAATTCGAGGGCCACGTTCTCGTCGAGGGCCTGCTCGGTGCCGAACTTATCGACCTGCACCGAGTGGTCGATCACCAGGTCGACCGGAATGAGGGGATTGATTTTGGCAGGGTCGCCGCCCAGACGTTGCATGGCGCTTCGCATGGCGGCCAGATCGACCACGCACGGCACGCCGGTGAAGTCCTGCAGGACCACGCGAGCTGGCATAAACGGGATTTCGCTCGGAGCTGGGCTCTCAGCCTTCCAACCGGCCAGCGTCTTCACGTCGTCTTCCGAGACGATATAGCCGTCGCAATTACGCAGCACGGATTCCAGTAGAACGCGGATCGAGAAAGGAAGCTTATCAATGTCTCCCAGGCCGGCTTCCTGAAGCTTGCGAATCCGGTAGATCCCCAGGTCCCCTTCCGAGGTAGAAAACACGTCGCGAGCGCCGAACGGATCGAACTTTGCGGTCATCGTACTCGTTCTTTCTAAAGCGTATCTATAGAGGCATATCGGTAGATGCTCACAATTTTAGCGAAACGTCGGGGCGTTGTCTTCCAGGGAACTTTGTGGCGTTTTGGGGGTCTTTGAACACCGATCTGCGGCAAAACGGTAACCGTAGGTGGGATTATGAGGTCTGGACGGACCTTGACGACAAAGGAAGTTGATTCTTTCCGTACGTGACCTAGGCTTTTCTCGAACGTCTTTTCCCTACCTCTCTGGCAGTGCTCGCGCGACGAAGAAGTTACCTATGTCCGACCCGCTCAAAGATCTGTTGTCCCAACTGGCTGGTAACGATGCGGCAGAATCCGGGGACGTTGATCCCTGGCAATTGGTAGAAGCCGCTTCGCCTGAGGAAGACCTGCAAGATTCCAGTGATAAGTCTCTCGAAGAGATGATCTCTCGAATCAACAGCATGACCACCCAGGGTTCGGACGACGAAGGTGCGTTCGCCGAAGCTGCCCAGGATGCTGAAACGTCGAAAGAGAGTTCGTTCGAACTGCAAGAGGATGGCGACATGCCGTTCTACCCGCGCGAGCCCGAGTCGCTCCGCGAAGCGCATCTAACCGCAACCGACGTCGAAGCGCTGTGCCTGAAGTACCTGCTGACCGCCGGTGAAGCATCAGGTCGCGTGATCGCCGGCCAGCTGTCCATTCCGTTTTTGCTGATGGACGAATCGCTGCGAAAGATGAAGTACGACCAATTGGTCGTCTACAAAGACACCGCTCAAGCCGGCGACTACGTTTACTTTCTGACCGATCTCGGTCGCGAACGGGCTCGTCGTTACAACGAACATTGCACTTACTACGGCTCGGCCCCGGTCTCGCTCAACGATTATGTGGCCAGTGTCCGTGCCCAGTCGCTGGAAGGCCAGTCCCCCAGTGTTGAAGCGCTCGAGACCGCCTTTGAGGATCTGTTGATCAACAAGGCCATGTTCCGTCGGCTTGGTCCGGCGATTAACAGTGGTCGCGGTCTGTTCCTGTTCGGTGCCCCGGGTAACGGTAAGACGAGTATTGCCGAACGCGTTACTCGTGCGTTTGGTAAGTACATCTGGGTTCCTCGCGCGATCGGGATCGATGGCGAGATCCTCCGCGTGTTCGATCCGGCCGTGCATGACGAAGTGCCGCTGGAAGATGGGCCAGGCATCATGCAGCAGCATCGTATCGATCGCCGCTGGGTGCGGATCAAGCGTCCCACGATTATCGTCGGTGGTGAACTCACCATGGACAACCTGGAAATCAGCACCATTCAAGCGACCGGTGTCAGCGAAGCTCCGTTGCAGCTCAAAAGCAACTGCGGCACGCTGGTGATCGACGACTTTGGTCGTCAACGTATGAGCACCGACGAGCTACTCAACCGCTGGATCGTGCCCCTGGAAAAGCGATACGACTTTTTGAACATGCGGGGCGGTAAGAAGATTCAAGTGCCGTTCGATCAGCTGATTGTGTTCTCGACCAACCTTGAACCACGCGACCTGTGCGACGACGCGTTTCTGCGTCGTATTCCGTACAAGATCGAAGTGATCGACCCGACGGAACAAGAGTTCCGCCAGTTGTTCGACATCATGTGTCCGCTGATGGGCTTCACCATCAACGAGCCGGCAATCGATTACTTGATCGAAACGCACTACAAAAAGGTCAATCGTCCGTTCCGCTGTTGCCAGCCGCGCGACCTTCTGATGCAGGTTCGCAATATGTGTCTCTACGAGAATGCCCCGCTGGAACTAACCAGGGAACACTTCGACGGCGCGGTCGATAACTACTTCGCGGTGATGTAAACAAAGTCGAGTAATTCACTTCTCTTATTCCCTCTCCTTCGCAGGAAGAGGGCTAGGGTGAGGGTTTCGCCAGCTGCGAACGCTGGCATTTGCCAATTTGTGAACATCCGTGGTCGCCCCCTCCCCTTCTTTTACATCGACTTTCGGTACGTATGCTGACAGGTGGCGCGTGGGCCCATCGGATGCGTTATCATGAAAGCTGCGGTTCGCTGCTTTACTTCCTCTGATGGAATAGAGATCTTGTCTGTTAAACGTCTTCCTATTCGAGTTCTCGCTCCGCTGCTGTTCGGCATCCCCGTGCTGATTGTCGGGGTGTGGTTGTCGATGACGTGGAATCGCCAATCGCAAAAGGCTGTCACGCAGCTGGCCGAGCAAAGCATCGACGAGATCCATCGTACGACGTCGGACAAGATCGCCGACGTACTTTCGATTCCGGTTCAGGTTTGCCAGGTCAATAAGCACCTGGTCACCTCGAAGGCCCTGCCGCTGGATGACCTTGCCGCGTGGCGACCTACCTTTGTGCACGAGTCGAAGACATTCGATATGCTCAGCGCGGTTTCGTGGGGTGGTGCCGACGGGCGAACCGTTTGGGTTAGCCGTTACGCCGACGGAAGCACGTACTGGGCGATCAAGAGCGACTCGTCTTCCGAACTGATGGAAGAGTGGCAGCTCAACAGCGACGGCGAGGTCCTGCAAGACACGCGCAACCAGTTTGAGTTTCGCCTGCAAACGCGTCCCTGGTTCGAAACGCCGCGTGACGCGAAGCGGCCGACCTGGAGTGATCCGTATGTATGGGTCGGTGGCGGCAGCGATGTCGAAACAACGCTGGGCATTTCGTACGGGATTCCCCTCTACCATGCCGATCGCTCGTTGATGGGGATCGTCGATGCCGATTACTCGCTGAATGATCTCTCCCGTTACCTGGGCGAGTTGAAGATCGGTAAGACCGGGATGGCCTTCATGCTTACCTCGGACCGCAAGCTGCTGGCCACTTCCGACGGAACGAAGATCATTTCGCTCGAAGGAAATCAACTGCCTGCCACCGAGTCGGACAATCCCAAGATTCAGGCCGCGGCCCGTTTCCTGGAAAGTCAGGACTCGCAGTACGATGTCAGCACCAATATCAATGTCGACGGCGAGGTTTTCTACTTGCATGCGTCGCAGGTAGGTCGCGAGGTCGGTCTTGATTGGCAACTGCTGACCATCGTGCCGGAAGACGACTTTGTGGGGGACATCAACGCCGAGTTTGCCCGTAGCTGGATCATCAGCCTGGTGGCCGTCGTGTTGGCGGTCGGCCTGGGGCTGATCGCGGCCCAGTGGCTGGTTCGGCCGTTGACGAACATCGGGGATTCGGTCCGGCGTATCGGCCAAGGCGACCTGGAGACGCGGCTCGATATTCAGCACGCCCCGGAGTACACGCACCTGGCTGCCGAGATCAACAAGATGGCCGAGGGTCTGCAAGATCGCCTCCGCATGCAAAAGTCTCTTTCGCTCGCCATGGAAGTGCAGCGAAACTTGTTGCCTTCGGAGTCGCCGCAGATCAAAGGGCTCGACATTGCCGGCCACAGCACGTACTGCGATGAGACCGGCGGCGACTATTACGACTTCCTCGACGTCGGCGGGACCGACGAAGATACCGCCGTGCTGGTGATCGGCGACGTGATGGGACACGGCGTGGCCGCGGCCCTGCTGATGGCCACGGCCCGCGGCATTTTGCGAAGCCGCTGCGCGGTGCCAGGCTCACTGGCTGACTTCCTAAATCACCTGAACGAGATGCTGGTGATCGATACCAACGGCGAGCGTTTTATGACGATGCTGTTGCTTACCCTTTCGGCGAAGAAGGATACCATCCGCTGGGCATCGGCCGGACACGGGCCTCCGATCATCTATACCCCCAAGGACGGTCGGTTCCCGGAACTCGACGGCGGCGGCTTGCCGCTGGGGCTGATGGAGGGAGAAGAGTACGCCGAATACTGGCAGCCCAATATCCACGCCGGCACCGTCATTCTGGCCACCACCGACGGCCTGGAAGAAACGATGAACGAAGCAGGCGAGCAGTTCGGCAAAGAACGCCTGCAAGAGTTGATCCGCGACAATGCCGAGAAGACCTCCGAAGAAATCAGCCAAATCATCCGCCAGGCACTGGTGGGGTACCGCGGAGCTGGCTCGCAGGATGATGATCTTACGTTTGTAGTGGCGAAGGTTCTGTAGAAGTCGGGTAAGGTTCATTCTCCCCCAAGTGATACTGAAGATCCAAAAGACCTTCCAGTCCCTCGTTCTTCTCCGAGTTATCTACCCGTGAAGGAGAGATCTATCTATCCTTTCAACACTATAAGCCACACCGAGGGCGAAGCAAAAAGTAGTGGTCAGCTCTGCAGAGCATTCCTGTTCGTAGCCTCCGTGGCACTGCTTATTCCGCTGTGTTCTCCGCTTGGTTCCATCCGAGATCAATTCTTAGAAAGCAACGCCGACAAGGTTTCCGTTGAAGATGTTCAGTCTTGGTATTTGCTTGCCGCGGTAGTCATCAGGTCGATCATGGCCGCTCTCGGAATCGTGTCGTTCGTGATCGCTTGCTGGTCGATTTATTGTGGAACTCGCTACGGTTTTGTTCTGCTGGTTCTTTCGATTCTTCTTCTTATCGACTTCTTTGCATCAATCGCTTGGTTCTTCGTGCTGTATCGAGCGTATGGCGCGTTTGAGCTAAGCATTTAAACGAAAGGAAATAGAGGCGGATGTCTTGGCGACTTGAGTCTCCCCGAATAGCACTCTACTGAATTGCAGCCCGGCTATTGGGATGGTAGAACTTGCCTGTCCCCTCCCCTTTCGACCGATTCCGGTCTCTCCTGTTCCCTTTTAAAAGGGCCTGCCTTATGTATCGTCGTCACTTTCTTTTAGGGAGTCTTGCCGTGGGATTAAGCACACGAGTCTGCGCGGCGGACCAGCCCAGTGGTTTGGATCAAGCGGACAAGGTACTACAGCAGGCAACCGCCAGTGGTCAGGTGAAGTCGGCGACGCTGCATGTCCTGAAAAAGGGAAACGCCGTAACACGCGCGTATGGCGATGGCACGACGACCGATTCGATGTTCCTGCTAGGATCGATCTCGAAGCCGATTTGCGTCACCGCGCTGATGCGGCTGTACGATCAAAATGAATTCAAGCTCGACGACAAGTTGCGCAAGTACCTGCCGAAATTCACCGGCCAAGGGAAAGAGAACGTCACGCTGCGTCACATCCTGACGCATACCTCGGGGCTGCCGGATCAACTGGCCAACAACGCCGAGCTGCGTCGCAGCCACGCGGAGCTTGCCAGGTTCGTCGAGACCGCGCAGCAAGCGCCCCTTTCGTTCAAGCCAGGCTCCCGCTACCAATACTCAAGCATGGGCATTCTGCTGGCGACCCACGTCGCGGAGCTGCTGACCGGCCAGGATATCCTTTCGCTGGTTCAAGAGACCGTGTTTAAGCCGCTGAAAATGGAACACTCGGCTCAAGGGCTGGGGCGATTCTCGCTCGACGACATGGTGCCTGCCCAAACCGAGTTCGCCGCACCGGAGGCAGGCAGCGGCGATCCGACGGCCAAGAACTGGGATTGGAACAGCCTCTACTGGCGCAAGCTGGGTGCCCCTTGGGGAACGACCCATTGCTCGGCACCTGACGTGGCGAAGTTCCTGGCGGAGTACCTTTTTCTGAATGGAACGGTACTCAAGCCAGAGACCGCCAGGATGGTGCGCTCGAACCAGAACCCGGCCGGCATCAAGCCGCGCGGCATTGGGTTTGACGTGGGCGCGCAACTGGGAGGCGACGGCTGTTCAGAAGAAACGTTCGGCCATACCGGCTCGACCGGAACGTTGGCCTGGGCTGACCCTGCCACCGAGACCATTTGCGTCGTGCTGACTTCGCTACCAGCCCGCGCGGTAGATCCTCATCCCCGGGAATTGGCCTCGGCCCCGATCGCCGCGCGAGGTTGATCGGCCCAGTGGCACACGAAAGATCCCAAGGCCCTGCGTCCCGTAGTGTTTCCACAAGCAAGGCAAGATCGTTGAACCGAAAAACTTCAACCCTGCGAATCCTGCTAAGTGAGCCAGGCTATCCCATCTTGCTGGGGTTCTTGGGATTGTGGTGGTTTACGGTCGTCTATGGCAATATTTTTGGCGAAATTGGCTACCGGCAGCCGACGGAGTATTCCTCCACCACGAACTTAAAGATGATCGGCATCGGCAGTCTCCTGACGTTGGTGTGGGTAGGGTTCTTCTTAAGAAGAGTCTCCCGAATCAAACGCGTGATCGCCATCGGTAACCAGGTCAAGGGACGCGTGATCACCGTCGACGTGTCGGAATTGAAACAGCGTCTTGTTGGCAGTGATCCAAAGAAGTACGACTTTGAATACGAATACGATGGAAGAACCTACCGCAACAAGAATACGATTTGGAGAGACGACTCTCTCGATGATGGGGAAGAAGTCACCTTAATTATCGACCCTCGGAATCCTTCATATGCGCTGATTGCGTCCAGGTATACGGATCTTGAAGAGGCATCTGACGATCAGCGTTCCGACTCGTCCGTGAAACCGTGGAGTGGCTCCTACGTAGGCGGGGTTGCTTGTGCTGTAAGCCAACTCGGCGTGTTTTGGTTGCTGATGCTGTTGGAGTCGTCGTTCTCTCCTTCGGAATTAAGTGTTGCGTACGGTGTCATCCTGAGTATACCGATCACGATTGTCGGCGGCTTTTTGGGCGCCTTTGCAGGAAGTTTGGCGCACCCTATCACGAGCGCCGTAGCCGGAGCCATCCTATCGGCATTGCCGCTCCTTTTCCTCCTCGGTCCGAGTCGCGCATTCGAGGGGGATGCGCTTTGGGTCGTGATTAGTGCGATGTGCGCTGGCGCATTGGGTAGTGGATTGGGTGGGCTTGTTGGGCTACGAGCCACACGGAACCAGGCCAAGGAATTATCTCCGGCGTCGCCAGCCGAGAAGAATGGAGAAGAATCTCAGTCGGTCAACGAACTGGATGAGTTGGAATCAGACGAACAAAGTGACGAACTCGACCGATGTCTTGCCTGTGGAGAGGTCATGCAGTCACAGACGAAGTGCCCCAAGTGCGGGTGGACGTATCTATAGAGATGGGTAGCGTAGCACACAGCGAATTCATTTCGTGCAAAGACGGTAGGACTGGAGCATTCTCCGTTGAAGATTACATCGACCCTGAACGACGTTCGGTTTGAGCGAGGTCTTGGGCTGGGCGGCGTGATGTTTCTTTTGCTTTTGGCTCTGCTCATGACCAAGGTCACGTTGGTTCTGTACGTAATGAGCGAACATGGTCTCCTTACGTCACTCGTTGCCGCGGCTTTCGGAGCTGTCTTTGTTTACTGGTGCCAACAGGTCTGGAACAGCCCTCCGAATTATCTTGAGATATCGTTCTCCACTCGACGAGTCAAAACCGGCACGGTAGGCGAGGACGAACTGCTCTTGGATATCCCTTTGGATTGCGTAGCTCATTTCGAGTGCGTCCATCGTGGCGGTGCGGGAGCATCGCATACGCTCTACGCGCATCTTGAAGAGCCCCATTCGAACATCGCTGGCGGAGCGATCGATGTCGACCTGATGCCTTGGACGCAGGAAACAAAATCGACGATCAAGCGAATCATGGACGAGATCGCGGCACACGGTCACGCCGTCCGTCGTGCGGTCCGCCCGCTGGAAGAGATTTCTGATTTTGAACCGAGGTGATCCGGTTTTCAGCGAGAGTTCGAAAGCAGACCGGGCCTGGGACGTGGTGCTCGATCAAGGGACCAGGGAAGGACGAATCCATCGCCTACGTCTATCAGTCTTCCTAATACTTCCTTGGGGCCTGGTGGGACGAACCGAATTTTCGGCAGCCGACTCTTGAGATACGCCGGCTGGCAATTACTCTAAGACTTAACGCGGCGGCCGAGTTGCTTCCGCCTGCGGCTTTCGGCGACCGATTTCTTCCTTTTCGGTCCGGAATTAAGCGACCTAAGTCGTGTGCTGATCACGACATGCCACGCGTTTTTAGGTGGTAGTTAGTCTCGTTGCGCGGCGCTTTCTTCCCCCGCCGTTAACTTCTTTGCAATCCCCAAAATCTGGGTAAATGCTCCATTTTCACTCATCGGGATATGTATACCCGTAATTACAATCGGGACTATTGCAGAACTTTTTCAGTCACTCAGGGGGGGTCTCAAACGGTGGGATCGTGCCTGAATCTGCCTCAATTCGTTTCGATGGAGAATCTCGATGAAATCTTTGGCATGTCTCTTGGCGGTAGCTTTCACTTCTTTTGCTTTGGTTTCGGACGTTCGTGCCGCTGACCCAAACGGTAACGTCGATCAAGCTACGCTGGCTTCGATGGGCCTCTCAGGGCTGAGCGTCATGAGCGACGAAGAAGGCAAGAACGTACGTGGTACGTTCGCCATCGCTTTCGGCTACGGCACTTCCCGCTTCTTGGGTAGCACCCAGACCACCGTTTACGCCGCCGGTGACTTCGGTCCTGGTTATGACTTCGCCGCTGGTGGTAACAGCAGCCAAACCGGTCTGGTCTACAACAAGACCTACTACGGTCCAGGCGGTTATGTCTTCGGCGGAAAGTCCGTCAGCGTCGGCACCTACGCCACCGGTTATTCGTGGGCATTCGCTGGCAAATAAGCGAACCACTTTCAAGCCAACAAAAACGGCCGCGTCGAAACCTCTCGACGCGGCCGTTTTCTCTTTCTTGCTGTTCTCGCCAAGGACTACGGAAAGGCGGGAAACGGTACCCGGAATGGTTTCTCGGGGAAGGTGCGGATGATCTGATCATCGACCCAACCGCGGGCCATCTCTTCGTGTCGCACTCCCAATTGCGAGACATCCGACTTCGCCTTCCCCTTCTTCGCCACAACTAGCACCGCGTTTTCGATCCAAATTCGCTCGAACTCGAATTGCGGAATCCGCAAGTTGCCCCGGGCTGGGTCCGCTAAAAACACCCAGCCGTTGGCCATGCCCCGCAGCACGACAAAGTGGTTGGTTTGCTCCAAGCGAATCGCCACGATCAGCGGAACCTTCACATCGGTCAGTTCTTCCATGCTCAAGCGACCGATCGTCGAAAGATAACCGAGCCTTACCGCCGTCAAACGCAAGTCGGAAATGGCCAGCCCGTTCTGAAAACGTTCCTGCAGTTCTTCCCTCGTGAGTTGTTTCTCGATGACGCCCAGCACCTGGTTCTCGGTGACTGGGTCGCCCCAGTAATAACGACAGAGGGTTGCCAACGCAGCGGCACCACACGAATAGTCACGCTGCTGCTTGACGATGTTCTGGTCGCGGATCGCGGTCCACGTGCGGGCATAGGCCTGAATGTTATGGTCGCGCGTCCGTACCGGTGGCCCAAACTGGGACCGGGTCTGAGCCGAGGCCGTCGCAGCTGCCGCCACGACAACACCGATGGCAATGACCGGCACAATCAGTGATTTGATCCTTGGGCTACTCAAAGGAGCTTCTCCCTGGTGGTGTTACATCGTCCAGACGATACCGACCACCGAGTCCGCGGCGTCTTCGGTCATCCCGATTTCGGCAAATGGTTCGATGATGCGACCGCAGCGATAGGTGGTCGCAGCGAAACGAAGCCGCAGCAGTTCCCGCATCGAGCCCGGCACTCCCAGACCATCGACCTGAGTTTCCGTTTGATAGAGACCCAGGAACGCGGTGCTCAGCGTGATGCGATCGTTGACGGCGAAGCCAACGCCAAAGTTGTACGTAAACTGGTGACCGTAGAAGACGTCCTGATCGTTGAACTGGCGCTTGGCCTGGTAGCGATATCCGCAGCCATAAAAGTAAATGATCGGATCATAACGCTGAATCATCAGCAGCTGGACTGAAGGTGCCCACACGCCGTTGGCCAGCGTGGCCTGGGTCAGCCCGTTGATGGCGTACTCGGCATCGCCGGTCGGGGCCGTCAAACCAAAGCTGAGGATGACGTCCGGCGAGTAGCCGTAGCAACCTTCGCGACACAACAGGTTCACGCCCAGTTCCAGGTCGCCGATGCCACCGTTGTCGGTGTTTTGGTCGAACAGGCCCAGCGATGAGAACTCCTGATGCGCCCAGCCGATTGGCAGGCTACCCGAAAGTTGAATGCGATCGGTCAGACCGTACCTTAGCGCGAACGGTACGAACAACGAGCGACGTTTCAAGTCGGCCCGAGCAACGCCAGACGGAGTCAGCGAGATCGGGAAATCGTAGTCGGCTTTGGCATACACCAGTCCGACATCCATCTGCCACTGGCCCGGATCCAGCAGAACGCTCGACGTCCGCAAAAACTGAACGTTGAAGTCTTCCAGCGGCTCGCCATATTCCTGGTCACGACTCACTGGCGGATCGACCAGTTCGACCTTGCCGTTTTCGGGAATCAGCGGCATCGGTGGCGGCAGTGGATTGGGCTCTTCCTGCATGGCGGTAACCGGCATGATCGAGGCGTTGCCGTAACGCCAGACGAGCGACGTATCCTCGAAGTCGGACGCAACGAACAGCGGTTCGTCGATGCGGAAACTGTTGGACGAACCATATTCCCACTGCGCGTCAGCAAAGCCACCCTGCCCGCAGAGCACGATGGCTCCTGCGATCATCGCCAAGCGAAGGCAATCGGCAAGCCAGTTGTGCCGGCGGCGTGTTGTGTTTGTTCGCATCATCATTTCGATCCTTCGGGAAGCGAGCTTTGCAGGCTTTGAAACTTCCATGGTTGGAACCTTGTGTGTGCCGAGTGTGCCGCGTTACCAAACGATTCCCGCCGAGATGGCGAAACCGACCAGGTCGAGCGAATCGGACGGAGCCAATGCGTTCATGGTCAGCTCGCCCACGTTCAATTCGCCCGCGGTCGATGAGGCACCGGCCGCCGCTCCCATTTCGCCCCAGTGCTGGTATTCAAACGCACCACGAGCAAAGAATCGGCCACCCATGCACTTGACCGCCGTGCTCCACTGGGCACCCAGCTGGAACTCGGCGACAAAGATCGTATCGCTGTCGCCGGCGTAGCCGCCGTTAGTGTTGTTGGCATCACCGCCAGGGCTGATCAGTTGGGCATGCGTTAGCGCCCCGGCATACGTATCGCCGAACAACACCGAGCCGCGAGCGTTCCAGAACCATTGCAGCCCGCAGCAGCAGTCCGCACAGCGGTAACCGGAAAGCGAGAACGTCAGGCCATCTCCTTCAAACACGGCAATCCCCGAAGCCGTACCGGCGAAGATATCGGTCCCGCCGCCAAGGCCGCCTGGGCGGGCAATGGCACCGTTGAAAGCAATCGTTTCATTCGTGTCGCGCTGAGCATGTCGATAGCCGAACGTACCGACCATGTTCCAGTCACCTACGCAAAACTCTTTGACCAATTCCAGGTCCAGCGCGAACATTTCCAGATTCGTGCCAGAGGCAAAACCGAAGGTATCGCCCGACAGAAAGTATGGGTCCGCGTAATTCGAGCTGGTGTTCAGTTCCCAGTAACGAAATTGCACGCCCCAGCCGTTGTCGCAGACGTAAGCGGCCCACAGGCGTGGGGCCGGAACGAGCCCGTCAATCCCGTGGGCATCGGTCGAAAAGCTATCGGTGATCGAAGTCGTAACGTTGTCGAAGGTCCAACCCGCCTGGTTGCCGCCCATCGGGGCAAGGAAAGTCGCTTCCACCCCTAGTCGCCAGCCGGCACGGCAGTAACCACAAGCCGGACCACACGCCGCGCTGCTGGCGGCCACCGGGTAGTGCTCGGCTGTCGTCAGGTTGTCGAGCTTCTCGAACGACATCGGCGCCAGTACCGGGTCCTGGGCGAGATAGACCGGACGGAAGATATTATCCGCTTGGGCAAACAGCACGGATGTCGCCATGAACCAGGCAATCATCGCGACAAGGAGGTGACGCACTTTCATTTCTGAATTCCTTTCAGCCACCGCCACAACCGGTGAGCTTTTCCATGCTCAGAAGGGATGCTTCGTTAAACGGCCCAGGTTCCACACGGACCAGGCGATTCGTCCCGCTCATGCGTTGCTAGCGGCACGGGTGTGCTAGCGGGCATAACAGGTAGAATCGTGTTCTCTGGCATCGTGCTTTCGAGGGGGGCGCGATAAACAGAATGTTGCCAGCACCGACAACCGCTGCCACGGGACTAACCCCACCTTCCGGTATAGCTAGAACAACCCCCAGGAGCCAATCAACGCCTGGTGAAGTTGTGCAGTGCGTTATCATGCGACTTGTCTCGCCGCAGCAGCAAAATTCCGCGCGCACTATCTTTCCGCACCGACAGGCTGGTATACCTAAGGCATGTCCTCGAATTCGGGGGCATGCTTTGCAGTCTCCATCCCAATCTCGGCATGCCTCTGGCCTCTCGCCAGTGCTCTTAAGGTCAACTGGGGATGGATAAGCTCCTGCTAACTTCCCACTGCCGAGGGCGGCAGTGGCACACGATTTAACCGACGGAGAGTTTTCACGATGTCCCATCACCACGCTGCACAACCTGAAACACACGGAGCTGGCTCACCAGGCCACGCCCCGCAGGTTGCCGTGCGCGATGGGAACCGGCTATTGTGCCCCTGCTGCGGCGAAGTGTTGCTGGTGCTTCAGGAGACGCCAGCCAAGCCGCCGGCCAAAAAGCCTACGCGGCCTCGTACGATGCTGGAAGAACCGATCCGTCGACAACAGGCCCAAGCCGAGGCCAGGTTGCAGGATGCGATACAACGGCGGCTGTCGTCGCCTGAATCGCGGTTGCCTGGCGACAGCCCCATCGGCTTGCTCGCCCAGGGCATGGTCGTACCGATCGACCCGAAGGTCGCCCAGTACGAGTTCCCCGATCAAGCCCCACCCAAACAGAAGCGGCCATCGCAGGCCTCTGCGGCGGAGCGGCGACGCAAACGGCCTTCCCTTCTGAGGAAGCTCGTGCGTCTCGCGAAACCACGTCGCTCGAACGGACGCATCGCTGAGCCATTGACGTACGTGAGTGCTCGCCTTCACGCGTGGCTCTTCTATCGCCTGAAGCGACTCAACCTGCAACTGCTCGAAGAGGTCGCAGCAAAGCAGGAAGTCGTTGCTGCGCTGTCACACACCGTCGACCTGCTTGATGAAGGGCCATCGCAAGAAGAACCTTCGCAAGGCAACACACCGCGGAAGATTGTTTCTGTTTGCAAAACGCAGAAGGTCATCACACCACGGCGACGGGAACGGGTGCGTCAGGCGATTCAAAGACACGCCCCAGCAGACTTGGCCACGGCACCGGATGACGTCCGCGCAGACAAGGTCGTGACGACGGGAACCATACAGGAAGCGATGGAAACCAGCCAGCGCGGTCCGCCCTGGAAATCTTGTCCTCTCTCCCCATCGGGGCGAGGGGACAAGAGTGCGGATGCGCGCTGATCATGTGTTGGGTGCCACGCCCAAGTCTGCTTGGGCGTGCGGTTGGCATGCGCGTTAGAGACGAAGCAAGGCAACGGCCCTCCGGCTGTGCGATGACAACCGGAGAGGATTGCTTTACTTCTTCGACCAGTCACGTCGTTGACGCGAGCTGGGGATGCCCATTTTCTTGCGGTACTTGGTGACCGTACGGCGGGCAACGTTGAGGCCGTCGTCTTTGAGCTTCTTGACCAGGTCGTCGTCCGACAGCGGTTTGGCTTTGTCTTCGTTGTCGATCACTTCCTGTAGACGCAGACGAATCTGATCCCAGGTAACTTCCTCGCCAGCTTCGTTCACCGTACCACCGGCGAAGAAGGCTTTGAGCGGGAAGATACCGCGCGGGGTCTGAATGTACTTGTCGTCGACAGCTCGGCTAACGGTCGTCACGTGCACGCCAACCTGGTCAGCGATCTGCTGCATCTTGAGCGGCGTGATGTGCTCGGGGCCGTTGTCGATGAAGTCCTTTTGATAGTCGACGATTGCCTGGGCAACGCGGCTGAGCGTGTTTTGACGCTGGATGATCGCGTCGATCAGCCACTGGGCGGCGTTCAGCTTTCGCTTGATGAACTCTTTCTCTTCCCGCGTCGCCGTGGGGCTGGAAAGACGTTCACGATAGTAGTTGCTGATCCGCAGCTGAGGAATGTCACGGTCTTCGGCCTGCACGACGTAGCGGCCATCCTCGTCGACGTCGAGCATCAGGTCAGGGATGACATTGGCGACATGCGAGTCGTTGTAGATCGAGCCTGGCTTCGGGTCTAAGCGGCGTAGTTCGCTCCAGGCAGCCTGAATGCGTTCGATCGAGAAGCCGGTTGCCTTTTGAATTTGTGGCAGACGATTGTCACGAAGGTCTTCCAGGTGGTTCATTATCAGCGTGCGAAGTTCGTCGTAGAACATCCGCGACGGATCGATTTGCAGGAGCAGGCATTCGCGCAGGTCACGCGCACCAACACCGGCTGGGTCGAGCGATTGAACGACGTGCAGGGCTTCCTGAGCGGTGTCCTTTAGTTCGTCGTCGGCATCGGCCGGGAGCAAGTCTTCGAGGCTCGTGGTTAGGTAACCGTTGCTATCGAGAGCCGAGATAATGCGTTCGGCCCATTCGCGAACCAGCGGTTCGATGGTGAGTTCGTACAGTTGATGATCGAGATGATCTTGCAGCGTTTCCGGTCGAGATTGAACGTTGGCCAACGCGTCCATGCGGCGCTCGGCGTCTTCTTCCATTTGGCCGGAAGAACGTTGCGGGCGTTCGTCGAAGGTGTCGGGATACTGCTGGTCCATTTCCAGAAGGCGTTCGAAGTCGTCGGCATTGTCCTTGCCGTCTTCGACGACGAATTCTTCTTCGGACTCGGAGCGTGAATCGTATTCGTCTTTGGAGGTATCTTCCGAATCGCTCGCTTCTTGTTCCTGAACTTCGAGCATCGGGTTTTCGTTCATTTCCTGCTCGATCTTCTCTTGCAGAGCAAGAACGGGCAGTTGCAGAATTTCCATGGATTGAATCATCCGTGGGGCCAGAACTTGCTTCTGGACCATCTTCTGCTCGAGACCGAAGGACATTCTCATGGGAATGATTCCGTAGCTGTTGGGAAGTGGGTGCTGAATGCGAAGACAGCGTCTTTAGCTTTCAGCGGGTATTGGATGGTCCCGGTTGCTAACTGGGGTCACCCAAAATGTGGTTAAAGTGATTGTCGGCCAGTCATGGCGTCGGCAAGCACTTCCTTGTTGGCGAATTCGAGAACACTACCGGCGGTAACGCCTCGTGCCAAACGGGTTAATTTGACCGGGAACTCGGCAAGCAAGCTGGAAATGTGCAGCGCGGTGCCGTCCCCTTCGGTCGTTGGATTGGTGGCCATGATCACTTCGCGAATCTCTCCTTGGGAAACTCGCGAGACCAGGGCATCAATGGTCAATTGGTCCGGGCCGATACCTTCCAGCGGAGCGATACGCCCCAAGAGGACATGGTAGAGGCCTGGGAAAACGCCAGACTGCTCGAGCGCGATCAAGTCGCGTGGCTGTTCGACCACGCACAAGATGGACGCATCGCGCTGGGGATCTTTGCAGATGGTGCAGAGGTCCCCTTCCGACAGGTTGAAGCATCGGCTGCAGTAGCGGACGTTTTCTTTGACGTCGCGGATGGCGTCTGCCAGTCCGAGAGCTTCTTCTTTGTTCACGCGAAGGAGGTGATAGGCAACGCGTTCGGCACTTTTTCGGCCGATGCCTGGCAGCTTCGATAGTTGGTCGATCAATCGAACCACCGATTCAGTCAGCTGCGCCATTCACCTCGCTCCTTCTTTGTGGGTTGTTATTTTGGCTTGCTTTCCGAAAGCAAACCTTATTGACCGAACTGGCTCAGGGCTTGATCCAAGCCTGGGACGTTCAGTCCGCTGGTAACCGATTGCATCATCTCTTGATGAAGCTCTTTGCCTTTGGCCTGGGCATCGTTGACGGCCTGAGGAATGAGTTCTTCGATCAAGTCCTTGTCGCCATCGGCGATCAATTTGGGATCGATGGTGATGCTGACCACCTGGCCGTGTCCGGTACAGATCGCTTCGACCATGCCAGCACCGGCAGTTCCCTTCACACGCTTGTTGCGAAGTTCTTCCTGCATGGCCTTCATGTCCTGACCCACTTGCTGGGCCTGCTGCATCATGCTGGCGATGTTGCCTAGGTTCTTGAACACGGACGTCTCCTTTTTCAGTGAAACAATGCGACATTTAAGTCTTGTTCGTTCTCAGCGATCGATGCTGGAGAACAAACTTTTCTATGCATGCCGGCGGCATGACTTCCGCGCAAAGTTTAGCTCAGCCAGAGGCCAAAACGTCCCTTACGTGCGAAAAGCGTGCCAAGTTCTGCAGAAAATGCCTTAGGATTCCGAATCGCGGACTCCGGTCACTTCCGCATCGAACAGATCCATCGCCTTTTGGACGAACGGTTCCTGTTCGGCAAGTAGTCGAGCTTTGAGACGACCCTCTTGAGCCGATCGCTCGGGAGACATGTGTTGATCGGGTTTGCGACCGGCATTGGGGTCATCCAATACCCGAAACTCGACCGTGTAACTGCCTCCACACATATCAAGAAACGCCTTTTCCAGCACTTCCTGACTTCTAGGCCGTCGTAAAGCTTCGACAGCCGAATTATACGTCGAGAAAAAATCAACGACTAGCCGATTTGGCCCAGAAATTGCTACCGCGTGTCCCTGACGAGCGTAATCACCGATAAGGCCCGGCAAATCTTCCACGATCTTTTTCCACACCGAGAACGCGTTTTTCTCGGTAATAACCAGTTTGGGGGCCTCGTTGGGCGCCTTTTCTACCGGTGGAGTGGGCGCAACTGGCGGCTCGGCGACCACGGCTGGTGCCGGTGGTTCCACCGGACGGATCGGAATCGTATCGGGCGTGGGCGTCGGTTCTACGGGGTGCTCAACCGTTTTTTTTTGAGGTGCCGCCGGCCGGGCAGCTGCCGGGGCCGATTTCGCCGGGAGGCCACCTTCTTTGAGCGTGGCAATCAGCGAGCCCAGGCTTTCCAGATCTTCCAGCTGGCAAATGCGAATCACAGCCGCTTCGGCCAGAACCTGACCGTACGTGCTGCGGTGCAAACGAACCAACGTCTCGTCCAGGCACTGTACGGCGGCCAGCAGCTTGGCCAAACCGGCCTGGCTGGCCATGGCCTTCGCCTCGTCGACCGCCCCAGGCGAAATCGATTGCAGCAAATCTGGCGAGCCGCCTGAGCCGAGCACCATCAGGTCGCGGAACAACCGCAGCAGTTGCTCGAGCAGTTGCCCAGGGTCGACCCCTTCGGTGAAGACCGCGTGCGTTGTTTGCAGCGCGCCGGCTGCGTCGGACGAAAGTACCTGGGCCGCCAGGTCCACAATCTGCTGATTGTCGGCGGTGCCCAACAGGCGATGGACCGATTCGACGGAGATCTGCGAATCGCCGAACGCCAGGATCTGTTCCAGCAGCGACTGGCTATCGCGCATCGAGCCGTTCGCTCGACGGGCAATCAGCTTGAGCGCTTCTTCATCGGCAGGCACCTTCTCGGTGTCGACGATATGACGCAGCCGCCCGACGATGTCTTCAGGCAGAATGCCGCCGAAATCGAATCGCTGGCACCGCGACAGGACCGTGATCGGAATGCGTTCCGGGTCGGTCGTGCAGAAGATGAACTTGGCGTGGTCCGGCGGTTCTTCCAAGGTCTTGAGCAGCGCGTTGAACGCTTCCTTGGTGAACATGTGGACTTCGTCGATGATGTAGATCTTGAAACGAGCACGGCTCGGGCGGACGTTGATGTTGGCCCGTAGCTGGCGAATCTCTTCAATCCCGCGATTCGATGCACCGTCGATTTCCAGCACGTCGACATCTTCGCCGGCGGTGACGCTTTCGCAGATCTCGCACTCGTTGCATGGCGTGGCGGTCGGACCCTTCACGCAGTTAAGCGCCTTGGCGAAGATTCGCGCCGAGGAAGTCTTGCCGACCCCGCGAGCCCCGGTGAATAGGTAAGCGTGCCCTACCCTGTTTCGCGAAATGGCATTGCCCAGCGCGGTCGCAACACGCTGCTGGCCGACCAATTCGCCGAACGATTGAGGCCGGTAACGCCTGGCAACGACCAGGTAGTCGGGAGAACTATTTTGCTCAGCCACGATCCCTCTCAACCGGCTAAGGACTTTTCGCGAGAATGCGAGCCGAAGAATCTCGGTCTCGTCAGATAAACGGCCGCCCACATTTGGGCAACGATGCAGTTTGACGCACAACCGTTCTCAAATCAACCGTCCCAAGGGCCTGGGTTGAGTGGGCCAATGCTCTCTCGGCGTGTGCCACTGGCCTCTGGCCAGTGCGAATCAGGTACCCGGTTGCCACGCAGCTCAGGCACAAAAAGACACTGGCAGGATGCCAGTGGCACACAGAAACGAACAAAAAAAGACTGCCCTGGAGGAACCCCCGCACAAGAGTCGCAAAGTTTTGGCTGCTCCAGTTAAGGCCTGACCAGATAACCAAACTTCCCATCGCGGGGATTGCTCGAAAGCAGTCTTTTGAGTTGTTCGTTCTTTCCCCAACTATCTTGGAGTGACCCTCGCACAAGAGTCCTCCGGGTTTGGCTGCTCCAGTTAAGGCCTGACCAGGTTGCCGGATTTCCCCTTGCGAGGGTCGCTCTAAGACAGTCAGTGGAAACAGGTTATGCTACCGGCAAGGCGTACTCTTGTCAAAGGGGGTGTTGGGTGTGCCCCGAAACGGTTGCGTGCCAAATTTTTAGAGGGGACACTGTTTCGGGGGGGCGATGCGTTTAGATACTAGCGGAGGCGGCTGCGATGACCCACAGGTGCGCAAGAGCGACGCTTTCGATCCATATGATGAATCCCAGCAAAGTGAACCAGCCGAGCCTGCTAAGAAAGCCAGCCACGATGACGAGCGCGAACAACATCACAGCCGGTGCCAATAGCACTGCCGAAACCAAATACGGTTCGCCGAAGACGGCAAACCTGTCCACCATCAGCGTCGCAATGAACAAGACGACGTTAGCGGGGGCATAGATCAGCGCAGCCGAAAGCACCACGGTGGGCCAAAGATACCCAAAACGGCCGTGGGCCAGATCGACGACCATCATTGTTAATCCGGCGACCGCGAGAAGCCCGCAGCCGAGCGCGAAGATGCCCGCCCAGTCAGTCACGACATCAAGCAACTTGCCATGGTGATGCACCACTACCATAGCCATCAGCACGTACAAGGCGACACCGAGCGACAATAGCAGCATTGAACGGATGCTGAATTGAGGTCTTTCGTGTCTGTTTTCCGAAGAGAACTCGTTCACGTACATCTGCCCCGGGGAGTGAACTTCAGGTTGATTCGTGTAAGCAGCCGAATGATCAAACGGCATAACGACCAGGGTAGCCCGGTTGTTACCAGCGACGTAGATCTCAGATGCAGCCGGACCAGCGACTCCGGTGCATAGATTTGTTATCCGCCACTACCATGAGAGGAATGAGCCGTTTCTTTCGGCAGCAAAATGAACCTGCCATTGATTGACTCGTTCAGGCTGTCATCAGCATCCGGATTGCATATCGTCCAGTATTCACACGAGTAATCCGGTTTTGTTTTCCCTTCGTACGCTCCCCAATTGTTTGACCAATAGCCCATCAGCACACCAAATTCATGGCCGTTGTGGAGCATGAGTTCGTCCACTGCCTCGGCAAATCCATTGGTGTCCATCAACCCAGTGATGCCATATGCGTTTGGCTTGGTCTTGTCGCAACTTTGGTCGTAGCCGCTCATGCAGGCAAAGGTCCACTGTGACCGCGTCGGCAAACGGTAGTCATACTGAGCGTCGAACTTCGACAACGCCTGAGCGTACTGGTACCACTCACGCCATTCGGACGGATGCCCACCATTGTAATGCCAGTTGATCGTTTCGTACGTTCCATCACCGAACGCCGCTTCACGAAACGCGGAATGTTGCTCCTCCGACAATCTCGATTCCTGCAGGTAATAAGATTTTCTGGGAAACGATTGTTGGTGGTCAACACGCGAGGTGTCGATGGTGACAAGGCGGAACGTCATCCCGAACTGGTTCGTGATTTGAGGTGGAAGTGACTCGGGGTTCACACCAGTTTCCAACCGAGTCAAGTTTTGTTTAGGCCGCACCCCAGTGTTGTCTTCGGTTTTCGGCGAACGCGTGCAACCGACGGCAACGAGAACGCAAATTGCAGCGACTCGAATAGCATTCATGGGATTCAGAAGCTCTTAAAGTTTAACGGTACGGTTAAGCGGGGCCGCGCGAACGACTCACCACTTCAAAACGTCAACTCGCGGCCTCCATTGCAACCGGTTGTTACCTGCCGTTTTGAGCAGATCGGTTGCCGGCAGGGGACAATCCCCAAGCCTGCAGTGAGTCATTGTTGAAATCTACACGGTTGCCAAAATAGCAGTCAAGCAACGCATTCGTCGCGTCTTCCAGAGATTCAAACGTCTCACGAAAGTATACCGGGCCGGGACCAGGTGCGGCCGCCTCGGACATGTCTACAACCCATCGTTTGGGCCGTCGTCGTGGCGATATCGTCGCCATCGGTGCGTTCGTGATAAAGCAAGTATTAGAGATGCCGCATACCAACTCTGCATTGTCGGCGTGGTCAGGGAACTCTGTGCCAGCCACAGACCATGGGCGCGCTACGGTCAACGAATTGTCATCGTAGTTCTCGACGACAATGAGTCCTCGTAAAGCGAGTGCGTGTGTTGCGGAGAAGTTGCTGCGAGGCATTTGAAGTCAGTAGAGCGATTGGTGCGACCAATTCAGCCAGATAATGTTAAAGCTAAGTTGCCCTGCTCGAAGTGAACAAGGCTCCAATCCGATTCTACCGTGAATGAAGGGAATTAACCAAACGCGCGTCGGCCTGCAGGGTCAACTGTAGCGAATCGTTAGGCGGACCGTTCAAGCTTGCGGCTGGGTGGCACCCGCCAGCGGCAATGTCTTTGTGTGCCACTGCCGCCCTCGGCAGTGTCTTGTGTCTGTCGGAGTTGCTATTCGAAATCAGGTTGTCCGTTATCTAGTGGTTTTCTCCTGGAACGGGCGTGTCCCCAGTCGCACTGCCGAGGGCGGCAGTGGCACACGTGCGAAGCGTTTGCTTGAAGTCGCTGCTCGCGCCGGAAGAGTGCTGGGGCCTCGTGCAAAAAGGATCTGAATAGTGGCACCACGTTCTACATGTTTGTGCGGGAAGGATAACCGTCTTCGGTCTAGCGACCGTCGCCCAGCGAAACTTTTTAGGCCTATGCTGTCGAAATCTCCAAAAAGGATGTTAATGCGGCGCATTTCATTCGATTATGCGGTCGATTTAGATGACATTCCACGGATAGAACTATCATTTCCGATGGGTTGCGTAAAATGCTAGATCAACGTACGAGGCTTTGAAAAATCGAATAAGAATCGACGAATTTGGTTGGTTGTCGATTCGTTGTTTCGTACCTTGGAAGGAAACCATTGCGTTGTTTCCGTCGCAGATGCGGAAGTCACGAACGGTCCCTCTACTTCTCTTCCGTGAGATTGACGTTCACCTAGCTTGCTGATCGCTAAGACAACGCGGTAGCGAGACGTCTTTCGGATGCTGGTTCATGGTTTGAACAGGCAACCTGACAGGCGTAACACGATTCGTAGCGAGATCACGATCAAGCGCTCTTTCCGCCCAACGGATTGCCGGATGCCGCGTCAACTTGAGATACGTCCTAGTCGGGAGGACGTCCGATGTTGCAAGTCATGGGAGCGACGGCCTTACATGGCCTCGGCAATACGCTGAGGATCATCCGTGGCCGATTTTCTGCCCGACCATGCGATCGAACTCTTGTCGATCGTGATTATGTCTTACTTTGCCGGCCTCATGCTGCCGCTATTCTTGTTGAAGGAGACTAACGGAGCTCAGAGGTAATAGAAGTGTGACTAGTTGTTCATCGATAGCCCCGGCAGCCATGCGAGGTTGCCTTCGGAATTCTGAAGCGGGTTTCACCCTACCACGGAGAAAACAATCATGAGATGCAGGTTGGGTTTCCTCACGATAAGCATGCTTATCGTTGCCATCGCAGGCCACAGCGCTGTCGCACAAGATTTGGATCGGTCGCAGCTACCGATTCCTCAAGCACCTTTTAAAGGTAAGGTCGAACGCCTGGCGACCGATTCGACGCCGGACTTCCCCCAAGACATTCAGGCCCCGAAGGGCGCTCCCAACGTTCTCCTGATTCTTACGGATGACGTTGGCTTTGGCGCGAGTAGCACGTTTGGCGGCCCGGTTCAGACACCGAACTTCGACCGGCTTGCCGAACGTGGCCTGCGGTACAACATGTTTCACACCACGGCCCTTTGTTCTCCCACGCGCGCCGCATTGATCACCGGGCGGAACCACCATTCGGTTGCCAGTGGCGTGATCACGGAATTTGCCACCGGTTACCCAGGCTACAACTCGCTGGTGCCCAAGAGTGCGGCATCGGTGGGAGAAGTGCTGAAGCAAAATGGCTACAACACCTCGTGGTACGGCAAGATGCACAACGTGCCGGACTGGATGTCGAGTCAGGCAGGGCCTTTCGACCTATGGCCGGTTGGCTTGGGCTTCGAATACTTCTACGGATTCATTGGCGGCGACTCCGACCAGTGGCACCCTGCGTTGTATGAAAATACTCGACCAATCGAACCTTACCTGGGCGTTGATGATTATATCTTCGACCGCGATATGGCCGACAAGGCCATTGCCTGGATGCGAACACAAAACGCACTCGCTCCTGATAAGCCGTGGCTGTTGTACTATGCAACCGGTACCGCTCATGCGCCTCACCATGCACCGAAGGAATGGATTGAAAAGTACAAGGGAAAATTCGATCAGGGGTGGGATAAGGTTCGCGAGGAAACCCTCGCTCGGCAGAAAGAATTAGGTGTCGTACCAAACGATACGCAACTGACCAAACGTCCCGAGGAGATTGCCTCGTGGGATTCCTTGTCGGATGATCAGAAGCGACTGTTCTCGCGAATGATGGAGGTTTACGCCGGCGCGTTGAGTCATGCCGATCACCATATCGGTCGCGTGATCGATGCCATCGAGGAATCGGGCCAACTCGAAAATACTATCGTGATTTACATTCAGGGCGACAACGGAGCCAGCCCCGAAGGCACGCTGCAAGGCACCACTAACGAAGTTGCGACCGCCGGTAACGGCGTGACCGAAGACCTGCCGTTCCTGCTCTCGATGATCGATGAGTTGGGCGGCCCGCTGACCTACAACCATTACCCGGTTGGTTGGGCACATGCAATGGATTCGCCCATGCAGTGGACCAAGCAGGTTGCATCTCACTTTGGCGGCACGCGCAACGGCCTGGTGATCTCGTGGCCCGACCGAATCAAGGATCAGGGTGGAGTTCGAAACCAGTTCTGTCATGTGATCGACATTGTTCCCACGATCTATGAAGCAGCCGGCATTACTCCGCCTGAATCGGTCAATGGTGTCAAACAGAAGCCCATCGACGGGACGAGCCTTGTCTACACGTTTGACGATGCGAAGGTTCCCACCGAGCATTCCACGCAGTACTTCGAGCTGGTCGGAAACCGCGCTATCTATAAGGATGGCTGGGTCGCTTGTACGACTCCGCTTCGTCTGCCGTGGATCACTATCGGCGACGAGCCAAACCCCGATGACTATCAGTGGGAGCTTTACAACGTTGACAAGGACTTCAGCCAGTCCAATAACCTTGCTTCTCAGCACCCTGAAAAGCTGAAGGAACTTCAGGATGTCTTCGCATCGGAGGCGAAAAAGTACAACGTTTACCCACTCGATTCCAGCTTCGCTTCGCGGGCCGATCCGTCGATTCGACCCAGCCTGACAACGGGACGTTCGGAGTTTGTTTATTACCCGGGCATGATCCGTATTCCTGAAGGCTCGGCTCCTGACTTCAAGAACAAGTCGTGGAACGTCGCCGCGGAAATTACGGTTCCGCAGAAAGGTGCCAGTGGAGTTCTTGCCACGATAGGCGGGCGCTTCGGCGGCTGGGCGCTGATGTTGCAAGATGGCAAGCCAGAGTTTGTGTATGCCCTGTCGAATCAGCCGCAGCACAAGTATCGTGTCGCCTCGGATCAGGCTCTTCCACCGGGTGATCACGTCCTGCGGTTTAAGTTTGACTACCAGGGCGGAGGTATCGGCAAGGCAGCGACCGGCACCTTGTTGGTCAATGAGAAGGAAGTTGCCAAGGATGAAATCCCCAATACCATCGGCGTACGGTTCTCTCTGGATGAAACGTTCGATGTCGGTGAAGATACGGGCACGCCGGTCGTCGAAGACTATGCGGACAAGATGCCGTATGAATTCTCCGGTACTCTGAAGCGGTTTGCTGTGGTCCTCGACCCCGAGAGCCTCAGCCCCGAAGAGAAGGAGCGTCTACGTAAAGAAATGGCACGGGCTATCATGAATACGCATTAAGCCCTGAGCATGTGGCCTTGGAGTGGTTTGCCACAAGCGAACCATTTCAAGGCCTTTTTTTATTTCGAATTCGGTATGCATCGGCTGGGCAGCATTTGTTGAACCTGGGAGGCGATGATGGGAAGTGTTTGCTTGAAGTCGCTCATCACGTTTGGGTTGTTTCTGTTTGTCTCCAGCGAAGCCCACGGGCAACCACTGGTCGCCCAGGCCGAGAGTATCGAAAGTACCGTCCGGAATGCCGATCTGGTCTTTGTGGCCAAGCTCATCAAGATTGGTGACGCGAAGCAAGTCGACGGTCGAGAGGTTTACCACACGTCGATCGAAGTCGAGCAGAACTTGAAACGGGAAGTGTTTAACGACGTTCCGTACGATCGGGTTCAAGCGGACATTCCACGCGACCTGTCCGTGCTGAAGGATTGGATGGAGCGATCGTGCCGCTTGTTGGTTCTTTACGATGACAACGCCCCGTACGAGACGAAGGTGATCGAACTTGAGTCCGGCAAGCAGGAAGTCATGAAAGCAGACTTCACATTGCTTCGTGAACCGGAGGCTGTCATTGCGGCTGCCAAAGAAGCACTCGATCAGGCGTCGCCGGCGATTAAGCGGATCCACACATTCGGACTGCATGTCCCCCGCAAGCGGATCGCGGATACCCAGTGGGACAAGTATCACGGGCTCATTCTGAATGTGCCGGTCGACAAGCAGCTCGAACAGCGGGCAATCCAGTTCCTTGGTTCGGAGAACTACCAGGAGCGAGAGCAAGCCGCTCGCGCACTGCGATATTTCAAATCGGAAGAGAACATCGCCCGCGTTAAATCGCTGCTGGGTGATCCAGGATGGGCCTACTTGCGCCATCCGCTGAACAACAACGGGATCGAGGTCCGCTATTACGGCATCCGAAACGCGGCCTATCAGACGCTGAAGTCTTGGGGAGTCGAAGTGGAAAAGCCAGTGATACGAGAAGAGGTGAACGGTTCGGAAGATGAAGATCCTGGGACGTAATCTATTTGTCACTCCAGGGGAAGATCGGTATTAATAAGAGAGGCGATGTGCACGAGCCGCTTGAGGTGTTGTCCTCGCGGCTGTCTGTTGATCTAGCTAGTTTCGACGCACGAGGAACGACACGGTGCGATCTAAGCTTCTTGCCATGGTTCCCGTCATTCTCTTGATGGCGGTCGAAGTCGGTCTTGCTCAGCAGGAAGTTGCCGAACAAGTCTCAGACGCGGACATTCAAGAGTTGGTGCAGCAGCTTGATGCCGATACGTTCTCTAAGCGTGGGGTAGCGCACCACCGATTGGTTCAGATCGGCAAGCCAGCGATGGGAGCGGTTCAGGCTGCGATGTCGAGCGAATCCGCCGAAGTGCGTGCGCGAGCCAAGGCCATTTACCTGCGGATGTTTGGGCCTGGCCTAGTTGTTTATCTTCCGATGGATGCCACTCAGCTACGGCATCGGCACACGCGATTTCCGTCCAGTGTTGAGGATCGCCAGGGCCGACCCGGTCAGGCTATTCATTTTCCGGGCAAGGGATATCTCGTTCTTAAGGATCATCCAGCGCTCGATACCGATTATCAATTCACGCTGGCCGCTTGGATCTATCCGACCAAAATCCAGTACACTCCTTGGAAGGGACATGAGGGAAGAGAGGACCAACCTGTTTATCCTTGGGGAAAGCATGACGCTTCTTGGGCAGGTCACTTTATTTGCTGCAAATGGGATAGTCAGGGAAGCAATGGAGACTACATCTTCGCCATCACTCCGTCAGGATCTCTTGCCCTGGGGGTAGCCGATCGTAATCAGGTCTTCATTTCGGACAGCATTGTGGCCGAGGAGGAGATCGCCACGAATCAGTGGTCGCATGTGGCGGCGACCTTTCAGAAGGGGCGGATGAAGCTCTTTGTCAATGGAGAGCAACTCTGCGAGAAGCGGTCGCGCGTGTTGCAGAACACCAACCGAACTGAGTACGTTCGCGATGACGTGTACATCGGCGACTTTTGGAACAACGCGCCCGGAAGCGATCACATGTACAATTTTCATGGATCTATCGATGAGTTCTGCATCTTTCGCAAAGCACTCTCGGTAGAAGAGATTCGACACTTGATGGAGTTCACCGAGTAGTTTGGCATCAAGCTGTGGAGCCGCGACTGGCATTGTTGGACGCCGGGCCGTCTTCGCCGTATCACCGATCAGGAATCGGAAGAAGGCTCTTTGGTCGGATCATAGATATGATGCCGACCTGCGGATCGGTCGAGGATGTACGCCACCAGGCAGCCGATCCAGAGAAGCCCCAAGATCCCCGTAATCATCGGTAGCCAGGCACCGTCCGATTTCATGTCGTAGCCGATGGCCTGGGTGATGTTGATCATCACGGTAAAAAGGAGCACCGGCCCCATCAAGCCCAGCAGCGGGACGACGATCCAGCCTAACAGATACGTGCGGGCGATCCGCCACAGCGCATTGGACGTCGGTCCTAAGACTTCGATTTCCGAATGAAAGCCTTGGCCGAATCCGAACATCGCAGCGATTGTTTCCATCGGGGTTCCCTTGCGAATGCCAGAGCCATGAACGCGAACGTGTTCGCGCCGCAAAGGGTAGATGGGCAGGAAGAAGATGACAAACCAAACGGTCGCGTTGGCCGTGGTGTCGTCACGCCGCTGCCAATCGTATCGAACGGTGCCAATTCCGTTGTACGTCGCCATGGTTAAGCTTTACGGGGTCGATGTGAACTGCCTGTGCCTTCAGGTAAATAGCTGGCACTCCGGTTCTTTCATGCTACCGCATCGCAGGCGACGAAGTTAGTCTCGAATTCGGTGTTTCGATGCGCGGTCTTCCCCATGCAGAACGATTGCTTTCGCGATCAAGATGCCTCGGGCCCCCCAGTCGTTTTCCCAGGTTGCAGAGTGTAAGAGACGATTTCGTGTGCCGGGGTATGGACCTCCTCTGAGTCGATGGCACCCAGCAGTAGTTCCATGGCTCGGCGGCCCATCGCTTGCCAGTCGAGTTGAACGCAGGTGAGGCCAATCACGTTGCTTCCACCGCCTCCGACGATGCTCAGATCCTCTGGGACACGCAATTGGCGGTTGATGGCCTCTTCCAGGACAAAGTTAGCCAGGGCATTGTTGAAGCAGATGACGGCGGTTGGTCGGGGCGAGGTATCGAGGATCGATTGAACAACGCTTGCTGCCCCAGCTCGATTGACGGCAACCGATAGTTCCCATGCTCGGCGGCAACGGAGGCCGGCGCTGCGCATCCCTTCTCGGTAGCCGCGAACTTGCCAGGGGTTTAGGTCTTCCTGATGCCACTGGGCAACGGCAATCCGGCGATGCCCTAGCTGGGCCAGGTGCTCAACGGCCAACTGCGTTCCGCCGTACGTATCAGGCCGGACGGAACTGAACTTGGGCAGGTGGAGATCGTGATCCAGCAGAACGGCCGGAATGTTCATGCCGGTTAGTCGCTTCAAGATCTTTTGCTCGGCGATCGAAGCAAAGATGACGCCGCGCAATTGGCCGTGGGCGAGTAAGTCGAGAAGGGAATCGTTGAGATTGGCGATGCGAGCGCTCTTGGCCAGCACGTGGTAGCCGGCTTCACTTGCCCTGCCGAGCGCCCCTTCAAACATGGCGCCGCTGACGCCTTGGATGATTGCCTCCGACTCGCCTCGTTCGTTGCTGAAATCTCCTTGCAGATAGCCAATCGTCCGCGAGGCTACAGGCAGACGCTGGGGAACCTCAGGCGGATTCAGGAACGTGCCTCGGCGACGGTGCTTTACGAGCAAGCCTTCCTGCTGCAGCGATTCCAGAGCGAGCCGTACCGTCTCTCGGCTGACGCCTAGCTGTTCGGCCAGTTCCAAGCTGGTCGGCAAGCGATTGCCGGTAAAGATGCCGTCGTTGATCGCCGCACGCAGCGTTCGTTCCACTTGCGCCGTCAGCGAGAGTGGCCGATCAATACGGTCGAGGCCGTCCGGTTCGTGCTGCTGCGGATCGGCCTTGGCGTCGGAGCGACGCTTTCGTTTCGCGTTCATACTCTAAATTGCCGTTGTCGCGCAAGTCTGTGATGAATGACACAAATACAAATGTTCTGTAATAGTGTAATCCATTGCGACTATGCGGACCAACCTTGCTAGAATGCAGGACAGTAGATCGGTGCTGCCCCAAGCGTTGGTCTGCTGAGACTCCTCCCGGCCAAGCCAACCGGCTTCTCCTCTCCCAGTGCTGCGAGTACGGAGCCCCTGCCATGACGCGTTCCTGTTCCCTGGTCACCCTGGTCTTGCTCATTGCTTGTTTGACCCCAGGCATCGCATTGAGTGAAGAACGTCTGCGCGACGTCATCGACCGCCATGTGGCCAATGCCTGGAAAGCGAATGACATCACACCGGCCGAGCCTGCCAGCGATGCCGAGTTTCTCCGCCGGGTTTATCTTGATTTGCTGGGGATCATTCCCACGCACGAAGAAGCAAAGCAGTTTCTGGACGATCCGTCGTCTGACAAGCGAGCCAAGTTGATTGCCCGCCTGCTGGATCATCCGCGGTATAGCCTTCATCAGGCCGATGTGTGGGATATGGTCTATTTTGGTCGCAACCCGCCTGGGTTCGGTACCGACAAACGAGAAGGCTTCAAAGATTGGCTGGCCGAGCAGTTCGATAAAAACGTCCCGTACGACCAGTGGGTTCGGAAGATTCTGCGTGCCGAGGGGAATACCGTCGAGCAAGGCGCTCCGATGTACTACGTGCAGTACAAGAATGCTCCGGAAGATGCCACGCAGGCGATCACCCAGCAGTTTCTCGGCGTGCAGCTGCAATGTGCCCGGTGCCACGATCATCCGTTCGACGAGTGGTCACAGCTAGACTTCTACGGAACGGCCGCTTTTCTCGCCCGGCTGCAGGTCGTCGACATTGGAAAGAAGAAAGACGAAAAGGCGTATGCCATCGGTGAGAAGAACCTGGGCGACGTCATGTTCACCGGTCCAGTCCAGTCAGACGAGGTCGGCAAGAAGGGGGAACGGGTCAAGCCGAAGTTCCTCAGTGGCGACTCGCTGACTGAGCCAACCCTTCCCGAGGACTTCAAGGAAGATCGCAACTTCAAAACGGGACAGATGCCACCAAAGCCGAAGTTCTCGCGCAAGGATGCCCTGGCCGATTGGATCACTCAGCGTGATAATCCCTACTTCGCCAAAGCCGCCGCCAACCGAGTCTGGGCTCAATTCATGGGGATGGGCATTGTCCATCCGATCGACAACCTCAGTTCCAACAACCCGCCGAGTCATCCGGAACTGCTGGATGAACTCACCGAGGCATTGGTCGATCATAACTTCGACTTGAAGTGGTTCATCGGCGAGATTCTCAATAGCAAGACGTATCAGCTATCTTCCCGTGGTAGCTCCGAGGCGGCAAAACCGATGTGGTACCAGCGCGCCCGCTATCGTCCCCTGTCCGCCGAGGAGTTGCTCGAATCTTGGGTGCTTGCCAGCGGATACGACAAGGTGCTGGAAGCCAGCAAGCAGACAACGGACAAACGTCTCGACTTCCGCGGTGTTACCTGGAACTACATGATTCAGTTCTTTGGCGCCCCTGGCGATGGCGAAGGCGTATTTCAAGGCGGACTCAGCGAACACTTGTACCTGAACAACGGACAAGTCTATACATTGATTTCCGACCGCGCGGGAAGCTTGCACGAGGCAATCTCCAAGTCGGAGGCCCCCTGGGAAGAGCGGGTTGATCGGCTTTATCTGCAGATCCTGTCGCGGCGTCCGACTGCTGAAGAGACCCAGAAGTTTGTTGAATACCTTTCCGTAGACGACGACCAGAGCCGTCGCCTGACCGACGCGATTTGGACCTTGATGACCTGTAGTGAATTTCGTTTCAACCACTGAGCCTGGCGGCCAGTTGCCAGGCTCAGTCTGTGACCAGCGAGGAGACGGACAATGCCCAAACCATGTTCAAGTCACGAGCACTTGAGTCGACGTTCGCTTCTGAAAGGGTCCTTGGCCACCGTCGGTGGCGGAACGGTGATGAACTGGGGTGGTCTGTTCAACTCCGACGCGTTTGCCAGCGAAGCCAAGAAGAACAACAAGCGTTGCATCTTGATTTGGCTTAACGGGGGATGCAGCCAGTTCGAGACGTTCGATATGAAGGTCGGCCGCTCGACCGGCGGACCGTTTCGTGAGATCTCGACCAACGTGGCTGGTACCCGCGTCTGCGAACTGATGCCGCAGATCTCGCAGCGGATGGACAAGCTCACCGTCATTCGATCGATGAGGACCACTGAGATTGATCACCCGCAAGGGATCTACTCGATGCACACCGGGTGGTCAAAATCGGCCGACACACGATTTCCCGAGATCGGCGCGATCGTCGCGAAGTATTGCGGGTCGGCGGAATCGGACCTGCCGAACTTCGTCAAGATTTCTTCGCAGGGAAACGCCGGCTCCGGCATTCTGGGGCCACAGTATCAGCCCTTCAATCTCGGACGCGATGGCGATCTGCCGACCTTCTCGAAGTCTCGCCTAACCCCAGAACTGGAAAGCCGACGCCACAGCTTGCGAGACTTTGTCGAGTCGACCTACGCCGAGAATCATCTCGCGGAACCGGTGCGAATGCATCGCGAAGCGTATGATCGAGCTCGTCGCTTGAACAACGTGCTCAGCGCATTTGAGCTGGAAGAAGAGTGGGAAAAGTACCGCGATAAGTACGGCAACTCGAACATCGGACGCCGGATGATGATCGCGGCTCGCCTGGTCGAAGCTGGCGTGGCATTCGTCGAGGTGGGACAGAGCGGCTACGACACACATGCCGACAACTTCGAGGGGCACAAGTCGCTGATTCCTCCCATGGAACATGGCTGGGCGGCCATGCTCGACGACCTGGAGGATCGCGGCCTGCTCGACGATACGCTGGTTGTGTGGATGGGAGAGATCGGCCGCACGCCCAGGATCAATAATCGTAGCGGTCGAGACCATTACGTCCGTAGTTGGTCGACCGCGCTGGCTGGTGGCGGGGTCAAGGGAGGCCTGGTCTACGGCGAGTCGGATGAAGACGGCGTCGACGTCATCTCCGACAAGGTGACCGAGGCAGACTTCTTTGCCACCATCTACACCGCGCTGGGAATCGACCCCACAACCGAGAACTACTCAGGCGTTCGTCCCATTCCTTTGGCCCAGTTCGAGCATCGAGTCGTGAAGGAAATCCTGATCTGATCTCCTTTCACTCGTCCAACACATCGAACGCCGTCGGAGAATCTCATGCAAATCAACAAACCCATTCACAAGTGGCAACTGTCATTTGAAGGGGACTGGCCCACATCGGTTGCCTTTCTGGGATCGGGCCAACGTCTCGCGGCTGGCAACCGCGGCGGACAGATCTTCGTTTGGGATTTGCCAGAGACGCCGCCGGAAGCGAAACCATCCAAAGAGAAAGACAAGGAAGATAACGCGCCCGACTTCGCGCCTGCTCGTCGGCTCGACGGTCACACCAATGGGATTACCCATTTGCGGACCTCGCCTGACGGCAAAACATTGATCTCTGCCAGTTGGGATCATACGCTTCGCCTCTGGGATGTCGACTCGGCTCCCAGTGGCGAAGCCGAAGTCGTGCTCGATATGAAGACGCGCGAGAAGAACACCAAGTACAAAAAGGGGGAAGAAAAAGACGCCATTCTCAATGCCCCTGGCGTCAAGGTCGCGACCGCCGAAGCCAACCATGTGCTTGAAGGCCATACTGGTTGGGTCCTGGGGCTGGGTATTAGTGCCGATGGCAAGCGGTTGATTAGCGGTGACGATAAGTGCCTGAGCATCGTGTGGGATTTGAACGAGCGTAAGCAGATTGCCAGTTGGCACGGGTACGACCGCGTCTGGGTGCGATCGGCTGCTCTTACCGCGGATGGCAAGACCGCGTTCACCGGCGAATTCGCGGATCGTCGCAGTAACTTCGATGCACCTGCCGCCCAGGCCAGGCTCTGGAATGCGGACGACGGCTCGATAAAGCTCGACCTGCTGAAGGTATGGACCCCCAAGGTCAAAGACAAAGACCGCGTCGACTCGTACGGATACCGTCAGGCCTGGACCAAACTGGTCAAGCGCGGCCTGGTGTGCGCCGAGTTCTCGCCGGATGGCAAGCTGCTGGCGGTGGGCCAAGGGGGCGAAACCGACAATGGTCAGATCCACCTGGTCGATACGGCAACCGGCGAGATCACCCGGACTGTCTCGGGGCATCGCTACGGCACGTGCGACGTGAAGTTCTCGGCCGATGGCAAGTACGTTCTTTCCAGTGGACGCGATACGACCGTGCGGATCTGCCAGGTATCCGATGGCAAAGAAGTCGCGACGCTGGGCAAAGAACGTGGCGGCCAATTCAAGGATTGGATCCACGCGATCACGATCTCGCCGGACCAAAAGACGGTCGCTACGGCGGACATCGCCGGCATGGTCCATGTCTGGCAGCTTGAGTCGTAAGTTGCCGCTTAAGTATTGGCTTGTTCTCGTCTGATCTGCTTGCAGTTTGCGATATGCATGCATCGCGTAATACAATTGTTACGCCGTTGCCTCCACGCTATCGCCCTCTCCCACTTCTGGTCAGGATCGAAGTTCTATGTTCCGATTCGTTCTCGCGGTTGTCATCGTGTGCGGGCTCTCCGCGGTTGCCACGGCCGATAGTCCCCCGAACATCATTCTGATCCTCACCGACGATCAGGGTTGGAGCCAGCTGTCGGAGGCGATTGATCCGCGCGTGCCGGAGTCGAAGTCAGACTACCTGGAAACGCCCAACATCAATCGGATCATCCGCGAAGGGATGCGTTTTACCAGTGGTTACTCCCCTGCTCCGCTCTGCACGCCCACGCGGCGAAGCATTCTTTGCGGCACGACAACGGCTCGCAGTGGGACGGAATTCAAAAGCACCTGGGTGCCGGCCGAGCATATGACGATTCCCAAGGCCCTGAAGCTGGCCAGTGAAGACTACCGCTGTGCGCACTTCGGCAAGTGGGGCGAGCAGATGATCTCGACGCCCGAGCAGTGCGGTTACCATGCCAGCGACGGCTTGACCGGCAATGTGACCGGCGGTATGCCCAACTCGCTGGGCGTCAAAGGTGGCCACGCAGATGGGCCGCCCCACTTCATTGATAATAAGGACCCGAAGCGTACTCGTTCGGTGACCGACCGGACCATCGAGTTTATCCGCCAGCAAACGCGGGACGGAAAGCCATTCTACGTGCAGGCCAGCTATTACGCTCAGCATTTGTCGGTTGTGTGCAGTGAAGAGACGCTTGCCAAGTATCAGAAGAAAGGGACGCCGGATCGCGGTTATCCACCAGCCTGGGCGGCGATGATGCAAGAACTGGACGCCGGCATCGGGCGACTACTCGCGTCTCTCGACGACCTCGGAATCGCGGACAACACGTACGTTGTTTTCACGGCAGATAACGGCGGTCGCGGAACGGTCCCAGGCGGCGACACCAACCGCCTGGCAACCAACCATCCACTGACGGGTGCCAAGCACAGTTTGTACGAAGGAGGCATTCGCGTTCCTTTAATTGTACGTGGCCCCGGGGTGTCTGCCGGTTCGACATGTCACGTCCCGGTCGCAGGCTACGATTTTCTACCCACATTTTTCGACCTGGCCGGCGGTACGGCCTCGCTGGGCGCAGAGGTCGACGGCGTCAGCTTCCGCCCGCTGCTGAAGGAAGCGGATGCGAAGTCGCTCGATCGTCCAGAGGGTGCTCTCTTCTTCCACCGCCCCGGTCGCCGGGAGTCGGCCATCCGCGTCGGCGACTTGAAACTGTTCGTCAAATGGACCCCGCAAGGAAAGATCGCTACCCGCGAGCTTTACCAGGTCGATGCCAATCCAACGGAAGAAGGCCACAACATCGCGGAACAGCACCCCAAGAAGGTCGCTGCTTTAGAAGCACAACTGCTGGGGTACCTGGAATCGGTCGACGCCGAGAAGCCGTCGCCAAACCAACGCAAGAAGCCGAAGCGGCAGCGGAAGAATGCAGACGCGAGTTAGGAGCTTTCGTAGTTCGTTACGTGTCCCAAACACGGATCGCATAGCCAATCCTTCTCGCATTCAACGCAATAAGCTCAATGGAGCGACTGGTGCCACCGCTATTCTAGTATCTTGCCAATTACGCCTCGCGCAACTGATGAAGTTCTAAACGCCGGAGTCAGTTGCGTTTGATTCTTTGAGTGCCAAGCGTCGAGCATCTTTGAGCGACACCTCTTTTGCCTCAAATGGCACCTCTGCTTCGCTTGTTTAATGAAAAAGGGTGTGAGCCTGGAATTTCAACAGGGGCGCCGAGAAGAAGGTGACTCAGTAAAGATCAATCGCGATATGTTGAACAAGGGTTTTCATGTCGTCAACAGAAACGCATGTCTTGATTGCGTACGTGCCGAGTAATACTCGATATCTTAATTTTCAAATAATTAGCTGGAATTGTCTTTCATGTCACCTCAGACATCGGTAAGGTGTCATAGCAAATGTACAAATATAAATATGTGACATATACATATGTGAGTAATGGCATGTATGAAGATACCGTAAACCATAGTGGAAGACCAGTTTTAATGGAGAAAACAAATGCCCGGCTATTAGCGTCGGTCAGCGGAGCGGATGTTCGCGATGTCCCGCTGCCAAGTCCTGTGAAGGTGGTGCAGTACTTCGGTGGAAAACGCGGTGTCAACTTTGGTTTGGTAGAAGTAGAAAGCCCGCAGGATGATCAGGCGCTCGAACTTCTTGCAAGAGACGACCAGTCGACGGAATCTGTTCGCCCTGTGTTTAAAACGTCGAATGGACATTTGTGCGCCGAGACCGATCAGGTATTTCTCGGATTTCACTTGCCAGCGGACATCACGCGATTGCAAGGGATTGACGGGGTTCGGCAGGTATCGCGGATCACAGATCGCGAATTTCTAGTGCGTTTTGATTCACCGATGGCATCGAATTGGCTATCGCGACTGGAGGAACACGTAAGCCCAGACGAACTCGAGTTCGTCGAACGTGATCTATTGATGCTATCGACCGCGCCGCCTCCGCTCTTTAGTGACGCTTCAATCCTGAGTGACCCTCTCTTTTCGGAGCAATGGTCACTGGCGAAGATTCATGCTCCCGAAGCTTGGGCGTTAGCTGCACCGAGTTCGAAGATATCAATTGCGATTGTCGATGTTGGCGTTGACGCGGATCACCCCGACCTAGACATCGCGGATGGAATCAACACGAGTTCAGAAGGAGGAGGTTTCACTCCAGCCGCATGGGAATTTCACGGTACACTCTGTGCTGGGATCAGTGGGGCAACGCCCAACAACGAAAGAGGCATGCGGGGTGTCGCAGGTGGATGCCGACTAGTCGCGATCAAGGTCGCCGATCAAGCCGAGGACTCCCCGCAGTGGCTTTGGTCATTTGAGAGCGCGGGCAAGGCATTTGAGTGGGCATGGAAGTCGGGTGTCGATGTTATCAGTTGCTCGTGGGAAGCAAGCTGGGATGGCGATCTTCCTTCCAATGCGGTTAATCGCGAAATTGAGCGAGCGCGAGCGGAGGGACGAGGTGGAAAAGGTTGCGTGGTGGTCTTCTCCGCCGGCAACTATTCCGGAGGTGCGACGGAGTCGGATGTTACGTATCCGGCGAATCTAGCGGGCATCTTAACGGTAAGCGCCGTCAATCGCGACGATCAATTCACCACACATACCACCAGCACCGGAACCCAGTGGGGTTCCAGTTCCGGCCCGGAAGTTGATATCACGGCACCCGGCGTCGAAATCTATACGACGGATATTCATGGCGATGGGGGCGTTGTGCCCAATCTGGTGCCGGGCGATAGCGACTACTTTCGATTCAATGGAACCTCTGCCGCTGCCCCCATTGTTGCTGGCGTTGCAGCACTGGTTCTCAGCGCAAATCCCGAACTAAGCGAAGCAGAGGTTCGCGAAGTCCTTTGCCATACTGCCGACAAGGTCGACACCGGTGACCCGTATCAAGATGGCCGGAACAATCAGGTCGGTTTTGGTCGAGTGAACGCTCGTGCCGCGGTTCAAGAGGCGATCGATCGAAAGAAGACACACTGAGGGCATAGCCTCGTACTAATCACCATGTCTCTGTTCCATGTATCCTTCCGAGTGTTCGTAATGACCCCCTTGAGATCACTTCGTTAGTGTCATTACGGTCTGCCACGATCGACTCGGTGAGAGCAAAACCTAGAAAGGCATTCTATGAGCAACGCATGTACGACGGTCGGTAGCGGCGGCGTCGGGGAATCCGGTAGTTTTCAGGTGTTAAGCCATATGGTCACCGGTCAAACGTCTAAGATCATCAAGCTGGTGACCACTCAATCGAGTCTTTGCCCCAATACGGGAGCGGCTGGCCAAATCATGGTCAATGATCAGTCCGTCGCCCATGGTGACATCACCGGTGTTCAAAACTCGCTCCAGGCTGAGGTTCAACCTAACGACAGAGTCACGGCAATCATCAATTCGTATCCTCGCTTCAACGGCGTGGTTTGCTTTCGACTGGGAGAGCTATCGGCGGAATTGCAGCAGTGCGATCTGGTCGCGACGACGCATGCGGCAGGAGGAGGTCCGACGCCAACGACCAGTGCTCCGCAAACCCGCGGCTGGTATGCGTGGAACAACAAGATGCCGCCAAGGCCTGACGACTTTCATATCGAGGGTGAGGTACTTGTTGCCAATCCGGGCGTTGAAGTCGCGTTGCACCGCCGAGAGCCACAAGGCATCAATCCGCAGATTCTGCAACTTACCCTGACTTGCACACAAAGACCTGGTATTTGGCCACAAGTTATGACTTGGCAGGAAGTTCGCTACGACAAGGTCTTGGTAGACTCCTCATTCGATTCGGTTGAGCTCTTCTGGGATCAAACCAGTTTTCAAACTGTTCCTGTAGACACAGTGCACTAAAGAATTGTGACAAACATATCCCCATTTTGTGAGAAGATTGTAATGAAAAGTATTATTGGCACTTTGACGCTTCTCAGTGTCTTTGCGGTATCGCCCCTGTTGGCGGAAGACGGCGTACTGATTTATACGTCGGAATACCTTTCTGATCCTGTTGGCGACGGACATCGTGTGACGGTATTCCAAGAGAGTGAGAAACTTCAGGATGGAAGCGCAAAGCTTGTACTTGATCCAAACGGATGCGGGCTTAACCAATTCGGAGATACGACGTTCTGCACGTTGATGGCGCCTCAGGTGATCGATTGTGAATTGAAGGCAAAAAAGTTGGCCGATCCGCTGGAATTAGATCGGACCGTGTTCGAGGTGATCTCGAACGATTTCGCCCTGCCTGGTCGTATGTCATTGGTCACTGGTACTGAAAGTGGTATCCCGACGCGTCTGGTCATCGATTCGGAAACGGCCGAGAGCCGACGCCGGGTCGTTCCGTTGTTCAAAATTGATCCCGAAATTGCCTTGCTGGGTAACAATACAGTACCCATCCTTACCGCGGATCAACCGCTTGCCATGTCGACGGCCACTGAGGCTGGCAGCGATGGTGCCACGCCCAATAATGGAACTGCGATTATTTCTTCGATCCTTCGATCGCGAAACTCGATGACTAACTTCGAGCAAGTTTATACGGTCGATCAGCTTGAAGGCCGGCAGAAGGAAGGCAAGGCCGTCATTCAGGCAACCGGAACGGTGACAACCTCAGGCTGGTCGAATCCGACACTATCACCGGTCATTTACGTAGTAGAACCTAAAAACGGGATTTGGGAGTATCAATTTGTGGCCGAGTCGCCGGGTGGTTCGATTACAAACCCAGTGATTACAAAACTCACGACGCCGGAGGTTTCGATCAATCTTCACAAGAAGATGAAAGGCGTGCGTGTTACGGCTCAGCAGGGTGAGATGCTGCTGCGATTTGTGCCAACCATTCCGGAGGCACCTAAACCGATGGATCACGTCGCGGTGAACGACGTTTCGATTGACGGGAACATTGTCAAGATCAAGACACTCTATTCCGGAGGTTGCACCGAACACGACTTTCAGCTTTCCTGGGATGGAACCTATTTGGAGTCGAATCCACCGCAGGTACGCATGCGACTGATTCACAATGCCAACGACGACGCATGCGATGGTCTGATTCGAGAAACGCAGTCGTTCTTGCTGCCGCAGCTTGATCCGTGCATCATTCGCATTGATACCGGAGATGGCAATACGCACGAAGTGCCGTATGGCCTGAATTAGAATCTTGCTTTAACCTGCGACTGCTGGTGTTGACCATACGAGCCCGAACTTTTCAGCACGTCGTCTATCTTCTCCTGATAGACGACGTGCGGGAGTTCTGTCTAACGATTTCACGTGTTGGCTGAGCGGATGGACTGGGAAGGCTTATTTCCCCGGCTGGATGCCAGGGGTTTGGGGATTGGATGGGCGTAGAGTTTTGCCATTGATCGCGAGCTGGCAAATCTCTTGAAGGTGCTCTACGGCTTCGTAGAGTGAGGCTTGATCGTCGAGGGTCTGGGCGAGTTGTTCGACTTGGACAGCGGCGTCGGTAATCTCTTGAAAGCCATAGCCGCCGCCTGATCCTTTGAGCTGTTTGGCCAGCGTGGTCAGCTCATCAAATCTTGCTTCCGACATAAACTCTTCAATTTGATCGATCTTCGCTGACAAGCTATCCAGGAAAGCATCGATCATCGGGGCAAATTCATGATGGTCTGCCAGTTCGCTCCAAATGGCGTTGGTTTGAGGTTCGGGTTGCTCGACGATTTCGATCGGAGTGGGGCCCTGAGTCAATAACTGGATCGGATGCTGACCCTTTCGATCAAGCCAACGGCGACAAATCGTTAAGAAAGCAGTCTTCTCGATCGGCTTGCTCGTATACTCGCTGCAGCCTGCTTCCAAGCATTTCACGCGTGCTTCTTCCATGGCGTGTGCGGTCAAGGCAACGATCGGGACGTCGCTGCCGCGGGCACGCAACGTGCGGGCCAGCGTATAGCCATCCATTTCCGGCATTTGGATATCGGTCACGATAAGATCGAACGACTTACCTTGAGCGGATGCCCGAGCGATCGCTTCCAGGGCTAAACGCCCATTGTCGGCGATCTCGACTTCCGCGCCGGCTTTTACCAGGTAGTGGGAGATTAGTTTTTGATTGTCTTTGCCGTCCTCGGCAACCAAGATTCTTCCGCCCGTTAAATCGATTACTTCCTGCACGCGAGTGGTTGTCGTTTGAGTCTCCGACTCGATTTCGGCCGGGTCACTCAGCATTTGATCGCGGCTCCACTTGCCTGGTGGAATGCTAAAGGTGAACGTTGAACCAACATCAGGAGTACTTGTTACGGAGATGTTGCCTCCCATGAGTTCTACGAGCCGCTTCGAGATCGCCAGGCCCAGGCCAGTGCCTCCAAACGATCGTCCCACGGAAGAGTCCGCTTGCGAAAATGGTTTGAACAACCGGTCGATGTGTTCCGGCGGAATGCCGATCCCCGAGTCGAGCACATCAAAACGCAGCACATGGCCGTTGTCACTACTTTCTTCGAAGTGAAGGCGAACTTCGACCTTCCCTTCTTGGGTGAATTTGACCGCGTTACCAATCAGATTCAGCAGGACCTGTCTTAAGTGGACAGGAGATCCTTCAATGTAGCGAGGAATCTTTCCGGCGTAGGTTAGGTAGAGCCGAATTCCCTTTTGTTTGGCGCGGACTTGAAGGAGCGTAATCACTTCCGAAACGACTTTGCCCGGACAAGTGGAGACGCGTTCGATCTCAAGGTTTCCCGACTCGATCTTCGAGATGTCGAGAATGTCATTCATGATCTCCAGCAAGTGTTCGCCGTTGCGTTTAATGATCTCCACGGCTTGTGCATCGGGACCTTCGGTCAGAGTCATCGCGAGTTCATTGGCGTATCCAAGAATCGCCGTCAGTGGCGTCCGGATCTCATGGCTCATGTTTGCCAGGAAATCGCTCTTCGCTCGATTTGCCTGGTCGGCATCCACTTGGGCTTCTTTGAGTCGCTTGGCTTGCTTGGTGAGTTCTTTGGCTTGAGCCTTAACACGAAGCTCCGATTCACTTGCTTCCTCGGCGACCGTTTTCAATCGTTCTTCATAGCGTTTTCGATCGGTAATATCGCGGACGATGCCTGTGAAGTAGCGGTAGTCGCCCATCTTGACTTCACTGACAGAAAGTTCCATCGGGAAGGTCGACCCATCTTTTCGCCGGCCAACCGCTTCACGACCCAAACCGATGACGCGACGGATGCCGCTTGCTTTGTAGTTTTGCAGGTAGTTGTCATGCTCATCTCGGAAAGGAGTGGGCATGAGCATTTTCACGTTTTCCCCAATCATCTCGTGATGGGAATAGCCGAAGACCTTCAGCGCGGCTTGATTGAAGGACTTGATCAAGCCGTTCTCATCGATGGTGATGATCGCATCGACGGCGGCGTTCAGAATGGCGCGTCCCCGTGCCTCACTATCGCGAAGTGCATTTTGCGCTCGCTTGACCTTGGTAACATCGCGGACCGTGCCGACGAACAAACGGTCTTCGCCGTCAAACACTTCCGAAATCGACAATTCCATGGGGAATGTCGCCCCATCTTTTCGTTTGCCTAGCACCTCGCGGCCAATCCCGATAACGCGGCGTTCGCCGGTCTCCAGGTAACGGGCCAGATAGCCATCATGCTCTGTCTGGTACGGCTTGGGCATCAGGATCCGAACGTTAAGGCCGAGGACTTCTTCGGCAGAGAAACCAAACAACCGTTCCGCGGCAGGGTTGAATGCCTTGATCACTCCATTGGTGTTGATGATCACAATCGAGTCCACCGCCGAGGTGAGAAGCGCTTGGGTACGACCCTCGCTACGTTTCAGCGCTGCTTCGAGCTTGTGAAAAGGGGTGACATCTCGGATGGTAATCAGTCGAACGAAGGCATCATCTGACTTCGCCAACAAGCTATGCGAAAAGTCGAGGATTCGTCGTCCGACATTGGGAAGTTCGACTTCCAGTTGTGCCTGGCTGACGAAGACGAAGTTCGTATCACGGTCGCTGATCAAACGACGCAGTGGTGTCGTATCCCAGCATCCTTCGTGGATGGAAAAGAACGACTTGCCTGTCAACTCGTCGTGAGGTAATTCGACAAACTCGTCGAATAGTTCATTGGTACCGAGAATCAACCCGTTGTCATCCAAAAGCAGAGCGGGATTTGGAAGTGCATCCAAGTAGCGATGAAAGTGGGGGAGACCTTCAATTTGTGGCAGGGAGTGATGTAGCATGGGTCGATCCGCAACTGAGACCTATTAGCGCATAATGACCTCTACGATCTACAATCACGGATCCTTCCGCTCTGAACCGAGTGTGGCTATCCGCGCTTCGGGTAACCCATACCTCGATCCACACCAGGTGTAGTCACACGAACCGTGACAAAGCAAGAATAGGAAAACGCTAACTGCCATTGGCAGTTAAACCTGGAAGACTTATGCCCCATCTCAAGATCATCTTTCAGCCGAACGGATGACAACACCTGGTGCGGATCGATCATCGGTGAATCGTTTGAACTGCGGATCCTGTTAATTGTCTGATCAGGTTCAATCAAATTTTCGTCACGGCGCTTGCGTTGACTCCACGAAAACAGCGGAGGGTTAAACAGAACACGCCTGTAGATGGGGGCATAGCAAGGAGCAGTATCGTGGTTCATGCTTGCTACGAGTGGAATTGACGCAGATCAAGCCGCTCGTGGGGGGATCAGTTGCAGTGCAAGCATTTGTCGGGGCTTCCATCAGTTCCTGCAAGAGGCCAATTGCCCTGGATATACTGGCAATTGGCGCATGCGTAGCTTTCAGGATACGTGCTTGCTACGCCACGATTCCCCACACGTGAGACGTCGAGTAGTGATCCGGAACCGGCAGGCTGGATTTAGTCCAGTTTCAACTCTAAGTCGGGCAGATCTTCCTCGACCGTAATGGTGTACGGCGACGTTTCTTCGGCACCATACTTTTCCAGAACAGCCAGGTAGCCGGCATCCGTACTGGTCTGGCCGCCTTGGACTGCGGCAGGGTCTTGAACGTAGACGGTATGCTTGCCAGGTGCGACCCCAGGCGTGTTGACGACCTTCATTTCAAAACGCCCTTCGGCGTCGGTGGTAGCGTAACTTTCCGGGTTATTGCCGGTGTCTTCGGGGATGAAATAGATCATCATCTCGGGGATCGGCTGGCCATCGTGGGTGAGCCTTCCTTTCACTTCGTACAGCCCCGAACTGTTACCGCCGCAGGCCGTGAACGCAAAGGCCATGGGCACGATAACCAAGAGATATTTCAACGAGTGCGCGTAGTTCGACATGGTGGATCTTGATCCGATAGGCAGATTATGGTGAAGAGTTCGCGGACATTGCCAGGGACTGCTAACCGTTGGTAGCGTTTCGGCGGGCAAGGCCTAGACCGAAACGCTACGATTGTCTGCGGACGCGTTATGGAAGCGTCACCACTTCGTTACCATTGCGGGTATGAAGTGCTCGCCACGGATCACGGGCAATCGTTTCTGGGATGAAGTTCACGCTTCCGTCACACATGGACGCCAGAAGTCCGCCAGGGTGATCACTACGTGAAGTACGGCACGCCAGATTGTTGATGATGACATTCGGTGGAAAGCTGGTGCCGCCCTGATTTGCGATCGCCAGCCCTTCCGAGTTATGGTTCACCCAGAAGAAAGGATTCGACGCCGCATTTTGGTCCTTCAGTTCTTGGACGTCGTTGTTGTGTTTCTGTTCTAGCAGCAGGAACGTGTTGGACGTGCCGTCGGTGATATCTTTGAAACTGACATTACTATTCTTGAAGCCAATCCCGTTGAAGTTCGTGGCGCGTTCTGGGCAGCAACTGCTTCCCGAATTGCCTGCGTTCATCGCGTAGTCTTTGAACTCAAGCTCGGAACCACGTCGGGCCGCACTCGGACAGACGAACGTGGGCGGCATGTTCTGGGCAGCGTACTGATTGGCCGTATCGCCGTGCGAACCATACTGATCGAAGTAGTTGTCTCCCCGTTCGCTCGTCCAGGCCAACTTACTGGTGTCGATCCGTTCTGCCAGATTAGCCGCTTCGACAAAATCTAACATCAGCGCCGGCCAGCCATGCATCCCTCGATACCAGACGCCATTGTTTTCCGCGTTGCTCTGATGGCTCCTTAATGCCAAGGAACCACATGGAAACGATCCGAACGTGTCGTGATAGTTGTGCATGCCGATGGCGATTTGCTTCAAGTTGTTGGTGCACTGCATCCGCCGTGCTGCCTCGCGTGCTTGCTGCACTGCCGGGAGAAGGAGGGCAATCAATACCCCAATAATCGCGATGACAACTAACAATTCGACCAGCGTAAAGCCTTGTTTTCGCATGGGAAAACCTCGTGTTAGCGAAAAGAATAGAAAAGAAAAAGAAAAGGCGATTGACCCGCGAGATTGATAATACCGGGATATCGCCCAAATTGCAACAGAATATCGCGTGTTACGACACATCTTGCGCGTTTTGATAGGTCTAGAAGCTGCGTCGATAGAATTCAGACATGTGTTCTCTTGCGGCAGTTGCAGCGACGCAACTAGCCGATCAGAAACAGGATTTTGGCTCTCCTTTTGGCGAAATCCGCTTCCTCTGGATGCTTTTCATGCCGATGGAGGCTTGAGAATTTGAGGCGGACGCACGCCTCGCGAAATCACAACCAATATCCCATGCGTATTCGCAATCTGGGCAGATGCGTTGCGGCCAATTCGTAAAGATGGCTGCCAGCCGGTAGCGAGACCGGAGCGTGGACGAAGAGACTGTCAGACCTTACCGCCGATGAGCCAGTCGTGGCTGTCTTTTCCAGTAAGCGACCGAAACAGTAAGACCTTGAGAGGATTCGGATTGTGTGGTCCCCTAAGCGTTTCCTTTACCCACAATAGCGTACTTCTGTCTAATTTGGCACAATGCCGCGAATCAGGGTGGATGTTGATGGCGAGCAAAGAATCGCTCCGCCCTGCGAGAATAGGCATCACAAGTTTCCCAGGAGCAAGCCCCCGTGTTCAGTAGTCCTCTGCGACGCGCCCTTAAGCGTGGCCTCAAGCCAGGTGGTGATTTGGTCGAAGAGCTGCGCGGCCTCGATGACTATGTGATTAGTTCCCAGAAGGATGCCGAGGCCATATGCGATGCCCTGACCACGCTGCCCGGCGATCGCTCGCAAAACACGCGGCACTTTTCGACGCCGCTGCATGAACTGACCGGGCTCTTTCAAGACGTCGAAGGCCGGGAGTGCCCCGCGTTTGAGGAACTGTATGAAGAAGGCCTGCCGGAGCTGATCCGAATCTACGATGCGATGGTCGATGACGCCACCGACGAAGAGGTCGACGACCTACTGTACGTGCTGAAGATTCTGGCCATGTACGGATCCTTCGCTGGTGCTCAGAAGATTGTTGAAGCGGCGCAGATGCCGCTCAAGCCGGATGCCTACATGTGGCATGTCATCCTGTCGACCTTCTCCGAAGATCATCCGCAGCGAGAATTTGTTTTACAGGCACTCAGCGATCCCCTCCCCTCTGGCTTCTTGGCGATTGGATTACTTGATAGCGCCAACGGTGCGGCAATCAACGGTGCCTTCGATGAGCATCCGTTCGACTCGCCGGCCGGCACGAAGATGCTCCAAGAGTGGTTGGAAGACCCCGACCCCGAGAAGTTCAGCTATGCCCATAGCGCGACGGCCGCGCTGCCATTTATCAGCAATCCGCCGCGCGATGAGCTGTTGGCTCTGGCCATGGAACACCCAGACACGGGCGTGCAGATCGAAGCTGCTTGGGCTGCCGGTGAGTTGGGACGCGAGAGCGGTTTTCAGGCGCTGGCCCAGTTTTGTCTGGACGTGAACCACAGCGAGACGGCTCAGCGTTACCTGGAAGAACTCGATCGCGCCGACCTGATTCCCAGCGAGGCCCAGGATGATTCGTTTCAGGCCAAGGCGGAGTTCTCGAGTTGGTTGTCTCATCCGAACGAACTTGGCAAGGCACCCGATTCCCTTGAAATCGTCGATCACCGACAGCTGGTCTGGCCACCGGAAGGTGAAACTCGGCCGCTGTGGCTGATTCGCTATGTGCTGCGTGACGATACCGGCCTGGAAGAAGACGACACCGATTGTGGCCTGGTGGGCAGCGTGACGTGGTGTTTCTTCTCGTACAAGATGGATCAGCGTCCGCCTGAGGATGTTTACGCGATTCACTGCTACTGGGAAATGGAGCACGAGGAGCTGATCGACGAGACCGAAGTGACCGATCCCGAAGAGTACGCCGGCATGCTTACCAAGTGGACCGGAGACCCGCTTGAATCGCCCAACATCACGCAGGTAGCCGAGATCTCGCCGAAGCTCAACATCCCTGCCCGGTTTGTTGCCTTGGCGTCGGCGAAGCTCAACGGGGAAGATGGCCATGTTGTACTCGATGGTCCGCGCAGCACCTGGTATCCGAAAGCCGAGCAGCCGACCGACACGCACGAAAGCGTGATCTTGAAGATCCACGTCGGCCGGCAGTTGTTGGGCTTCGAAGATCAGCCTGATCGAACGCGTTACCTGACCGAAGAGACTCCGAGCCGAACGCCGGAGGAGTACGTCGCTGCGTATGAAAAGCTGCTCGACGAAGCGACCGATTCCAACTGCCCCAATCAAAAGAAACTGCTCGGCAACCACAGCTTGTTGGCCAGCCACTTCGATCGCTACATCGAATTGTTGGTCAAGACGAAGCAGGTCGATCGTAACGAAGCGATCATCGGTGCCTACCAGCGACTGTTGACCGCGGCACAAGAGGCCACGGAGTCGGTGCAGGAAGAAGCGTTCGATTCGTTCGGCGTCCTGGGTGGCAGCTTCGACGCCTACGTTGACGCTTTGAAAGAGAAAAGCCGCGAGTCGGAGATTGTCGCTTCGGTCGAAGCGTTCGAACCTCACTGGCGGCATAACCTCGGCTACGGACGCCTCGGCCGGGCGGCCTACCTGGCCGGCCAGTACGATGCCGCCGAGCCTTTCTTCTTGAACATTCGCGACGGCATGGAGAGCTACCACCGCAGCGAAACGATGAGCATGCTCGCCCAAATCTGGCACAAGCGAGGCGACGAACAACAGGCCCGCGAATTGCTGATGGATTGCCTGAAGCAAACCCGCAAAGACTTCCAGGAAAGCGAGTACCTCTCTGACCGCAAGATGTTCGCCGAAAGCTACCAGGGACATCGCGAAACCTATTTGCGATTATTCACTGATGGTGAGGCAGAACTTGAACAGGAAGGTCTGCCGGTCGAGCTCGGTTAGATGAACGGATCTGATCGACATCTCGCCCTTTCTGGCACACAGAGGTTTGCTCGGTTGCCGATGTCGCCCGGTCATATCATTTGCGTGAATCGCCCGTGGGTAGATTCTCAGGCGGCGTAACTTCGATACATTGAAAGCTCGTTCACCGGGCCAGCTTCTCTCTGGCTGGCCGTCCTTCTCCGCAACAAAGGCTTTCCGTCGATGGAAATTGAGTCGTCGCTCAAGTGGCTGCTGGCCGTTACGATGGTTCTTTACCTGGTGGTCATGTATGGGATCGGCGTGATTGCCCAGCGGAAGGTGCATAGCGCTGAAGACTTTCTGGTGGCCGGTCGCAAGTTGCCGTTGTCGTTTGCCTGGATGACGCTGCTGGCGACCTGGTTCGGGGCCGGCACCATGCTGACGGCTGCCGACGAAGTGCGCAGCGACGGCCTGACCCGCGCGGCGCTTGATCCCTTCGGGGCCGGCTTCTGCCTGTTGATCGCTGGGCTGTTTATCGCTGGCCCGATGTGGCGGATGCAACTGCTTACCGTGCCTGACTTCTTTCGCCGGAAGTTCGGTTCGACCGCCGAGCTGACCTCTTCCTTGATCCTGGTGCCGAGCTATTTCGGTTGGATTGCCGCGCAGTTTACGGCCTTGGCCGAAGTGCTGCAGTTGTTCTTTGGTATCCCACTGGTCTGGGGCATTCTGATCGTGGCGATCGTGGGAACCGGCTACACGTTGATGGGCGGGATGTGGTCGGTGACATTGACCGATGCGGTGCAGATCTCGCTGGTTCTGGTCGGGCTGCTCGTGCTGGGCGGCGTTGTGCTGTTCGAGTTGGGAAGCGGCAACATGCTGGTTGGCATCACTCGCGTTCGTGAAGAGACCGACCCTCAGATGTGGACGATCATTCCCACGGAAAGCTTTGCCAGCCTGGTCGGTTGGATCGGTGTGTTTGCGATCGGGGCACTCGGTAACTTGCCGGGTCAGGACTTGATGCAGCGGGTCTTCGCCGCCAATTCCGAACGAACGGCCAAGTGGGCCTGTCTGGTGGCGGGCGTGCTGTATCTTCTCTTCGGAGCGATACCTCTTCTGCTCGCGCTGGCAGGCAACATTTTGTTCCCCGAGGATATGGAGACGAAGATTCTACCGGCGTTGGCTCATGCGTTCTTACATCCGGTGGTCGCGGTGATCTTTCTCGTAGCGCTATTGTCGGCGATTCTGTCCACGATCGATAGCGCCATTCTTTCGCCGGCGAGTGTGCTGGCGCAGAACGTTTTTCCGCGCATCGGTTGGGCTGACACGCTCAAGAGTAACCGCATCGCCATCGTGCTGGTAGCCGTTTGTAGTCTGCTGCTTTCGTATGCCGGCGAAAGTGCTTACGCGCTGTTGGAAGAGGCCTACCTGTTAACGATGGTCGGACTGTTCGTTCCGCTGATCGTGGGCCTGTATACCTCGCCATGTAATAGCAAGGCCGCGGTTGTGAGCATGCTGGTCGGAACCGGCATCTGGGCCGTGCACTTCGCAATGGGTTGGGAAACGTTTCTGCCGGTGGTCGGCTTCTTGGAAACGCTGGAGTTGCCCATCTCCTTGAGCGCGACTACCTATGCCGCGATCGCTTATTTCTGTGTGCAGTGGCCATGGCGAACGCGCTGGACAAGCGCTACCGAGCAGGCGTCTCCTTGATCGAGTAGTTTTGGACGAAGTGACGGAGCTAAGTTATCATCTTGCTTGATGGTCTTCTCAACGAATCGCTTTGCGAGAAGGAAATCGTTTGCCATGGAAATGATATTAGGCCAAGGACTCGGGCGGATCTGGGAAATGTTTCTGATCGTGCTCGCAATCATCTTCACTTCCAGTCTGCTGGGAGCGATCTTGGGAGCCGTGATTGCCAGCGTTTTCAAGCGGGACAGGTTATTGTCGGATAAAACCGTCACCGTTTTTCTGTCCACGTTGCCGGCCATTCCTGTCAGCATGAATTGTACTTCGGTGATGGCGAACGCTGTCGGTCAGGGAGCCCTGGCGAATCCCGGGATCTTGATGATGACGACCCTGGCCTGTTTTCCGGTGGCCATGATCCTTAGCTTCGTGCTCTCTTTCTTCTGGAGAGCAGCGAGAACGCCTGTCGAGAGCAGTCCCTAGTCCTATGAATCGACCATCCCTTCCGAAATGCCCATTCCTCGGACTTGCCGGCCCTGACAGCGACGACATCGAATCGCTACCTGAAGATTGGACCGGCAATCCGTTCGACTACTTACCGGACGAGTACACACTTTCGGAAGAAGAGCGTGATCTGGCCGAGCGGTATCGCAGCGGAGACATCTCAGGCGGTTACCTCCGTTCGCAAATCGCTTGCTTCCGTGCCCCGCGTCCATTGGCCGAGCACGAGCATCGACGCGGAAACTTGCACGCCGTGCAAGCGCTGCTTGCCGACAGCGACTTGAAGCTGCCTGCGTCGTTTGTTCGCCTGGTTGAAACGGATCACTACGTCGATCGCATTCGCCACAACAACATCTGGCTCGATATTCACCCGAAACTGGTGAGCCTGCCGGAGTCGCCAGAGTGCAAGCTGCTGCAGATCTTTGTCGAAGGCCAAGGATGTGATCACTGGTCGCTGCTACTCCTGCCAGACGGCACGCACCTGGTTTGCTACCACGGCGAGACTTTGGATACCGAAGGCAACTACCCGAGTGGCTGGAAGCCCAAGTTCGCCGACTACGAATTCTTCGAGTGTGCGCCCTCGTTCGACCAGTGGCTGACCGTCTACTTTCTCGACTGCCAACGTGGCGATGAGCACTACGCCGAGATGCTGGCAAAGTACCCTGGGATGTAGCCTGTTGGCAGCAAAGTATCTGCGACGTTCCGGGGCACTCTTGGTCTCTTCAGAACCCATCTTTCGACCGACCGTGTCCGCGTTGTGCCTGGCCAAAAAAGCTGGCACAAGATAGCTCTGAAGGTGGACGCGTGTACACTAATGTTGTACACTAGGTCTTGCGTGAAACGAAAAGTTTTCCAAGTCCGATCGGGTGGTCGGCCGGTTTGCATCGAGACCGTGGACGATGCCTAGTTCTCTTTCAATAGGCAACGCGTGGCTTGCTTCGTAACGGTATGTTTTCGAGGTGGGGGAAAGCTGCGCGCTCGTTCACGAGAGCCGGTTTTGGCTGGCTCGGAGGACCGCGGCGGGGATGCCGCGCGGGGCACGGATGCCCACTCGTTTTGATGCAACTTGCGAAACCGCTAGTGAAGGCACTCGTAATGACAGTCGCGCAAACGTCACCAGGTCGGTGGATGGTGATTGTGGTGGAAGGAAAACCAGGTCAGGAAAATGCAAAAGTTCTTATCTCGGGAATTTCCGAGCGTGTCGCGAAAAGCTATGCCCAAGGCTATAACCAGCCCAATGCCGACGAGAAAAATCCACTCGTTCGAGCGATCATTTGCAGCTGCCAGGCCGAGACAGTCATGGCCTGAGCAGACAAAGCTCAGGGAGGGTCCCTTTCGCCATCAGGCCATCCGGTTTAACCTCTTACTTCAGGATTGGTTTTGAAAACGAAAGGGTGTAGGAAATGGCCAATTTTTCGGATCGTCTTCGCGATGGGATCGTTCGCACGGCAGCCCCAGTGGTAGTGGGCTTGGACCCTCGCTTTGAATCGTTGCCGGAAGCCCTGTTGCGGGACCATCGTGACACGCAAGATCCGAAGGTCAAAGCTGGCCTTTACCTGGTCTTTTGTCGTCAAGTAATCGACGCCGTCTGTCAGCACGTGCCAGCCGTCAAGCCGCAGTCCGCCTTCTTTGAAGAGCTGGGACCGGCCGGCATGATCGTGCTTGCCGAAGTGATCCAGTACGCCCGCCAGAAAGGCCTGCTGGTCATTCTGGATGCCAAGCGAAACGACATCGGCTCGACCGCAACCGCCTACGCCAAAGGGATGCTCGGGGCCAACAGCCCTTGGCAAGCCGACTGCCTGACGATCAGCCCTTACCTGGGTGACGATAGCCTGACGCCGTTTGTCGAAACGGCCACGGCGAACGATGCCGGCCTCTTCTGCCTGGTGAAGACCTCCAACCCCGGCGGCAAGATGCTGCAAGACCTGGTCGTTGATGGCCAGCCGATCTATCGTCACGTGGGCGCTTATGTCGAAGGCCTGGCCAAGCAAACGATCGGCGAGTGCGGCCTGGGCGCCGTGGGTGCGGTCGTTGGTGCGACGTATCCCGATCAGCTGACCGAATTGCGTGAAGCCATGCCCAGCACCTGGTTCCTGGTCCCCGGCTACGGCAGCCAAGGGGGCGGCGCAAAAGACGTCGCCGGCGGTTTCAACGAAGCGGGCCTCGGAGCGATCGTGAACAACAGCCGCGGGATCATCTTCGCCTACTCGCGTGAACCGTACGCATCGAAGTACGAGCCGACCCAATGGCAACGCGCGGTAGAAGACGCCACGCTCGAGATGATCGCCGACCTCCAGGCCGAGACGACCGCTGGCAAGCTGAAGGGGTAATTCATAGGTCGTTGGCTGAGGCTGTCTCAGCCTGCGCGTTCACGAATCGGAAGGGTCTGAATTATCCTGTACCGGCGGTGTGACGTCTTGGCGTGAAGCGGCTTGTATTCCGAAAATCACACCCAAAATTACGGCGCATACGCCGGAGCCGACCATGATTGCCAAGCCGAGTAGAATCGACATGCCACTCGACAGGAGATGTTCGACGCTTCCTGGTTGAACCCCTTTCTCCAAGCCGACATAGCCGCCAGTGACAAAAAATGGCGACAGCATAACGAGAAGTCCCACAAGTATTCCACCTAGGCTCAATAGCGGAAATACGATGCGATAGTTCATGATATTTCACCAAGCGTAGTTGGTCTTTGGCGACAAACGAGGTACTTCTTTCCTGTACATAAACGCGTCAGACGATGTAACGAGGGACATCTCGATTCTGAAATTTCATCGACACGCGGCCCAACCCACTGGGCTGAGAGCAACGCTGTCGACACCACTTCAATCGCAACTCAAGTTCACTTCAGTATGATCTCGCAGTCTGGAAGTGCTTCTTTTACCTTCTCAAGTTCTTGCTTGTCGAAACTCGCTTGTAGGCGTAACTTCTGGAGTTGCGTCATTTGCGGTAGCTGACCTCCCTCGTCACGGATGAATGTTCCTCTTACGTCGAGATACTTCAGATCCTTTAATTCCAGCAAATCGTCAATAGAGCCGATTCCAATATCGGTCCGATATAGATGCAATCCCTGGAGACGTGTTAGCGATGGTATGACGTGCATCCCGGCATCGGTAATGCGTCCTCCAGTCAGGCAAAGCCACTCAATATTGTCGAGGCCCTCTAACTCCGCTAGGCCGGCATCGGTCAGGTTGCTTTTGTTCACGCTCGAGACTTCTAGCCGAGTCAACTGTTTCAACTGGTCAACCGATTTCAGGAATTCATCGGGCTCGCGCACCTCGCTAAACGCCAAGCTGTGCAAGTTGGTCAGGCGATCGAGTTTCTCAACCGATGATTTGCTTGCTACGTTTCCCCATAAACGTACAGCGACACAATTATCCAAGGGGGCGTATTCGAGAAATGGACCGAGAGAGTCAGGCAAGGTTTCCGATTCAGAAAATGCCACGCCGTACTCGAAGCCAGGATCAGGTAACGGTTGCTGAGGGTTCGCAAGCCACCCTTGTTCGAAGACGAAAACTGGCAGGTCGTCTGCTGTCGCGTAGGAATCGGGAATGACACCTACGCTGCCCCACTCTGAAAGACTCATCCAGGCAAACTGCGTCGCCCCGGCTGACTTCCAGGCGTCGGCAACGGTTGGCGGTAGATTCCTTAGGGGGTTATCGGGCAGTGTTGCTTCGGTTTTTTCCGGGACTTGTGTCATTGCTGGACTAGCTGCCGGGGGCTGGGCTTGGGGGGGCAGCGTCTCATCAACGCAACCGACGAAGGTCAAAAGCACACACGGCGCGATCAGCCAGTGCGTAGCACAGCGGTAGAAGAAGTTCATGGGGCGCATGACGAACTCAGCAAGAAAAGGTGCCTGACAATTACCATCATGGTAAGCGGAGGACCCTATCACGGTCTAGCATTGATCCGCTACACGATTTATTGAGTCGGCCAAGAGTAGATCAAGCGAACAAAGTCCTGACGTTCGCGCCGCCATGTCCCATGGAAGAGTGCTGAGGCGTTGCCCAGCCAAAGCGGGACGGCGTGCTTGCCAGTCCCGCTGGAGAATTCCTTTAAGGATTCTTCGCAGGCAGTTGTCCTGCGAGATCCTTGATTTCCTTCAGTGAGTTACTCACGTCCTGACCGGACGCCGCCGATTTTGCCTGTTCGAGGATCTGCTTGTAGAGATCCGCGTAGGGAGATTCAGGATCGGCGACATATTCTTCGAAGGTCGGGATCTGTTCTTCCATGAAGGAAGTCGCTTCGCCGGCCGGCATTTTCTGAGCCGTGTCGACAATGCTGAGAATATTCGTTCGGGTCGTCGCTTGCCGAACCGCCGCAGTAGTTTCCTGGGCCGGCCAGGCAGACCGCTGCTGGGGCAAACGAGCCAAACGTGTCGTGGTAGTTGTGCATCGCCAAGCCGATCTGTTTCAGCTTATTGGTGCAAGTAATTCGGCGGGCCGCTTCTCGGGCCTGTTGGACGGCTGGCAGTAGCAAGGCGATGAGAACGCCAATAATGGCAATGACCACCAACAACTCAACTAGAGTGAAACCTTTATGAGACCTGTTTCGGATCGTCATGAGATATACCTCCGCGAGGACTGTAAGAAAGAAAAGGAGAAGAAAGAGAAAACGATATTACTTCGCAAGGGAATACTGTCAAGCTGAGAATCTTGTCGAAAAACTGGCGTATTGGGCTCAAAAACGTTAGTCGTATGGGGGGATTGCGCTCATTCTTACATGGATCGTCCCAACGGGTGGCGACAGATACACTTTAGGAGGTTGAATCGATTGGAATGATCGTCACTGCTACCCCGGTAAATCATATCGCCAGTGGTTTATAAGGTGCCGTTGTCGGAGCGATCGTAGAGCAATGCTCGCGGCATAACACTCGCGTGATCAGGAGAAAGTGGGCCTAATAGTTATGTGCAAAACGGGCGAGGGTCACCGATCTTTCAGCCCAAATTTCAGCCGAAAATCTGAAGAACGAACCCATGGTCGTTGGGGCGCACTGTGTTGAATCAAGACGACTCTTCCAACCAGGCCTCCGAGCTCCCGCCCGGTCAGGCGATGCTGTACCGCGATCGCGGCTACCATTCCGATCCGTTTCGCTACAACCAGCACGCCTACGGGAGCACACGCTCCGCGGAGGTCGTTTTGCCGATCCCGTTGCCGTTTGTTTACCTCCCACCAAACTGCGAAAAGTGCACAACAGAACTCACGACTGCTGATTGCTTTTCCGCAACGGGCATGGAACCGGAGGATAGGGCGCGATTTCCAAGCTGCCAATCGAACTGTGGGAGCTTCCACGAGTGTCAAACATAACTGCTAGTGCGGACGCTTCGGGACTCGGTGCCGGGTGGGTATGATGAAGAGTGAGATCGGCCAGCCCACGCGGTTGCCACTACCTTCCCGCCTCAGCAACTCCCCTACGGAAAGTCATCGATGCCTAGCCTGTCCCGCGTACAGGGCGATATCTGGATCAAGAACGCAGCACGCCATCTGCGAACGGCACTACCCCTTGTCGTAATACTGTTGGCAACATCTCTTGGTCAGGCAGACCCGCCTGAGATCTCGGCTCCAACATCACAGGCCGAAGCCAGGGCTCGGGCCATGCTCTTGCACGAGACCATTCACGGGACACTCCAAGTCGTGCATCGCGACTTCTTTCTGGAAGACGAATCGCGCGTGATTCCGTCGGCCTCGATGGAGGACGTGTTTCAGTCACTCGAAGAGAGCTACAACGTGCACTTGAAGTGGCTGGTCGTCGAAACTGACGTGGTGAATGTCGACCACAAGCCGGAGGGGGCGTTTGAGAAAGCGGCTGTTAAAGCACTGGCCGATCGGAAGCCGTACCTGGATGCGGTTGAAAAGGATACCTATCGCTTCGCTGGCCCTATTCGCCTGGCATCGCAATGTCTGAAATGCCACGTGCGGAACCGGAAAGATACCGAGGACCGCACGGCCGGCCTGATCATCTCGATGCCGATCTTGCTGGACCGTCAGTAAGCTGGGCCATTCGTGCCTTGCCGGTCGCCGCGGAAGATGCTGCGCCGGCAATTGGAGCACGTCTTACGTTCGACTAGGTCGAACTTACTCGACCAACTCGATGCTGGGCAAGCGATCTGGCTTGGTCGCTGGGTAGTCGATGATGAAGGTCCCGGAACCATTGATCTCGAAGGTACGCGTGATGAATCGTGCTTCGAGGTATTGCTCACCGCCCCCGGTCAGCGTCGTTTTCGTTGTGGGGGTGTACACAATGCCCGTCAGGCCTGCCTCGCCGTTACCACGAATGATACTGGTGGTTTCGGGGTCGGCAGTATTGCGTGATTGAAAAATGACAATGCCTTCGTAGGTGCCACTTGTGGGCGCGGTGAGGTTCCACGCACCACTACCCCCGATGTTGATGTTGTTGTCGCCGCTACCAGCGCTGAACAGGGTGACCCCTTCGCCGTAGACCGATACCTGGCCCTGGAAGCCAATGCCTTCTTCCAAATAGTACAGCCCTGGCTTCAGGAAGATGTTACGAGGACCGTCGTAGAAGAGCCGATCAGAATAGTAACCGGGCTCAAGCTCAATGGTGCTATCTCTTGGGCCTTCATTTGCCGGCGCGGTTTGGGGTATCAGCGTCGAGGGGCTTGGCTCGGGCAGGTCGCGGAGTGGATCGGGAACAGGAACTGAACCTGTAAACGGAGTGGCTGGGCCTGCGGTTGGATAGGGCGTTAGATAGTAGCCTTCGCCGGTATAACCTCCGGTGACATCAAAACCGGTGGCACCGAGAACGACCGTCGTACCGTCAGTCTGAGCGGCGGTGGCACCATCAGAATTCACGGTGACATTGCCATCTTTGACCAGTAGCTTTCCACTACCACGGCCGTAAAATGCTTTGTTGTCGTGTTCTTCTAGAACGAGGATGCCCACGCCCTGCGAGAAGTTGCGAACTCGGGCGACCGACCGTGCGGTGACAATCAAATCGTCACCACCCCAGATGCGAGAGAAATATCGGGCCTGTTGGTATTGGACTTCGACTTCGACGGTGCCTGGCGCTCCGTCGACGCGTTCGTTAGTGGAGGTGGCCGGAATGTTGACCGTCCGAACTTTGCAGTTATCGGACATCATGCCATGGTCTTCGAGACGTGCTATGGCTTCCGCCAATGCGTTGCTCGTTTGGGGTACTGGCTTCGTGTTTCCAACATGATCTGGATTATCAATGAACAGGCGAGTTGCCGCTTGCAGCGCCGCGGCATCCACAGCGGATTGGACCTCGCGCTGATCGTTCATCAAGTTCCCACCATCGACGCCAATGGCCAAAATGGGAATCAATGCCGTGGGTAGCATGACCGCTACCATGACGGCTACTTTGCCGGAATTGCGAACTGGGGAGTTTGCGGGAAACATGGGAATCCTCAAGTATAAGCTAGTAAGACATGGCTACCGTGGCGTTGCTGGATAAGCTGATCGGTCCAGCGAGATAGGCCTCGGGTAGCCAGGTGTAAGTAACGGTTACGGTGACGGTATTCTGAACGACTTTGTTGAAATCACCCGTCTTACCGGAGTCGGTATTCGATGTGTTATCGCCAGAACTCCAGTCGGCATCGACGGTAACCAGGTCCGGCACGAGGCCGGAACTTCGAGGCAGCACGCCATTAGTCCGAATATCTTCAATCCATGTCGCAGTGTCGCCTGACGGCAGTCGGTTGTCGGCGCGGTACTGGGCACCGTGGGTCGATGCATAACGAGCACCATGGCGTGCCAGGTAGGCGACTTGCTGATAGCGGTAAACTCCCAAAGTCAGGATGAGGAAACCAAACAGCAAGAGGAAGAGAGTCGGTCCAACAATCGCGAATTCGATCAGTGTAGCCCCGCTCCGATCTGATCGTCGTCGTGATCTTCCAAATCTGGCTACGCGGGTTTTGCAGGTCATCGTAGGACTAGTCCCGTGGTGGCTAAGGAATGTGTGGGGCACTTTCTCAAGCTAACTACTTGAGGGAAGTACAGGCATTCTGACGGTACGGCGTATTTCAATCGGCCCCGAAATCCCAGGCCATTGCGTCAGCGTTTCAAAGTTGTAGGTAACGGTGACGGAGACTTCCGAGTCCGAAGTGACGACGACGACATCGCCAGGATTCAGCTTAGGACTCAAGTTATCGCTATCCCGAAGTGCTTCCTCGGTACCACGATGTTGACGTTGAGCTTCAGTCAGAAAGTGTTCTTGATAAGCAATGCCACTGGCACCCAGAGCCCCGGTTCGAGCAGCGTCTTGAACCGTGTGTGCCGCGTAGTAGATACGACACCAATCCGCTCCGATAACAAAGATTAATATCAGGAACGGCAGCAGCAGAGCGAACTCGACTACTACAGAACCCCTCCGTTTTTTCTTTTTCGGGCGACGCATAATTCTTACTCGAGACAAGGGGCGGTCAGTAAAGCACCATCGAAACAGATAGGTCACTATTTCCAGGGGGTCAAACGGAAAGTCGGGGTTTGCTTCTTTTCTGCACAATAGCGGTCCTTTCAGCGAGATTCGCCCGACAAATAGGGGTGAAATCGCGTGAATCAGCCGCTCCATCGCGCTGTCTACGCAGACCAGCGATATGAATCAACTCTCGTTAATCGGTCGCTACGGCATGGCGATTGCTGTTTAGGGGTTATCCGCGGGCAAAAAGCCCTCAACCTCAAGGTAATCGCATGGAAACGGCACCAAACCAACTCGACGCAGAAGCGCGCGATCAATTGCATTCGCCGCGACAAATCGAATCAAACCCTTGGCTGAAAACGTGGGCCTTTCGTGCCGCGTGGGTCGCTGGCGTGGCCCTCTTAGTTATCGTCGGCGTTTGGCAATGTTCCGAGTGTTTCTCGCTCGAGAGCTTGGCCAGTCACGAAGGAGAACTGCGGGCCTTTCAGTCGAATCACCCTTACTTGCTGTATGGCATCGTCTTTGTGCTTTACACCATTGGGTTCGCGAGCGGTTTACCACTGGCCGCCTTGATGACGATTGTGGTGGGTTGGTTCTTCGACTTCATCCCTGCGCTAATTTTGTCCAGTGTCGGTTCCAGTCTGGGTGCCGCTTTGACCTTCATGACCAGCCGTTACTTCTTCCGCGAACGAATGGAAAACTGGCTGGGAAGCACGATGGAGAAGTTTCAGTCGGAACTGGAAGATAGCGCGGCCTTCTATCTGTTCATCTCGCGTCTGATCCCTCAAATCCCCTTCGTCCTGGTCAACCTGGTCATGGGGCTCTCACCGATCAGCCTGCGAACGTTCTTTTGGGTTAGCCAACTGAGCATGCTTCCCGTGTTGATCATTTTTGTCTGGATCGGCGGCTCGCTACCGAGTCTGCAAACGATCGCGGACAAGGGAATCTCGTCGGTCCTGTCGTGGCAGCTGATGCTGGGCATCGCGGCGATGGGCATCGTGCCACTTGTGATTCGGCTTGGATTGAACTATTACCAGTCGCGTGGTGAGAACGAAGAAGAGGCTATGGAGCCGGCGTAATGTCTCCGTGGCGTTTGCCCTGAACGCATCGACACGCCTAGGAAGAAACCTTGTGGTACTTGCGAAAATGTGTTGCTAGAATGCGGCCAATTCAAGCTAGGTCATTTTCGTGACCACCTAGCGTTTTCTTATCGGCATTCTTAGCGTTTTGGCGAAGTACTATCGGAGCCCCCCATGATTATTCAACGTCTGTTCACCCTTGTCGCGATGATTGCATGCTTAGGCCTCGCAGGCTGTGGGACTTCCGAGCCAACCGCTGGACCCGGCCGATCCAAGCTTTCTCTTGAGGATGCCATTGCTACGACGGCGGCCAAGCTGAAAGGGGAAGCCAAAACCCTCTACGAAGCCGCACGCACTGCCGAGCCGTTTCCCAAACAAGACGAACTCATCCTCGGGAAATTCCACGGCGAATTCAAAGAGGAAGGGTTTGAGTCGTACTACGAATATGAACGCCAGCCTGGGGGCGTCGTGAAACATAATGCTGTCGATATGTATTCCGAGGAAAAGGAATATCTCCAAACCGAAGAGGCCTATCATTGGAAGTCCGAAGGCCGCGTGATCTACGAGCAAGACAAAGAGAACCCCGAACTGATCTACTTCCTGCTGCTGGAAGAAGTCACCGACGAAAAGCTCAAGTACCAAATGCTTGATTCGGAATTTGGCCTGGAAGAGGCGATGGAAAGCGAAGACCTACGCGGGCCTGCTACCTTCCCTGAAGTGCCGAATGATTGGACGCTGGTCGAAGAGTAAACAGACAACTGGTTTCTCTTGGTCACGCAGGCTGATCGCAAGCCAGCCTGCGTGATGCGTTTTCCTTCTCGGCTACTCCAAGAAGTCCACCTCGAAATCTACCACCCCTGCCGCCAGCATGGCTTCGTAGCCGGCGTAGGCTCCGTTCAAGCGTTCGACATGCCCTGCCCCGCCGTCGATCGTGGCGATGATTTGCTCGACCGTGGCCAGATGCCAGGCGTCGTCGGTTCCTTTGACCACCCGAATATCGGCCAGCGTCACCTCGGGCGATGGCTGGCTGAGTTGTCGGAGAAGTCGCTGCTGATAGTCGAACAGCAAGCGTTGGTCTTCTTCTCCCAGCTTCAGGGAAAAGCCCAGGCCGGTATCGTAACCAGCAGCCATCGCAGTCGTGTAGCCTTCGAGGACCTCCTGTCGCTTTGCTTTGACCACCGCGAGATTGGTTCCCTTGGCCGCGTCATACGCAGCCAAGGCGTCCTCGGCCGCCGCCGCGTCGACGATCAGGCCATCGGTCAGCCCGTCTAAAGAAACGTTCGCGGCGATGGTTGACCAGACAACTGAAAGTTCTCCATCTCGGAATCCTACTGCTGCTTTCATCACAAACTGACCTGCCCCCACGAATGAAACCAGTCTTTAAGTTGTAGTTTTCAAGGATTCTTCCAGGGGAAGGTGCTGGAGCGTAGCGGAAGCAGCTTCCCCTGGAAGAATTGCCTCCGGTGCCGGTGGACGGTACCCCAGCGAACTGTGCGGGCGTACCGTGTTGTACTCGACGCGCCATCGTTCGATCAACACTTTTGCCTCCAGGAGCGTGTCTAAGAGCTCTCGATCGAGCAGTTCATCGCGTAACTTCCCGTTGAAGGATTCGATATAGCCATTCTCCCACGGGCTGCCTGGTTCAATGTACAAGGTGTTCACCTCGACTCGTTCCAGCCAGTCACGCACCTTTGTGGCGGTGAACTCTGAGCCGTTGTCGCTCCGGATGAAGTCCGGCACGCCTCGGCGAACAAACAGGTCACTAAGCCGCTCCAAGACGTCCTCACTGGTTAGTTGTCGGGCCACGTCGATCGCCAGGCACTCACGTGTGTATTCATCGATCAGTGTCAGCATCCGGAAGGCTCGACCATCGTGCGTTCGGTGATGCACGAAGTCATAGCTCCAGACCTCATCGCGTTGACTCGGCCGCAGGCGAACACACGAACCATCGTTCAACCACAGGCGACGTCGTTTAGGCTGCCTTTGCGGTACTTTCAGCCCTTCACGACGCCATAGTCGCTCGATGCGTTTATGGTTCACCTGCCAACCTTTCCGTCGCAACATCTCGGTAATTCGCCGATAGCCGTAGCGACCGTACTGTTCGGCCAGCTCAATCATCTCCCGGACCAGGCGAGGTTCGTCATCGGGAATCCAGCGAGCACGGCGCTGCGTGGAACGCGGCTGCCCAAGCACGCGACAAGCCCGCCGTTCCGAGACTCGCGCGCGTCCCAAGGCGTCTCGCACGTGCTCGACGATTCGCCGTCGCTTGTCCGGGCTCAGAAGTTTCCCGAAGCGGCCTCCTTAAGGATCGCCTTGTCAAGCTCGGCATCCGCCAGGAGTCTCTTCAGTCGAGCGTTCTCTTTCTCCAGATCTTTTAACCGCTTGGCTTGGTCCGTACGAATGCCACCGTACTCCTTCCGCCAACGGTAGTACGTCTGCTCCGTGACGCCGATCGCCTTGCAGGCCTGGGCAATCGTCTTGTCCTGAGAAAGAAGCACCTCTGCTTCGCGGAGATGCTGGATAATCTGCTCCGGCGTGAATCGTCTTCTAGGCATTAGAAATCTCCCTTCAAATGGGCATTCACTCAGCAAATAACTAATTTACCGAATGGACGCGGTTGAAGGGGGCAGGTCATGGGTAAGGAAAGAAGAAGACGCTGCCGAGAAGGTCCCCTGCTCTGCAGACCGGCAATTGCAAAGCAAGAAACGAAGGGCTCACCAGCAAGACAAACGCAGCCGCGTTTGAGAGAAATAGTGAGCCGCTATTCGGCCGTCAAAGATACGCCGGCGGAGAAAGCGTCCCCGCGTGAGATATAGGTATACCAGCCTGACGGTGCTTTAGGATAGTGCGCGCGCAAGATTGTTTTAGAGCCCTAAAAACCGGGGTAAAACGCACGCCAGTGGTTATTCTTCCGGCACCGGAAATGCCTGTTGTTCGGCTTCTTTGTGGAACTTCTTCAGTGACTTGAGCTGCTTCTCGGAATCGTGCTCGGCGCTCTCCACTTTGTCTTTGTCTGCTTCTTGGTCGGTGAGTACGCGGTCCAGCGTTTTCCACATGAGCACGCGGGCCTGAGTGGCCGAGATCAGGACTTCCAACTCCAAGACGCGAGCCAGATTGGTGTACTCGCTCCAGCCGTCGTTCGGTTTGAGCCGGCCGATCTTTTCGGCGACCCAAGTGAGTGCTTGCTTGGCGGTGCTGGGGCTTTCTCCTTGCGTGGCCAGCAGGGCCTGAAGCAGGTTCCGCTGCGAATCCAACTCTTGGGCGAACTTCGTGAGGTACGGACCCAGGTCGTTCTGCTGGTTCTCGCTCGCCACGCGGTTGGCGAGTTCCACTTCACCACAGAGCATCGCGTAGTGATCGTCCATGTAGATTGACAAGGCTTTGTTGCTCATGGTTGTGCTACTCCTTAGGTCGATGATGATCCAGTGCCTGTCGTGGACTTACTTCTTATGGTAGCGAAATCACCTTCGGATGAACACGTTTTCCTTTGGCATCTCGTAAGGGACCCGCGAAGGGGTCTCCGATCAGCTTCTCCCAGGCATCGCGCTGGGGCTGGGTCATCAGGTCGAGTGCTTCGTTGTTGCGGTCTTGGCGAAGCTTCATGATTTCGGGCGGATCCGTTTGTCGTTTAGGAGCGTTGAGCGAAATGCTCTTCATCGAGGCGTCGGCAAGCTCGTGCTGATACTTCATTTCAAGCATGAAGATCTTTCCCTGAACTTCCTCACTCAGGCCGAAAATAACACCGTTGGCTGGGTGCATCACCGCTACCTTGGCTGGGCCGTCGCACTGGAACTGGATCTGCTGGAGCCGAGCGAGTTGTGGTTTTTTGATGATGCTCAGGATATCGGCGGTCAGATCGTCGTAAAGCTTGGTGACCTGTTCATCGGTCGGCTTGCGGTTGGCTTTACGAAAGTTCTTGACCTTGTCCTCCCAGTGTTCGTGTAGATCGCTGAGCTTTTGGGCCTGCTTGGCAGTTAGCCCCTCAACATCGCGCTGCACGCTTTCGGCGGTGGCGAGACCGCAGGACTGGATGGTCGTTTGAATCATCCATTGATTCGTCACGTTCGGCTCGTCGGAAAACGCGGTGGTGACGGTACTCAGCAGAATCGCGGCAACCAAGAGGATGCGAGAAGCCTGGTAGATCATGAGATGACTCACAGGATTAGGGGAGTACTGGCAGCTGATGTACTTCCATAGTAACCGGAAAGGACATAGCGAAGCCAGATTCACGCAGTGAGATAGCTGACGAGCAAGCGATGTTCGTGCGAGACGCTACCGCGACATGCAGCCAATGGCACAAGCAACTACGTGTGTCAGGTTGCACTTCGCATTTCGCTGTAGCCAGCCCTGGTTAGCGAGAAGGCACCATAGAACTTTTCTCGTGTGAGAAACTTCTTGTGGACGAGACTGTCCAGCGCTGGCGTCTTGGTCACCAGGTCAGGACCATTGAAGCAGAGCATCTCGCCGGCCTCCATGTAGAACATACGGAAGGTTTTCATGACTCGTTGTTCGGCGGGTGACAGCATACTGATGGTCTCGCGATAGAGTGGATGAGCAGTAGCGCGACCTTCAGTCCATTTCCAGATGCACGCAGGCAATGTTGACTAAGTCGTGATTGTCTTAGGTGGTAGATTGATCCTTTTTGACTCGCTTCCGTTCTCGTTTCTCTTCGGCCTTACGTTTCTTTTCCATCTCTCGACGACGCTTTTCGATGGTGTTTTGATTTTTGGCCATGATCCCTCAATAGGTGTTACAAGAAAAATGGCGTCTGCGCGCGTACTCCCACACAACGCAAACGCCATCAAAATGATCGCTTGGATCTTGAAGTAGATTCAGCGGAATCGCACGGATATGCGATTAGTAGCGTCGACCGCCACCACCACCGTAACCACGGCCACCGCCGCCGCCACCACCGCGGTTTTCGCGAGGTTTGGCTTCGTTGACGGTCAAGGCACGTCCGCCCTGCATCGACTCATTCAGGCCATCAATGGCTGCTTGTGCTTCGGCGTCCGAATTCATTTCGACGAATCCGAAGCCTTTGCTGCGACCGGTGTCGCGATCGGTGATGACCTGTGCGCTTTCGACCATGCCGTATTGGCCGAACATTTGTTCCAGGTCCGAGCTGCTGACATCGTAATTAAGATTTCCGCAGTACAGTTTTTTACCCAAAGTTTGAGCTCCCAATGAGTACCAGGCAGTGGCACAAAGCCGCGTCCCGAAAGAAAAAAGAAGGTGGTCGTCAGCACGACCTACCAGGCGGGACAGGCGAAAGAGCGTCGGGGACCAACCCTTGATTAAGGGGTGAAAGCGTAATCACGATCGACAGACCAACCGCACGAAGTATACGCGTTATCCGCGAAAATAGATATAGGTCAATTCGAGAAGAGTCGTCAAAGGGAGGTTTTCGGCGCGCAGCTTGGCATGCCTAAAGCGTTCCCAGGATCCCATCGCCATGCGTACGCAAATGTGGATGTGGCAGCCATATTCTTGGCAACTTTACCTCGACAACCTTCTCGCTGTACACCATGAGGGTGATGACGCTGCGCTCTTCTTCTTTTCTTAACCGTCTGCCCGCTGCGTCTGGCCCACGATTTGCGAACTATGAAAACCGTTGATCGGATCGAAGAAGGAATCGATTGCGCTGTTCGTTTTCCGCTCAGATTGGTCGCGGTGCGTGCACGCATGGTGAAAATCAGCAAGGGCCTGATCAACTCGGATAGATATCGAGTGCTTTGAGAAGGTGCCTGCTTTGCCTAACTTATTTGATCTAATCATTCTCGGGAGTGGCCCAGCCGCCAGCCGAGTGGCGACCCGTTGTGCTCAATCAGGCTGGAAGATAGCCGTGGTCGATCCGAATCCTGTCGGTGGTACCTGTGCGCTGCATGGCTGCAATCCCAAAAAAGTCATTGTCCGAGCCGCCGAACTGGTCGATCGAGCGCATCGCATGGCCGGCAACGGAACAAGTCTTGGGGCGGCTGAAATTCACTGGCCAGACCTCGTCAACTTCAAACGAACATTCACCGAACCGGTTACGGAAAACAGGCGAAGTTCGTATACCGAGCTGGGCATCGAAATCATCCAGGCAAAGCCACGATTCACCGGCCCAACAACGATTGAGGTTGGGGATCGCACGATCCAAGCAAATCACATCGTGATTGCCACCGGCGCGGTGCCCCGCGCGCTGTCTTTCGAGGGGAGTGAATATCTCACCGATAGCGATCGTTTTCTGGACCTCGACTACCTGCCAGGTCGCATCACGCTGGTAGGCGGCGGTTACATCGGCTTCGAGTTCGCGCACGTCGCGGCGAGGGCCGGCACGAAGGTTACGATCGTCGACTATGGCGAGCCGTTGGCCAGCTTCGATCGCGACCTGGTGCGCCACCTGATCGACTGCTCGGAAAAGATTGGGATCGATGTCCAAACGCATACCGAGGTCACGAAGGTCGAGCGCGATGATGACGGCAACTTTCACGTCTCGACATTAGGAGATAACGGTATCCAAAGCCGTGAGACCGATCTGGTCGTGCACTCGGCCGGCCGCGTTGCCAACGTGAATGGCTTGAATCTCGAAGCCGCAGGCATCGAGTACAGCGACAAGGGAATCACGGTCAATGACTTCCTGCAAAGCCCAACCAATACCGCGGTGTACGCCGCCGGTGATGTGGTCGCCAGCGGCTTGCCGGCCCTGACGCCCATCGCCAACTCACAGGGTATTGCCGTGGCCAACAGCCTATTGGAAGGCAACTTGGTCAAGCACGAGACCCCACCGGTCCCCCGGGCTGTCTACACGGTTCCATCGCTCGCATCCGTGGGAATGACGCAGGCAGAGGCCAACGAATCGCAGCTCGACGTGAAGGTCAACCATGACGACTGGTCCCACTTCAGCTCGATGAAAAAGGTCGGCGAGACGCACGCGATGTATAAGGTGTTGATCGATAAGCACACCGACCAGATCGTCGGAGCCCACCTGCTGGGGCCCGAAGCGGCCGAGCTGATCAACGTCTTCGCATTCGCCATGAAGATGAAAGCGACGATCGCGGATCTCAAGGCGATGCCGTTTGTCTTTCCGACGCTGGTATCGGATATCAAGTCGATGCTTTGAGCAGGACGAAACGTTCGTAGTTCTCTTTGGTGTATCTCTTCGCGGATGTTGCGTTGGCGGCCCAGCGGCTTGAAAAGCACTACGGAGATCACGTCGTGATCATCTGGTACAATTATTGACCTGTCGTCGTGGATGAAATGGAATGTCTGGGCAACCGCAACGTGCCGATCGTATGATGCAGTTCGTATGGTTGGTTTGTCGGCCGAACGCTGCCCGTCACCCAAGGCACTTGCGGGAATCTGTATGTCCTTAACGGCCAAGCAACGCTCGAGATACGCCATTGTCAAAGAGCCTGTCCCTTTCGTCGTTCACCCGTGGAACTTAACGGTGACGGAGAAAGAAGTGATTCTGACTCCGATGGCAGTGCCATGGAGAGGCATCGGCGTGTTCTGCGGTCTGTTCATCATCTTCTGCGGCGTGATGGCCGTGCCGGTGGTACTTTGGGGCGAGCCCGACCAGCGCTGGTGGGTCGTGCTCTTTTTTAGCCTGTTTGCCATTTTTATTTGTACTTTGATCACCACGGTCATCTACTATTCGTACCGCTCCGCCCAAAGCGATGGCCCGCCGCTGTTGATCGATCGCGTCGAGCGAATAGTCCACGTTCCCAAGTTCAATCTTTCCGTGCCCTTTGACGAGGTCGATCATCTTCAGGTTCGCAACGATATGCCGGATGAAGAGGAATTCAGCCTCGAGAACAACGTCTCGGAGTTAGTTCTGGTCCTGCGCGACGAGAGCCAGCGGAATTGGTACCCACTGCTGATCTGCTACTCGTGCGACTACTACGACAAGCTGGCCAAAGAACTCGCGGCGCTGAATTTGATGCCCATCAAACGTGTCAAGGGAGTGCCTGGCAGCAAGCTGGTGTATGAGAAATGGCTGACGCCAGAACCCGACCGCGGTGCGGAAACGTCTGAAGCCCCTTCTTAAAATGCCGTCCTGATCGCGTGATCACGCAAGTAAAAGCACTTCTTTTGGCATTTCTGCTTTGCGAGTGACTTGGTGATGAACTCACGCTTATGGAAAAGACACCTGAAATGAGTAAATGTCCTCGTCCTCAAAACTGTTATCCCATTCTGGGCTGTATGCCGGGTAGGTTTGCTGCAAGTCGATATCCGTGTCGGAATATGCATCAAGGACTAATCCGCTCTCGGTGTCACCCGCCACACCGATCCATGAATGGGACACTAACGGCAACGGCTTGTCGGCTAATTCCAATTCCGGTATCGGGATATCCTCCGACAGCAAGCTAAACGAACCAGAGTACACCCAGCGAACGTTTGGATCGTTGCAAAGTAGAAAAGGTACGTCGATTTCGATGGCCTTGGGTAGCGTAATAACCCAACGACCGTTCTTCGTATGAACTTCGCCAACCAGAGACGTTAAGGAAATCTTTTGCTCCTGGTTTAGGCCCCATAGTGGTCGCTTCAACTGATCGTCAAGATTCCAGATAAATCGGCTGTGAAAATTTAAGCCTCTGAGTGCCAATCGTTGACGGTCATACGCAGGCATCGAGGTGACGTAGTAATAGAATTCTGAACAGGTATCCACGAACCATTCCCTAAATCATGAGTTCCGGCAGTCGGCTATTACCTTTAATTGTCTGGAAACGTCTGGGTTCTGCCAGATTTCTTCCACGAAAGAATGCCACGCCGCCGCCCCGCCCTACTCCACCGGTTCATGAAACCCAATCAGATGCCGCAGACGCGGCCCGTAGTGGTCGCGGATTTGGCGGATTTGATCCCAGTTGAGATTGCCACGTAATACCGGGTTGCGTATCGCCTCGTTATCGATCGCCATGTGCGTTGTCAGAATGCGGAAGGCTCGGGATATCCAATCGGAGGTGTCTTCTCCATCGGCGCTGGGTGCGTTCCTGGGAGTCAGGCCGTCCGGCCACTGATCTTTCAGGGGCATTTGCGGCCATGGATTGTCAGGCGGCTCGTTCACACGAATATGGGTGAAACGCATCGCGATATTTTTGTCGCCTTGCCGTGTATGGCTAACGATCTCTCGAGGCGCGTACGGAGGCCTGGCAGCGAAGGTCATCTTCCAGACCGACTTGCCCGTAGAAGAATCGGCTTGAACGACCCAGTTGCCTGCTCCGTTTCGCGTGAGCGATTGGCTTTCCGCCAGGGTTTTTGAAAAGGATTGTATGTTGAGGGTAGTGATCTCCTCGTGATCTACAAACTCAATGCCGTAGTTGAAGCTTACTCTGTCTCCTTCGATTCCAAACTTCACGAACGGCTGGGCGTGGGGAATCAAAGCGAGCTCTTGCTCGACAATGTCAAACAGCATGGCCGTCTCATTCGCCACAAACCAGACCGGTGCTTCGTGCTCGTCGGTGGAAAAGTAGAAGCCACCTGGCTCGCCGCGCTGCCAATAGTAGTGCCCTCGCAGGACCGTTGCTTCGTTGGCCGTGATTTCGAACGAGAACGAGAACTGCTGGATGTCTTCCACCTTTGGCGAGATGACCGGTGTGCCGGCAAACAGTTGCTCGATCGATGGCTTTTCGACCGACTCGGCAGCGTGGGCTGTTCCCGTAAGCAAGATACAGAAGCTTATCGACAGCAATATACGTCCAGTCATGGGAGCCTCCTTGCAGGCATGGGGTCAAAAGACGAGGAACTCGCTGATTATGATGCGTCAGCGGTCGCCAGGCAAACAATTCGGTTATTAGGCGACCACCTGCTTCGAAACGAAAAAAGCCATGCCTCGTTTCCGTAGGCATGGCTTTCCGCTCTTTTCATTCGTGCCGATTATCGATCGATCTTAACCGAGTGGAACGGCGGAGCCGGAGGCGTTGGTGGCGTGATCTCGTCATAGTTGACCAGCTCTCGCTCTCGGATCTCCTTCTCAAGCATCATTTCATACTTCAGATGCTCGGCACGCAGCTCGCGGATCTCGGCCTGCAGGGCCTTACGAGCGGCGACATCACGTGCCAGGGCGGCTTCCAACTCGGCGACGCGGTGATGATGGTGATCCTTATGAATCACAACGGCGGCCGGTGCGGCGGTGACGGCCACTGGGGCGTGGTATGCACCATGAATGTAAACGTCGTCGTCGTAACCGTTGTAGTAATCTTCGTACCAGTCCTGAGCGGCGGTTTGCAGATCATCCCCATCGCTCACGACTTCATGCACGATCCGCGTGCGGTCAAACGAAGTGGAAGGATATTCATGCCCCACCATGGTCTTGCTCTTCCAAGGATTGGCAAGAGCAAGACCTGGCAGAAGCGCGACGGTCAGCAAGGCTAGGCTTAGGCGAATACTCATATCGTTTACTCCTGTGTGAGTTGCATTGGAATATCGCTAAGCAAGTGCAAAGGGGATGCCAATTCGTAAAGTCCTAAAAGTAAAGAGCTTGGATCGCGCGTCCGTGATGTTAGTGCGGGTAATGTCTACCACAATCGGGTGCGAAGGGCGTCGATTTTAAGTGGGTCGCAAATCGGGCGAATGGGCATTGTGCATCTGGCGTGTTCGCGTAGAATCCAATTCCAAGTACGGGCATTCTATATTCCCGTAAACCAATAAATTTGGATTTTTACGCAAAAAGAACCGAGATATGGCGCTTCCCAATCGACGACAATTCCTTCACGCTTCCGCTGCAGCGGCGACTGTTGCGGCCACTCCCCTCTTTCTCAACGCCGATAGCAAATCGGGCTCAAAGGCGTTGCGTGTTGGTTCGGGCGAGTATGTCTACGAGTGCCAGCATGATTGGGGCGAGTTGCCGGAAAGTATCCAATGGGGCGCGACGCACGACGTGGCGATCGATGCGGATGGGCTGATCTACATCACCCATCAGAGCCCAGCCAAAGGCCCCATGGACGCGGTTGTGGTGTTCGATGCCGACGGAAAGTATGTTCGCTCGTTCGGTAAAGAGTTCCACGGCGGCGGTCACGGGCTCGACCTTCGTAACGAGAACGGCCAAGAGTTCCTCTACCTGAGCGACGTGAAGAATCGACAGATCGCCAAGCTCGACTTGGCCGGCGAAATTGTCTGGACGAAAGGTTTCCCCACCGAGTCCGGCAAGTACCCAGCCGCCAACAAGTATTGCCCTACCAACATCGCCCTGGCAGCCGATGGTGGCTTTTACGTCGGCGACGGGTATGGTTCGAGCTACGTGCATCAGTACGATGCCGATGCCAACTGGGTCCGCAGCTTTGGTGGCCGAGGTACGAAGCCTGGCGAGCTGAACTGTCCTCATGGTTTGTACGTCGATACGCGAGCAGGCCGCGAGCCTTCGCTGTGTGTGACCGACCGAGCCAACAATCGCCTGCAGTACTTCACGCTCGATGGCAAGCACTTGAGCTACGTCGACAACCTGGTCTATCCATCGTCGCTCGACGTGCGCGGCGACGTGATGCTGGTGGGCGAATTGGATTCGCGACTGACGCTACTCGACAAAGAGAACAACGTGCTGACCTACCTGGACGACGACCCCGCGTGGCGCAAAGCGGTCAACGCCAACGGTCGCAAGGTTCGCCGAAACCGTGACAAGTGGGTCGACGGCAAGTTCGTCCACCCGCACGGAGCGACCTTCGATGCCAACGGCAACATCTACCTGGCCGAGTGGGTCGTCGGTGGACGCGTCTCGCTGCTAAAGAAGGTTGGCTAAGCGTTAGCCAAGAGTGGAAGTGTAGGAGCGGCGTTACTCGAAAGGGTCACGCCGCTTTTTTGTTGACGAAGACTCTTGTTTGCCTGCCGCTTGATATCGAAACAAACAAATCGTTCGCGTGCGTCTGATGGGCTTGCTACGATGAATCTTGTTTGCTGGTCCAGTGAGCCTGGGATCGATATCTAGCGGGAGCGATGCCATGGGGCGATTCAATACGATGCCGGACAACCGGCGCGGCGTCTCCCTGATCGAGCTGGTGGTCGTGCTAGGTATCGTCGGGCTGCTGCTGGCGATTCTGCTGCCTGAGGTTCAGGCAATTCGTGAGTCAGGTCGGAAGCTCACCTGCCAGAACAACCTCCGGCAGATCGTGCTGGGGATTGCCAACCACGAGTCGGCCAAGGGATCGCTACCGTCGCTCTACAACGGGACTCCTCTGCCTCAGCCGCGAAGTGCCCTGGATGAGTTCCACTTTCATAGCTGGCGAACGGTCCTGCTGCCGCAGATCGAGCAGACCACTCTTTTCGATCAGGTTGATATCGAGCGGTTCGCCTCTGATCCGGCCAACCAGACGGCGCTTAACGTGGACGAGCCGACCTATTTGTGTCCTTCATCCCATTCGTATAACCGCGTGGTGCCTGATATCCTCTCGCCGCCGGCCGAGGATGGTACGCCGACGCTGAACATCGTGGGCACGGCCGCGCGGAGTGATTACGAAGTAATCGGGGGCGTCAGCTTCAAGCCCTCCGGAACGACCGATCTACAGAACATCAAGTTCGGCGCGTGGGGCGAGCCGAGGTCTTACTTCTCCGCCGCGAGAAAGAACCAGTACCGCCAGGCCCGGCTTCGCGACTTAAGCGATGGACAGTCGAGCACGATCCTGGTGGCCGAACGTGCCGGTCGGCCAGACTGGTACCGCAAAGGTGAGCCTGTCGACACGTACCCCTACGATGACCCAACCCGCGGCATGGATCACCACCAAGCAGCCTGGGGCATCAGCACACACTTCTGGTGGCTCGTCGTCTGGCACGAGCAAGGGATCAACGAGAGCAACTCGAACGGCATCTACAGCTTTCACAGCGGTGGAGCCAACGTCGTACTAGCCGACGGCTCGGTTCGCTTTCTGCCTGAGTCGATGGATCAAGAGACCCTCAACGCCCTGGTCACGCGAGGCGGCGGCGATGTAGCGGTGGTGGACTGAATCACTACGGCATCTATGAGTATCCCGGTTTCACTTGGCCGCGTTTTGGTTGTGGTCTTCGTATTTCTTCATCAGTTTCGATAAGGACTCCAGAATTCGGTTCCGCTCCTCCGCTGCTGACAAAGGGTAGACTTTCAGCGGCGGTGAGTCGCTTCGATGCAGGTAGATGCTGTATCGTGAGTTGAAGTACGTGGGCAGCCAGTGTTTCTGCTGCTCTCGGTTTAGCATCCCGAACTTCGTCTTCCCGTCAATCCGTGGATCGTCATCAATCCGCTTGATCGCTGCGTCACGCCGCGTCTTCAGTTCCGCGTATTGCTGGTCTGACATGCGTTCTTTGAAAACAAGAACGATATGATAGTCGGACTTCAGGCCAAACTCGCGTAAGAGGTCGTCCGTTTCCATCGCCGCCAGGCTGATGGGGTTGAGAAGGGTGACCTGTTGTTCCCTGCGAATGACGATGGAATGAGGATCGGACTTGACGGTCCAGCCTGAAGGTATGCTCGGCCGGAGGGCTGTCACGATCTCCGCAGGAAATGTGGGAGTCGACGGCTCCCCGGCATCAGCACCGGGTGCCGCTATGAGCAAGAGTAGCAAAGCGATCTTGTTTCTTCTCATCTTCATTACCACAACGGCAACATTCATTGGACCGCGGCGAACCAATTCTTAACTTCAAGCCGCCATGGTCCGCGGCTCTGTATTTAGTGCAGGGTAACATACAACGAGAGCTTACGCGCTTTCCTGTCAAAACTTATGCATCCCTTCCCCGTTGATCATGAGTCATCTCTGGTCTATCTCAGATGCTGCTTTCATTACCGCCACTGCCCTGTATCCACTTCCTGCCGTCGATCTTTCTGTATCAGCTTAACCGTCCGCTCCTCGGCCATCACTTTCCGCACGCGGCAAAGGATGCACGGCATGATGACTTTTCCGCCACAGCCTGGACAGCGCTCGTAGATGGGCTCGTCGTTTTGCAGCGGGTGAACGCCGTCGCGTATGTTTCGGGCCGTTTGCGTTCCGACGCGAAACTTTCGGATCACGGCTCGCAGGCTCATGCCGTCGGCGAAGGCATCTTCGATCGCGTGAACCTGGTCGGGAGTCTTCGTATATCCTCGCATGATGCTGTCCTTGTATCGTTGCGTTGGGAAGTGTGGTGTGTGACTAGTTGAGTTCGGGCTCACTGGCGTAGCGAAACGTCGCGACGGCTCGCCCGGTGCTTGTTTTCCAGTGGGGGTTATTGCGATACATTCCACTTCGCTGGCGACCCGTTTTTAGTAGCTGTCGGAACTCCCAACTGGGCGACCGATTGCAATGGGCGATCACCGCAGGGTGGCTTCCACTGATATGGATGCAGATGGCTCCCTCCTCGGTCAAATAGCTGGAAAGCTCGTCCAGCATTCGCCCGCCCAGGCCAATCCCTTGATAGGTTGGCAAGGTCACCAAGCGTGATATGCGGAGATGGTTCTTGCGGAAGTTATTGAGCGTGGCCGCGAAGACCGCCGGTTGGCCGTCGACTAAGCCTACGTAACAACGGGCCGCTGGATTGAGCTTTCCGTCGAGATAGTGATGCGGCGCAAACAAGGGCCATCGCTCGCGGCTGCAGCGGTGGATCGAAAGCTCGACGTTCGGTTGCCGAAGACACCTCCGCGTAAGCTTGCCGCTGGTCATATCCAGCACCCAGTCAGGCCGCAGCCACCCGATCACGTCGTGATGACATGTCACCGCTACGAACTTTTTAGTAAGCTGCCGACGATCGATCGCTCGGCGGATTGCCAGCGAACCAAAGCGAGCGGTCGTGCGGTCGACGACGCTGGTGAACTCGTCCAGGGCAATCAGTTTTCCCCGCGAGAGCATCCCGCGCGCGACATCGGCCCGAAACTGTTGGCCCGTCGAGAGCGAGTGGTATGGCTGGCACCAGGCAACCGGCGAACTCAAACCAACCGCTACCAACGCATGCGTGATGGTGCGAGTCGAGAGTGATGCTCCGAACCCGTCGATCAAGGCCTGGTCGCGCTTCCAAGCGAATCGCTGGACCAGGCGTTTTCCATAGGCGGCTCGGGCCACGGTCGATTTGCCGCTACCCGAGTCGCCCACGATCATACCGACCTGCCAATTGTCTTCTTCCGACGGCAACTCAACCTGAAAGTGACGCGTGAGTTTGTCTTCCAGCGGCACGTCGAACATGCCGGCCAGTTGCCGAACACGGAATGACTCCGGCACCGGACATTCGACTAAAGCATCAACAGTTTGCATGGTAGTCCTCTTTCCTGCATCTCTTCATAAAGTTCACGTTGTTGATCCTCGCCGTCGCATTGGATCACTACCTGAAACAGTTCCGGGCAACAGGCCCCTGTTTCGCATGTCTGTTCTGTTGGTGGAGACGTCTTCATGGCATGGCTCCTAATTGGCAGTAGTGGCAACGGAACTCATACCGACCTCTTTCGCCTGAGGATCTTGAAACGGACTTGGTCCCAGGTTCAAGAGTTGGTGAATCTCGGCCAGTGCGTCTTCCGAAACGCCGAAGAGGTCATCGATCAGGAAGGGAAGATCGTCATCGGAGTAGATGTCCAGCCGATGGGCCGGAATGCTGGATGTGAACTTCTCGCTACGATCAACATCGATGCTGTAGACATCATCTTCCAGGTCGCCACAGACCGTGGCCGGATAGACCTGGGCCGCCTCGCGATACTTCACCTGCTGTCCGGTCTTCAACGGTTGTCGGGAAGTCATGGGAATAGCTTTCAGAGATTGGGAAGTGTTGGAAATTGTGTTCAGAGCCAATGGGAAGTCGCTTCAATGGCAGCCGCGAGCCAGTTCTTCACGGAATGACTCCTCCCGCGAGAACGCAGATTTTTCGACCTCGGCGATCGCCTGATCGAGTAACTGTTCCTCGTTCAGTAGCCCTCCAAACAGGACGGCCGCAGCAATGTCTTCGCACCAGAGTTGCCGCTGGTCGCATGGCAGGTCGGCTGCCTCGGTCGCATCGTCCGCAAAGTCAAGCACGTCGATCTGCACGATGGCGGCTGACAGGATATGTCGCCCGGTCACTTCGACGTGAACCACGAGTTGGGCCCAGAAGCATCCGCGAGACGTGTCGATCTCGTCGAGTTCGAGCGAAATTTCAACGGCGTCGGTCATGACGTTCCTTTGCAAGTTGATACGGGCGCATGAAAAAAGCAGCCAGCGCGCAAGCGCGCAGAAACATCCGTTTCGGCTGCTAGGGTTGAGAGCGGTCCGTCGCTCGATGTCTTTCAATTCAGTGTTGTTAGGCTTGGTGACTAGGAATTACACAGACATCCTCCCGGTCTAAAGTCGTTGCGAGTCGCGTTCATCAATACTGTAAAAGCGTGACGCTTTGTGTGACACTTTGTCTATAATATGAAAAGCGTGACGCTTTGTCAAACACTTATGGGCTATATTTCAGAAAGAAAGCAGGTAAGATAGCGTGAAGCATTGCCGCAAGCTCTTTCCACGAAAGCAGTCACCAAAATGCCGCCAAAAAAGAAAAGCCAGGTCGAAGCCCAGCCCAATGACTCCCCGCTGCAGAAAGATAGCCGCGGTCGGGAAATCGCGAATCGATCAGAAACCTTGAAAGCCGAAGACATCGAGTCGTTGGCTCAGGAATTCTATAAAGTCTACGAAGTCCTGCACGATTGTGCGTCGTTCATGAGCTTGAAGAAGGTCGAGGAGATTCAAGCGATCGTTTCAGGGCTTCGCAAGAAGGCGAAAGAGTCACAGAAACTAGCCAACAGCCAAATCGGCCGCAAACTAGACGCCATGGCGATCGAGCTAGGGCTTGAGGATCGCCTGCGTGCCCGTACAAAGTAATCTGTCTAGTTCCCGTTGCCCAAGGAGCAATCAAAAAGCGTGACGAAAGTGGTGGCCTAATAGCGATTGAAAGCAGTGGCCAAGACCCACTGCCCCATATGGCTCAACAAGCGGGCCATTGGTAGACTGTTTCTTCGATACCCAGGCGGTAGGTAAGCGAGCTGATTGCTTTCCAAATCACCTATTTGCCGCCCAGGTGTCCTCAAACGATCAGCGCGGAGGCCAAGGCGTGCCAGTCACACCCACCCCCGCCCTGCATAGTTTTGGGCCAGTAGCTCAGTTGGTTAGAGCAGGGGACTCATAATCCCTTGGTCGCGGGTTCAAGTCCTGCCTGGCCTACTCTTTTACTTTAGATGTAGTAGGCATTTAGAGCGATTTGCAGATTAGGTTGTCTCAAGAACCAAACCTATTACCAAACTAAAATCGGCGTTGAGTTTGACTCCGTTGAAAATCCAGAGCTTAGGCGGCTGGTTCTTCAGTGTTAAACACAGGGTCAGCGAGAGTGCCTGCGGCATTCAGTCTCAGGGCCTCGGCATCGAGGTAGTACTTCTGCGTCACACTCACGCTTGAGTGTCTTGCTAACGCACACAGGACCTCTAGCGGCATTCCATTCTGAGCGTTTATCGAGCAAAACGCTTTTCTAAGGCTGTGAAAGCCAAAGAACGAGCATGATGGTGTGCAAACGTGGTCGGCATCCCGACTTGCTAGGAGGCATCGAAGATGCACCCCGGCCAAAGCTTGTAGCCGATGAAATTCTTCGTAGAGCGATTTTTCATGAAGTCCGCCCGTAGGAAAAACGTGAGTCTCGCCGAGATCAACTAGCTTTCGAAGGTAAGAAACAGTTTGCTCGCTAAGAGGCAGAGTCGTTGCTTGCCCGTTCTTCTGAAACGGAATATGCAATGTAGCTTGATCCAAGCTTACGTCTTCCCATTTCAGATTCAGTGCCTCGCTAAGTCTCAGCCCGTTGCTGCGTTGAATCCAGAGGAAGCCTTCCCACCATGCAGAGCAACTATAGGGAGCATCCAATGCCGGACGTTGCGCCGAATCAATGACGGCGAAAATCTTTCGCAGTGCTTCATCGGGAAAGAACCGAGTATCGCTCGGCCATGTCTTTACAGACTCAACATGGTTGGCAACTCGATAGCCCTTGCGGCGTGCATAGGAAAGAACGGCCTTTAAGTAGCGTATGTTCTTCGCAATCGAGCCCGGGCTCAATTTTCCATCTTTAGCCTGCTTGGCCTTTTGGGACATCAACTTTGAGCGGAAATTGGCCACTCCTTTGTCGTCGAGGTCTTCGACGCATTTAGGAGCGAGAATGCTCTCGACCCGATTCAACAGTGAGTTGTAATCGCGGACTGTTAAATCAGCTTTACGCTCGGAGCCCGTTCCCTGAAGTTTGTCCTTCTCGAATTCCGTTCGGAATGCTTTCCAGGCCGTTTTGCCTTCAGGCACAGCCTCTTGGAGCGTTGCCAACTCCGTTGTCTTCTTGTCGCGATACGTGGCGGCTTCTTTGAAACCCGCTCGATAAGGTGAGGGCATCATTTTTTCGCCCGTCTTCCCGTCAGCAGTCTTCCAAAAAACCATCACTCGGTCGCCTTCGTTGACTTCCTTCTGAAACTTGACCGCTTCAGTCTTCCAACGTGTCCGGCCGGATTTCGATTGGCCGTTTGGATATCGCCTTGCGATCCAAACAGAAAATGTCTTCGCCATACTTCCTTCCTTTCATGAGTAGAAAAAGGAGTGTTTGGTTTTCCCAGGAAATAACAGTAGTTCTTGGGAAAACATAGTTGGGTTCGCATTCTCGCGACTTCTAAGGGAAGAAGCAAGCATCTAATTGGGGTGTTTTGACCGAAACCATCAGGCGAAAAATTTTCGGCATGCACTGAAAAAACTTGAGAGAGGCTACTGGGCAGTCCTCGCCAATTTGCTTGCCATGCTTTTACTGTATCGGCAAGCACGTAAGTCATTGAAAAGAAACCAGTTGCATCAAAATAAAGTTGATTTTAGGGGTTGTCAAACTTGACGTGACGGTTCCATACTTTCTTTCACGGAATCAAAAACATGAGTTTTCGCTGGGGCAACGTAGTCGGGCCGTAGCCCAGCTATTTCACATTCAAGAATGGAGTAGTCATGGCACGGGCAGATAGTGGAGCCATTCAAGTAACGCTTGAAGATCAAGATTACGAAGTCCTCGCCGAGAGGCTTTTTCAAAAGATTCAGCCGTTACTCGATCCGGGGAACTGCTCGAATTTTCTGAGCGAAAACGACACCGCGCGTTGGCTGGGAATTAGCCCATCCACGCTAAAAAGATTGCGATTTGCCGGCTTCGTGCGACCAACGCGGGAGCATCCTCTGATCGGTTATAGCCGCGAAGACAGGATCGAAATCGTGACACTAATGTCTGATTCGAAGAAATGGGCGGATGCAATGTCTACCGCCAAAGACCAGCCAGCAACTAGCCGTGGCCAGTCTCGCAAGAGAGCGGCCGAAACCGACGCGGAGTAAGTTCTCCCCGCATTATTTTCGTTGGTATACGCGCATAAAAAATCCCACTCAGTCTGCCATCAACTGAGCGGGAATGTTTCTGCGTTTCAGCAACAGCACGCGCTGGAAACGTCTTCATGGATGATACGACGACATCTAAGAATGAGCAAGGCTCGAAGACAACAAGAGTCTTGGCACCTCGAATTATTCGCCTCTTGGCCGATGTCGAGGCTGCCAAGGATATCACCCCTACTGGTTTCGCATTGGTCTCATACCTGATCTGCCGACAAGACCAATTTGGCTATCGCAGGCCATACAAAGCCTACGCTGCCCAGCTTTGTCGCGAGCTTAACATTAGTGCCAACACTCTCACAAAAATTGCCGACATGTGCGTTGATGCAGGGTGGCTATGTCTTAAACGAAGGAACAGCCGAGATGAAGCCAAATATTGGGTTACTATTCCAGATTACATTCCTGAACACCACAAAGAGCAACTCGGCGATTATCTCAAAATTTGCGGTAATGATCATCGCAAATTTTGCGACGATGGTGACGATCAACGCAGCGATCATCGCAAATTTTGTGATCCTCCTATTCCTAGTCCTTATCCTAAAGAATCTTCTCGTCCGCGATCTCCCCTGGCCGAGATAAACGGCAAGACCCTCAAGCCTGCCAAGTTCACCCCCGAAGACATGAAGACAGCCGAATGGATTTGGCACAAGATCCATTCGGCGTTCCCAGAACACAAACCCCCGAATCTTAAAAAGTGGGCTGAAATCGTTCGCCTAATGCGAGAACGCGACAAGCGGACTCATCGCCGTATCTGTGAAGTCTTCAATTGGGCTCACGACAACGAATTTTGGCGAACCAACATTCTCTCAGTCAGCAAGTTGCGAGATCAGTTCGATGCGTTGGCCGCAAAGATGACAACGTCAAATAACCAGCAAGAGCGAGTCGAAGATGTTTACAAACCACTGGAGAAACCCAAATGACCAAAGCGACTTCTACCCAAAATCTATTCGACGAGTATGCCGAAAATGCGCTCATCACGGCAGCGATTCCCTGCCCTTGGATTTTCGACAAGGTCGGAGATTGGGTATCAGCCAGTGACTTCTTTGACCCAGACCGGGGCGAGATGTGGGAAGTTCTCAAGACTATGCACGAAGCAGGAACGGTGTTTGACCTGCCCATGATTCTCTCGACGTTGGAAAGGTCTGGAATTCCCGAAGATCTCCGAATCCCAGCAAAGTTGGCAGGGTTGCTGCGAGTCGGCTCGCCGGATCCCCAATTCATCGATCAGCATGCCGCGATCGTTAAGGACTTGTCACTCAAGCGTCAACAAGTCTCCGTGCTAACTCAGGCAATTTCCGTGGTAGAGGAATCAGGGAGAAACTCAAGCGATGTTCAAGCATGGGTCGAATCGCGAATGCAATCGCTCGGCGTCGTGGAATCGGCCGTCGTACGTCGTGTTGATGAGATCGCTCTCGAAGTGGTCAGATCACTTCGAGGGCCAAGACGACGCAATGGGCAAGTCATGACCGGTCTCCAAAGCCATGACGAAATGTGTGGTGGATTTCTCGGAAGTGAAATGATCATCCTGGCTGGCAGACCCGGAGAAGGGAAAACCGTTTTTGGTATGCAAATCAGCAAACATGCCGCAATGCGTGGAACAAAAACGCTGTTTGTTTCCCTGGAAATGAAAGATCAAGAACTAGTCTCTCGCATGCTTTGCGGAATGTCCGGCGTAAACTCGCTTCTGATTCGTAATGGCACATACACCGAAGATCACACTCTGCAGATCGAGGAAGCGTCGAGCACGATTGGCGTACTTCCGCTGTATGTCTGGGATAAGGCAGCATCAACAGTTGCCAAGATTCGTGCGGTTGCGAAACAAATGAAATCTGATGATAGCCTGGATTTTTTAGTGGTGGACTACCTCGGTAAAGTGAAACCATCCGATTATCGCGTGAGTCGCGTAGATCAGATCGGCCAAATTGCACGCGACCTGAAAGACTTGGCGAAAGAGCTTGATATTCCAGTGTTGGTTCTCTGCCAACTCAATCGCGGTGCGGACGATGAAGTGCCAAAGCTCAAGAACCTTGCTGATTCGGCTGATGTGGAACGCGAGGCCGATGTGGTTCTGTTTCTGCATCCTGACAGAAAGAGCGGCAGAACGAAGCTGATCATCGCAAAGCATCGTCACGGCGAAACGGGCCTGCTTGAAATTCAGCACGACAAACGGCGAATGTGTTTTGTCGAACCCGAGCCTGATTGGGTTCACGATCAGGAAGCACGGGCACAGCATGATTTCGAGCAATTGCAATAATCGATTGACCGGTTCTCAGGCCGAATCAAAAGGAATCTACAGCATACTCGGGATCGAATTTCCAGTCCTGAATTCAGGCGAGCCCTTTTCCCTTCGGCAAGCTTATTTTCGCGTATTCTTTGCTCAATTCTTTATCAACCGCGATGAGCCACTTAGTGAATTTGGGAATGCCGGCGAGGTATCGCTCAACTAGATGCGCCGTTTGTGAGCTTTTGTATGAAAGATTGTGGCAGTGCCGACAGCCGAAGTATTGTGAGTTTGGTGGCAAATATAGGCTTCCAACACGACGTTCACATGGCTTGCCATTTACGGTCAAGGGGCAGGTAAACCACCAGCGAAAGCCTCCGAGATGGACCGGCGTTGTTTGTAGTGGCACAGGGATCTCGATGTCAGTGCCGTTCGGAAGTCTATAAAACAGCTCGACAATGCGGGGTGCGTGTCCGTAGATTTTGAAATCCAAACGAGAATCCGCGCCATCGGCTTGGCCCCAAGTAACCGTCCCCATGGTGCCCGGAACAAGTCTTCTTTTGAACGTGGCAATAGCGAGGGTGAGTGATTGTTCGACGGTTGTCTTTTTCAATAGATGGTTCCGACGCCCACTTCCAATTCCTCCCATCAACTACCTCCGCTTTTTGCCAAAATCATTTGTGGAAGAAAGAGAAATGACCCCAAATCAGCATTGGGAGAAGAGAAAGGCCAAGCTCATACCTTAGTCTTGTCCAATTCTTCGTAGAACTCACCCTTACGAGCTAAGTATCCCTACCTTCAGCCATCCGGTTTTCAGGCCCCATTTCACCAACGATAGCAGCTTTTCTACAGGCCCCCTAAAATCGGCAAAGTTTGCCCAGCCTGCATGACGATCAAAGTTATAGCGTTGTGCTGTAAGTGTATTGTGCTAGCTGGGGAAGGCGAGTGTTTGGACGACCATCTCTCTTCATCGTTGCCATTGTGTTGGTGATGCCGTCTCTTGTGCTAGCTCAGGCTCCGTACGGTCAGTTTGATCATGGTTACCAGGAGCCAGGCATCGCCGCGAATGCTTACCAAGCACCTACTTGGCAGCAGTTGGATAGTATCAACGCTCGTCTTGAAATGCTGGAAGCGGAGAACCGTCGCTTGCAGCAGATGGTGGCTGAGTCGGCAGCACGGTCGTCGGCTGGAACTGATTCTCCCGAGCAGGTTGAACGGGTTGGCTACTTCAACGAGAACGCCTCAGTTTACGGCGCACCGACAGCCGGCGGTGCCTGTCCCGATTGTGGGAAGGAAGCTTGTGCCGGCATGCCGCACCTGTGTAGCTTCTGCCTGGAAAAAACGTCGTGGAACAAAGCTGGCGGATGGCGGATTGTGCCGTCTGGACGATTGCGTGGCGAGTTCATTTACTCGTCCGCACCCTACGTCAACGACGCGATTGTCGCGTTTCTGGGGCCTAATGTTCCTGGGGTCAGTGAAGATTCCTATTCGATCCACGCCAAGCAGTCGCAGCTTAACTTTGCCGTGACCGGACCAGCCTGGGGAGAGTGGCAGCCAGGGGGCGTCATTGCGACGAACTTTATGGGATCACAGCCACTGCGCAACTTTTCTGGTGTTAACACCGTTCTGGCCTATGGTGAGTTCAAAAGCGACCAGTGGCGTTTTGCGTTCGGCCGGATGCTTGACCTGTTTGGCCCCATCACCCCCTCGACGGTCAATGGACTCCAGCAGCGCGGGGCCGGCAATATTGGTATCTATCGCGGAGCTTTTCACGTCGATCGATATCTGACGGTTAGCGATACGATGCGGTGGACCATCTCAGGTCGACTGGCCCAGCAGGACATCAGCGATTATCAGGGGATTCCCAGCGTCCGAGGTAAAGACAACGGTTGGCCAAATATCGAAGCTCGGATCGGTGTCGAGCTTGGGGAGATGTGTAGCTTTGGACGCCCGTTTGAGATCGGAATTTCCGGCGTGATGGGGGAAGTTCAAGCAGTTCAGGATCCGTTCATAGAGTTTGACCCGGACCTTATCTACTATCCTGGTGCCGACGAGATCGAGCAAACGCGAGGCGTCTGTCTGGACCTTCAATGGCGGAGGCCTAAGTTCGGTGCGCGTGGTGAAGTGTGGTGGGGTAAAGCAGCCGGTACCTACTTCGTTGCCACGCTGCAAAGTCTTAATCCCGAAACCGCACAGGCCGTTGAATCGGTGGGCGGTTGGGGAGAGATCTATTACAAAATCACTCCATCCGTTACGACGAATGTCGGCTACGGCATCGACGACCCCAACAACTCCGATTTGGGATTCGTCAATCCGATGGATCCCAATATGGTTGGGCAGATCAGCTACAACGACGTCGCCTGGTGGAATGTCATGTGGAACGTCACGAGCTACTTCGATGTTGAGCTAGAGATTAGCCAGCGTCGCACTCGTTATCTGGTTGCCGATGCAGCTAATGATGGAACGTTATTTCACTTCGCCTCGACGCTCAAGTTCTAGAACGTGAAGACGCAGTCGAGTCCCACCGTCAGCAGGTAGGTCGAAGAGCCAGAGACTCCTCCGTTGTTGCTGTTGAATGGCTGGCCTTGTCCCTCGAACCAGTCGTAGCGAACTTCTGGACGAATGGTGACGAACTCGTTGGGGAACCAGTTGAGGCCCAACGTGGCCTCGTAGTACGACCCGGCCCCCGCACCATTGACTGCGACACGCTGACCATCGGTATCCTGGAACCAATCCAGTCGCAGGCCCGTTTCCCAGCAATCGTTAATTTCGTAGTAGAGGTAGCCGGTCAGTGAATACCAGTGGTTGTTGCCGTCGCCGATGCCTGTATTACTTCCAACCGTGTTTTCGATAACGAACGTAGTTCGCTCGGTGACATCGTATGTAAAGATGATCGCGTGTGCGTAGAGAAGCCCTTCGCTACTGGGTACGCCATCTTTGGCGGTTCCGTCCCCCAAATCACCGGCGGAAACATGGTAAGTCAACGACAGGTCGTCAGTCGGGTACCAGGAAATGCCCCCGATGAACATCGAAGCGCCAAGATAGTTCGACCACCAGCTATTCCAGCCCATCGACCAGCCGGCATCGATTGTGATCTCATCGGTCAAGGCCGAACTTACTAGTACACCCGAGTGCGTCCCAGGCACACCGTAACCGAACGCATAGTTGTGCGAGTAGAAGAAGTTGTCAATCGATTGGCCGGCCTCGAATCCTTGTAGGCCGAGGAAGTAGCCAACGGTCATCGTCCACTGATCAGTACCGACCTCCGCGTATAGCTGCGGGATGGACGAACCGTAGTCGCGCGATGTATTCCAACCGAAATCCCACCCTTGGTCACCGCTTGTTTGGAAATCGGGACCATCGGCACCAAAGACGTAGTCGAGGCGAACACCCCAGTCCAGACAACGATCCTCGGTGTTGATCGGTTTTTCAGCGTAAAGCCAAACCTGGTTGAATACAGGCGAGTCGGAGACGTTGTTAAACGGAAGCGGAGCGTTGCCGTTTCCGCTGCGATTTCCAAATCCATTGGCGGTAAAGCCGGCCGACGCCCAGCCACCGATCTCCACAGGCCCTTCATACTCCTCGAACAATATCCAGTGGGCTCGCGGATCGTGGACCTCTTGCCAGTTGATGTTCCAGTTATCACCGCTATCAAGCCGCTTCACTTCTTGCGCATATGTAGCGCGAGAGGCCAAGCAAAGGCTTAGCCCTGCTAGCAATGCGAGGCGAGCATAAATCCAAGACGTCATGGGTGATGGTAGATGGGAAGCGGCAACGACTGCGAGGAAGATCTTCCTACATTGAATGTCGGTTCTGGAGGCTAGCCTAAGCCATCTTGGGCAACCTATCCGGCAAGCCTGACCTAGGCCGTTCCATCAGACGTCCGTCTTCGGCGTTTCATAAGGCGCGTGCGCGGTGACGATTACCTCGGTTTTCACGATGCCAAACGCTTCCAGGCAGTTGGTCGCGAGCTTGTCGCGGAAGGTATCAATGTCTTCCGCACTGACCGCTGACTTCGGTTTGAGGTAGGCAATCACGAAGTAGGTACGGCCGAGCTTGGTTGTCGAGACAGCCAGAACTTCGACGGACTGTCCGTTCGCGGCTTCATCGACCAGCGAGCGGGCTTTCTCACAGACATCGTCAGGGGCGGTACCGCCGGCGATCTCATGCAGGGCATCGAGAAAGATCCGCAGCGGCTGGCCGATAATGAACGCGCACATCGCGATCACGATGATCGAATCGGAAACAGGTACCACGAAGTCGAGCGCCGTTCCTTTGAGAAGGGCCGAGCCAACCAGTCCCCCGCCTGCCCCGGCACTGATGATGCCATCGACGACCGCGGCCTTCGCTTCCGTTATCAATAGCGCGCTCTGACTGCCGGTGCGTTGCCAGTTCCAGTAATGCCAGCCGGCAAGGCCAAAGCACAAGACGACCATGGCGATCATATAGTAGATGATCGGACCAAAATTCAGCTCAGGCACTTCGCCGCCAGAAGCATACGTCACGATCTTCGAGATCGCACCGAAGACCGCAAATGAGATAATCCCGATCAACACAAGCGCGCGGTACTTCACGTAGATCGCTTCGTACGCTTCGTAACCAAAGGGATAGCATGCGTCTGGCGGAGACTGGATCGACTGGCTGATTCGCGCCGCAATGATGGCGGAAAAGAAATTCACGCCGGAATAGACGCCATCGACCAGCAGGGCATCGGAATGGGAAGCATACGCCGCCGAGATGCCTGCTACGCCCATAACCAGATTGGTCCACTTGCCAAGTTGAAGCGATTGCTGCTCGATGGCGACAGGGTCTAAATTCGACGGCATAGTCCAACGACGTCCTCAAGTGTTCGGTGGGCCACCCATTCTCTCATGCGTGGCCCACCTGGTTTTCACGGAGCTATTTACCGCTCAAATAGCGAACGATCCCATAGAAGCCTTCAAGGTTGTACCCATCAAGATAGGTGTCCTTGGAAACAGGCATCGAGCCGAGTTTGACGATGGCGATGTCATGGTTCCGGTCGATGTAGATCCACTGGCCGTGAACGCCGATTGCCATGAATGCTTCCATGCCTGGCGTGTGCTTGACCCACCACTGACCGCGATAACTCCATTCCCCCTTCTTATGAACGACGTCGTCGGAATCGGGGCCTGTGTCGAATGCCTCGATGCTGCCACCCTTGGCGATCGTGTCGACAACCGAAGCAGGGATGACTTGCTTGCCATTGAACTTGCCGCCGTTAAGCATCATCATCGCGAACCGGGTCAGGTTGTACGGTGTGGCATTCAGGCCGCCGCCGGCAACTACCGTGGCGTCGTTGTCCATCAGCACGTAAGTTTCCCCTTCGGTGCCGATCTTCGACCATACCTCGTCGTAGAGTGCCTTCTGGAAGGAAGCGTTATTCGCGCGGTTGGTGACCCAGTTTACCACGTCGGTCTTCGGCGTCTGGTAGTGGAAGATTTCGCCGTCTTTGTGGGCCTTGTCGGCCTTGAGCGTTACCAGGTAGTCGTACAGGCTGGCCGGGTATTCACGTCCTTCCTGTTTGGGCTTCCAGCCCAATACAGCGACATAGGTCATGATGCCTGAATTGGGATCGTCGTAGACTTCGGAGAAGTCCATCGAATTGGTCATGTTGAGAACCTGGCCGAAAGTGGCCTTCGCGAAAGCTCCATCTTCCACATCGAGTTCTGGCACATATTTTGTAACCAGATCGCTCTCTTTTGCGTTGCCATTGGCCACGGCGATCAGCCCAAGGAGCCCGCCGAACGACTTGGTGGCCGACATCATCTGATGGGGCGTATTGGGGGTCATGTCGTTGAGGTACTTTTCGTAGACGATCTGGTCGCCGCGGATCACGACGATGGCGTCGGTCCAAGTCTCCTTCAGGAAGTCGGCCATCTTCTTTGTCTTTCCAGTACCTGGCTCATTGATCTTAACGCCGTTTTCGATCGTCCAGTCGATGGTTTTGCCAAGCGGCACCGGCTTATCTGCGGCTGGGACATTCGCCGTTGGGTAGAACATCCGCATGTGCTGATAGGCCCAACGATTAAATGGTGGATTCTGAATCGCATTGGCCTTGGTAACGCGTTTCTCCAGTGGTGGCGGGAAGCCTTCCATCAGTCCCAGTTCCTTCGCACTGGCATACTTGTCCTGAGCTACCGCTGGCGATGCGATGAGAACAACGCCCATCATCTCGACAACGAGCAAGGTGGCAAGCAAAGACTTGGTGAGACTGCTTGCGGAAAGAGAAATATTCATCGGAGTGTTTCCTTCTTGGTTGTGGCTCGTGGTGAAACGTGTGCAAGTTATTTCACAGGCTCAAAAGCCTGCGAGACTTCACCGACAAGGTTGGGATTGCGTGGATCGATTTGCTTCACAGGTTGTCCTTCGGAGAAATCCAGATTCTCCAATTTGACCCAAACGATGTTCGGGTTTTGTGTCCAGTCGAAGTAAAACACTTTGTTCGTCAGGTCCGTCACCGAGGTATACCAGGTAGGACCGTACTCATCGGCATCAAATGGAACTTGGATGGTTCGGGCAATGCCCAGGACCTTCGCTGTGGCATCGTCAGCGCTGGCTGGCTTCTTCATACGGCTTAGGAAAGTTGCCGCACGGATAAAGCGGTCTGGCGAGTCGGTCGTTCCGGGCAGCATTTCCTGCGTGCCGCCAAAGTCCTTGTACTCCTTCAGGTTTTCGATATGGACGTGGTAGGCGGGCTCGTTGGTCATCACCGTGTACTGTTTGCCATGGTGAATGACGAGTTCTCCGTCGACGAACTCAAAGATTGCCGAGTCGCCGGTTGGGTCTTCGACGGCAAAGTGAGCCCCCAGTTCTTTATCGCCAAGCTTCACGGGCTTGACGCGAACTTTTTTCATGGCGTCGACCGCTTCCTGAACGTTTGCGCAGTTATCCAAAAAATAACGGCCCAATCGCATGTAGCTTACCGGCGGCAGATCGCTTGACTCGTCGGTTGGATAGACCGTGTCTCCCATGTACAGCCCGTGGATGGCCAATCCCTTTTCGTTGATTCCTTCGACCGCTCCATCATCCACGTAGTCAAAACCGTAGTGATCGTGGATATAGGGACCGATCGTGCAGACCAACGATCCATACTTGGAGGTCCACTTCGGGCTGTCCTCGAAACCACCGTTCATTTCCTGACCTCGTGGAATCACCATGAGGTAGTCTTCAAAGCTGTGTGCCCAATCGAGCGTTCGAGCGGTCACCATGGCGACGCCGTTGTCGTTCCAGAAAATCCGGGAACAGGCGTTGGCACAAGGAACGGCCAGCAAAGTTGCGATGCCAAAGGCGATTACGGTAAAACAAAACTTTCTCATCTTAGAACTCCTTATAGGTGTGCTTGCAACGAGGACGCGTTCGCGTCGTGGTTGTGTTGGTTAAACGAATGTTAGAAGTTGAACGTGAATCTCACTGCCGGTGGCAGTCCACTTTAGAAATCGTCGAAGCTACCGAAGTCGTCTCCTCCAAAGTCGAAGTCAAAGTCGTCGCCACCAAAGTCTCCGAAATCGTCGTCGCCAAAGTAGCCGCCGCCGAAGTCGCCGACATCCACGTCAAATGATCCGTCGTAGCCTCCGAAGTCATCGAAGTCGCCAAGGTCGTAGCTGTCATTGTCGATTTCAAAATCGCCGACGTCAAAATCTTCCGCGAAGTCGAGACCATCGATATCGAAGCTGTCATTGCCATCCAGGTCGCCCAGGTCGACGTCTTCGAAGTCAAGGTCCTCGGTGTAGTCGAGGTCACCCAGATCGACGTCGACATCATCTTGCCAGAACTCTTCGTTATCGATTTCAGCGAAGTCGCCGGTAACGTTTTCCCATTCATCCTCCGAGATCAGATCACCTAGGTCGGCCTTTGCCTGGTCCCAGTCTTTCTCATCGGCGGTCTCGATTTCCTTCCAGTCGGCGTCACTCAGTTTAGCCAGGTCATCGAAACCTTCGCGGATGTCCTTCTTGTAAAGCTCGGGAATCGGTTCATCCTTCAGCCACTTCTCCAAACGGTCCCAATCTTCATCTTCACGGGCACGAATTAGCAGTTCCCTCAGCAGGTCGCGATCGCGTTCATCGCGTACGAACTGATAGATCCGTCCGGCTCCATAGACAGCGCGTGCCAGGGGTGACCAGCGATTGCGGTCGGCGTTGATCGGCAGTCGCCTGGCAGGCCGCTGAATGATTTGTTGCCGGACAACCTTAGGGCTAGATGGTGAACTTATCGTTGGTGTTGTCGACTTCTTCAGCTCCGTCAGGCTCCAACTTCCACGTTTGAAGTTGAACGCGTACTTGCCGGCCTTGGTGATCGTTTCCTTGCGCCATCCTTCCTTGGTGTTTCCCGACCAGACTTCGATCGTGACGGGGTACGATTTGGGAGAAAGTAGCGAAGCCTTGCCAGGTTTGATCTCTCGGCGTGTTTCGCCCAGGCGGACGGTTGCCGGATATCGATCGAGATTCGCCAATACGACCTTGTTCGAGATATCCGGGGCGGCAAACAGCGTAGATGGCAACAACATTACCGTTATCAGGACGGTAACAAGAAGCTTGCGTGTCATAACAGATACTCCTCCGCGTACTTACCCACCTGGCAAGAGAAGACTTGCCAGTAAGTATTGTTCTGAGAGGCCGAATAACCTCCCTCCGAAGAGATACACGCAGTCTAGAGCTCAAAGGTGAAGCGATCACCCGGTTTTTCTTGAAGAAAGTACCGTGAAATCAACGCGGCGAAGTCTCTGAATCGATTTCAGTAGGTGCTATACTTAGAAACAGTAAGGGGTTACGTCGAGGGCGCGATGATCGCTGCCCGTGCGGGAAAAGCCAAGCCTATGTCTTCCGAAGCCACACTTATTCTCTCCGCAATGTCCGCGGGCGATCGCAGCGGAACCGATCGTCTTATCGAGTTGGTCTATGGCGATTTCCGGCAATTGGCGAACAAGTATCTTGGGCATGAAACGCGAAGCAACACGCTTCAACCAACAGCCGTGGTGCACGAGGTCTTCCTGAAGCTGGTCGACCAGGACAAAGTCGATTGGCGAGGCCGTTCCCACTTCTTTGCGGTCGGAGCGACGGCCATGCGGCATCTGCTGGTCGATCATGCTCGCCGCAAAGGTGCCCAGAAGCGGGGAGGAGAACGACAACGCATTGCACTGGACGAGGATCTCATCGTCTCGCCTGAAAGCGACGAAGACGTTCTCGCATTGGATGAAGCTTTGAAGAAGCTGGCGGCCATCGACAGCCAACGTGCCCGGATCGTCGAGCTGCGGTTCTTCGGCGGGCTGACCAATGATGAGGTCGCCGAAGTGCTTGATGTTTCCAAGAGAACCATCCAGAAGCAATGGGCAGGCACACGCGTCTGGCTGCGAAGTGAGTTGTCGGAGCCAACGGAAGAATGACTGCCGATCTTGTAAAACGTGCCCTGGAGATTGTCGATGATGCGATCCTGCTCGACATGCAACAGCGGAAAGATTTCATCGTCATCGCATGCGGCGACGACGCGGCCTTGAAGGACAAGGTGAACCATTTCCTTCAGTTTGAACAAGGCATTTCCATCGCCGCGTCCACCTCCGGAGAGATTGTTGTTGAGTTGCCAGACGACTCGCGATCTCCCTCGCGGTACGGATTAGGCGAAGAGATTGCACGTGGCGGCATGGGGGTGGTCTACTCGGCCCGAGACCGTGACCTGGAACGGGACGTTGCCGTCAAAGTTCTCCATGAAGGCCAACTGACCAATTCAGATGCGCTCCGACGATTTCTTTTTGAGGCGAGAATCGGCGCACGACTACAACACCCAGGCATTGCCCCGGTGTACGACCTTGGTTTGTTGGCACCGAACAAGCCGTTCTTTGCAATGAAGCTCGTCCGAGGCGAAACGCTCTCTGCGTTGCTTTCACAACGCACAACGCTCGACGAGGATCGTTCGCGGTTTCTGTCGATCTTCAATCAGATCTGCCAGACCGTTGCCTATGCTCATTCGGTCAACATCATTCATCGTGACCTGAAGCCTGACAACGTGATGGTGGGTCAGTTCGATGAAGTTCAGGTCATGGATTGGGGGCTGGCAAAGATACTGTCTGACGATGGCGAACCATCGGAGGACATGGGTACGAACGCTCTATCCAATGGGAACGCCAGTCACGCAAAGGACGTTTTGGTGGAGGACTTATCTTCCAGCGCACAAACAATGGCCGGCACGGTGATGGGCTCACCGTCGTATATGCCGCCTGAGCAAACGGTGGGCGAGCGTGGTAAACCATCGGACGTCTTCGCCCTGGGGGCCGTTCTCTGCGAGATATTGACCGGCACGCCCCCCTACTCAGCCGAGTCGCCGATCGAGACGCTCGCCTTGGCAACCAAAGGAGACATGGGCGAAGCACTGAAGAAGCTCAGCCAACTGGAACATGTCGAAGCGGATCGAGAACTCGCTCGCATCGCTATCAAGTGCCTCGCAATCTCCCCTGGCATGCGTTACCCCGATGCCAGCTACCTGGCCACAGACGTCGCCGGCTATTTGAGTTCGGTCCAGTCCCGCCTGCGAGAGGCAGAGGTTGCTGCCGCCAAGACCGAAACCAAGTTGGCCGAGGAACGCAAGCGACGTGGGATCGTCGTGGGGCTCAGCTCTCTGATTGGTATCGCGGTCATTGTCTCACTGGCCGGATTGAGCTGGGCTCTCTTGCTTCGAGCGAAGAATGCCGAGAGTGATGCTATCCACGCCCAGCAAATGGCTGCCAAGGCCGAAGAGATTTCCGCCCAGACACAAGCGTTAGCCCATGTTGAGGAGCAGGAAAGACTTCGCAAGAGCGAGGTGGAGTCGGAGTTCAACACGGCGATTCTTGAGGCAACCCGGCTCTTCGAGCGCGCGAAAGCCGCACCGCTCAATATGCAGGAGGTGTGGGACGATGCGCGAGCCGCGATCGCACGCGCCGAAGCGGTGGTTGAGCTAAATCCAGATGTCCCATCGCTCGTCACAGAACTAAAGGCCGTAAAGGATTCCTTTCAGTCGACCGAATCCGAGTTGAAAATCGCCTTAGCGGTGACCCAGGCCCGTAACGAGACCTTCGATGATCCCGAGTTCGTCCCGTGGGGCGATACCCGGCCCAAGCTAACGAAGCTGGATCGAGTGGTTAGCGACAACGGCTTTCATCCCGATTCGCACGCCGACGAACCGATTATCATTGAGCGTATTCGTACACTACCGTGGGCCATTCGCGAACAGTTGGTCGGAGCGATGGACGAGTGGTGTCTCACGGCAGACGAATCACATCGAGAGACTTTCACGAAGATTCTGCACGAGTCGGACGATAATGCGCTGCGAAAGCAATGGAGAGCCGCGTTCACTGAGGGAGACGATGACGCTTTGAAAGAGGTGTTTGCCAATCCGAAAGCGAGACAACTTCCGACTCGAACGATCGTAAATCTCATTCGCTCACTAGAGGAACACGTCGACGCCAACACGCGAATAGACTTCCTTCAGAGGTTTTGGTCGGTCCATCGAAACGATGCCTGGTACAACTACCTTCTGGCGGACCTCTTGCAATCGAATAACCGCACTGCGGAATCGATCCCGTATTACCACGCGTTTCTGATGGCGCGGCCCAATCATCGTGCCCGCGTCTTCCTGGCCTACGCCCAAATGCGGCAAGGAGATTTCAACGAAGCCACCGTGCATCTCAAAGCAGCACTGTTTGACCGCCCCGACAATCTGGCTTACCGCAACCTGTTCACCTATGCCCTCCTGCGAGCCGATCGACAGGAGGAAGCCGTCTCGTTCTGTGAGGTCTCATTGCGGGTTCGTCCCGACGACTGGTATGCCCGCCTCTCGCTGGCAGCCGCGATGGTAGAGCTTGGCCAATATGACCAGTCGATCGAACATCTTAAGCTGCTCGAAGGAAACGTACCGCAGGAAGCCATCTGGCAGGTCCAAGTGCTCTTGACAAAGGCCTTGCATGCCAGTGGCAACAAGGAAGAATCTTTGGCAGTCTTCGAGAAAGTCGACATGACCAACCCTATTCTGGCCGGCCGACTCGCAAAGACGATCCATGACGTTGCCTTAGACCCGAAGGTGGCTAAGGCAAATGCACCGCCTGCCGACACTCCCACGGAAAACGCCGCCAACTGGCAGCCGGTCGTCTCAACGGCCGCTCGAACCTATTCGGGGGCAAAGCTGGTTTCCGAAGAGGATGGATGGTTCCAGATCGAAGGCGACCGGCAAGCCTACGACGCTTACATGATTCCATTCGAGGCCAAAGTTGTCACAGCAATTCGGCTGGAACTCGATACTGATGAGGAAGAATATGAGCTAGGAGAAATCGCAATGGAGTTGGTAGACGGCCAATCGCCATCCCGACCAGTCCAACTCCCATTCTGCCGCTGCTACGACCAAGGGCAATCGACCGCCCTGCCGATCGAACGCTCCATCGATGGCAACCTAAAAACTGCCTGGCAAGTAAACGCAGCTCACAGGGCCGTCTTCGTCCTCGATGCCCCCATCAAACTGCAACCGGGACAACACCTGAGATTGAACCTACGACATGGTGGAAACACCGGAACACCCATTGGCCGCTTCCGCGCTGAGTACAACGATCACCCTTTTGAACTGGAGCTCAACCTACCGACTTTGGTGCTGTCGGATCATCTCTTGAGCTTTGGCCGGTAAAATTTTGACTTGTAGAGTCGTACACAACTACGGCTAGATGTCCAGGACCCGAGCCATCAGGATCGCACGCACAGAAGTTCTCGGCGCCATGAATGGCGGCCAAGTCGCGGGTATTGCTCAGATCGAGGCCGAGTCCGGTTTGCCCATGACGAAAGAATTGCTTTCAGTTCACGGCTCAACCACTCGGGAAAGCCACAGCGAGGCCGATGGCCAAGAGGTTCCCGTTGCCGGGGATTTCATCGTAGGTGGCCACTCTTGCCGCTTCCCCGGCGATTGGCGGCTACCAGCGGCCGAGAGGGTGAATTGCCAGTGTGGAGTTTTGAGTGCGTTCCTTAATCCCCAATAAATGGCGCGTTTGTCGGCATAGAGTTAAAGCCATTAGCCTCATTTGTTAGATTGGTCTTCACCTTCTTCTTGTGTCAGCTTAGCCAATTCCTCTTGGCGCCGCCGCTCTCGTTCGGCACGGTCGGATAAACCAACTACAAGCTCTTGTTGTTGATGCCAGTCGAATAATGCAACGATCAAACACATGCTCATATTTATCAAGCAAAAGTAGCCTATCACACTAAGGATAGTGCGTGTACTCCCTGAAGTGCCCTCCAGAATCGCAGCAGGAATTTGAAGTATTACGCCTGACGCGACGCCAATTCCCAGGCTTTGAAACATTCGCATTTTACGACGTTTCACTTGATCTCGCAGTTTAGAGATATCGGAAAGGCGAAGCCCCTCATTGATTGATACCTCAGCCCAGCCACGAATGACCCAAAGAGCAAGTCCCGAAAAAACGGTTAGAACGACCGACAGGCGAGTGAAAATGCTTGCTTCATTTGCACTGGTTAGGCCAAGCTCACGTCCTCCCCAAGACAACCCCCATGCGGCTGCTGTGACAAGAAGGCAGTAAATTACCCATTTTACGATTTGTACGATCCGCCAATTCATGAGGAACTAACTCGATTTTGCTCCAAGAGTTCTTTCAACCATTCATGCATCGATTCCCAAAGTTGATCTCGGTTCGGCAATTTTGAGGTAGGGTTAGTACCAATTGCAATGGACTTTGACAACTTCAAATCATTTTTGGTAATGACGCCTCCATCTTTAGTCTTGATTTTGTAATCAAGTTCGTCGTCTACATGGCGGAGCTTCTGAGCTACTTCATCAAGCAACTTCGTCGAGTCGTCGCTTCGCCGCTTCTTCCACTTCAACTCCAGGTTAACGACAAGCTCACGGTTCATGGCAATCTCATCAGGGCTAAGTCCGTCAGGAAAACCGAGGGCCTCGGGAAGGAGTGCTTTTAAGACATCCATCCCGAGTCCTTTCAGGAAGATTCGAACATCTTTTACACCGTGGTCCTCAGTTGTGACGATGTTCCCCGATTTTTCATCACCTCCAGGATGCTTTGCGACAAACTCAACAGGAGCGCTCATCTCGATTGAAGTCGCATCCGAGACGTTGCCAGTCTTGCCCATGGGCGGCTGATCTTGAAGTTCCACAAATTGTTCATCTTTCAGTTGCCCTGTCTGATGTAGCAACCAGTTGAGATACGCTTCAAACTGTGCAACTCGCAAACTCGTTGACTGGGAGATAATTACGTGATTCTCTAAGATCGCGAAATAAAAAATACTATGGATGAAGTCCGATCCCTCAGGAGGAGCCATACCTTGAAGCGGTAGGCTTTCGAGTTTCTTCTCGAATTTGGTATACGGTTGGGCGTGTCCCTTCGTGTAGTCCAATAGTTCACCTACGCGCATGCTTTTGTAGGGACCGTGGTAATTGATTAGTCGCGTTACCCCAGCGACTGCGTCTAGCGTATGGCAACGATCGAAGGCTGCGTTTTTCTTCTTAATTGCGGATTGAACGAGGCTCTGTAACGTTCTTGTGGTCTTGTCAGCGTGGAATTTAGCGACTTTGTATTTGAGCGTTTTGTTCGTGTTACTTGCCATAGCTGTTCAGAGTTGCCTTGCCAGTTCTAGGTAAAATGCGAAGGGGGTTAGTATCCCGCGCAAAGAGGTAGGCTTCAAGCTTCTGAGTATCAGCAAGTTATATATGCTCAAAAGTAGTATCAATTTCATTGATACTTTCATTAAATGCCAATTCTCAGCGATCTCGAGTACACGTTTGGTCATTGGATCACTAGGCCCTTAAGGTTTGATCGAGAAATGTGCACGACTGTATCGAGCCACCATTTGATTAGCCCTAGCTTCCAGCTACAATCTGCGAAGTGTTCCCCCTCATGCGGGGGTATTTGGAGGCTTCTTAGGCAAGGGCAAATCTAAAGATGTCCAATTTTGGTGATCGAAGTCGAAATTCTGAGCCAGATGTATGGGGTGGCTCACGAAGCTCCATGAGGAAAAACAAGGAGTTGATGGCAGAGGCCGCAAGGCAACACCTTGCTAGGCAGAAAGAAAGAGTTCAAGAGGAGAAGAAAGAGCCAGCATCAGGAGCGGTGGCACCGGTACCCGAAGCCAAGGACCGTCCCAGGACATCTAATTACCCAAATCGCGAGTCGAAAACGTCTGGAGTTTCGGACGATCAAGCCGCATTGATTGTTATTCTCGTTGGTGGCTTCGGCTCGATAGCGTTAGTCATGCTTGTCGCTCTCCTGATCTCCTATCAAGGATCGTGGCAGCAAAAACAAATCAACTACGAATATCAAAGCCAGGAAGAACGGTCGTACCAAAAGAAAAAGGCGGAAGAACGTCAAAAGGCAAAGGATTTCGTCTATGAAAAGTTGCGTGACAGCGGGGTAGAAAGCGATGAGGCAAGTAAGTCAGCCGAAATCATAATTCAGATGCATGAACGAGACATGAAACTACGGACAGAGAAGCCGTAGCTTGGCCGTCTTTGACCGCTGGTGTGGCAAGTCTTGATTACCAAACTAAAACCAAACCGTTACCAAACCAGAACCAAACTAAAAGCGGCTTTCGTCAGATTCGCGTAGACCCTTACAGGACCGGAAACCCTGGAAAAACCAGGGTCTCCAAAGTCCTAAAGGCACCTGCAAAACCCTAGGAAGGTCCTCATAATCCCTTGGTCGCGGGTTCAAGTCCTGCCTGGCCTACCTTTTAATTTTGATGCGGAAGGTGCTTGGTTTCGTCGAGTTCACTCGTTTCGTTTATGCGGCTTGAGATTGACGTAAGACTTTAAGTCTGCTGACAGTCTTGCGATGGTTTCCGCGTGGTCTGGCTTGTCGGCCAGGTTGTGGACTTCGTCGGGGTCATTGTCGTGATCGTACAGTTCTCGGCCAGCCTTGCCTTCAAGCCATTCGGTGTATCGCCATCGTTCTGTTCGTATCGAATACCCCCAGGCATTCTTGTTGTGCCAGACCTGTGTGACGGCAGGTTTGTCCCACTTTGCTTCGGCTGGGTTTGCCAGAAGAGGTCGTAGCGACAGGCCTTCCAGGTTCGATGGTGGGGTGAGTCCACAAAGGTCGGCCAGAGTTGGATAGAGATCGAGCAGCTCGACGGGCTTCTTAGTTGAGGCCTCCTGCGTCAGTCCCGGGCCGGCGATGATCATGGGCATCCGGGCAGAACGCTCAAAGGCCTTCCGTTTGTACCACAGCCCTTTTTCACCCAGAAAGTAACCATGATCCGACCAAAAGACGATCACGGTGTTGTCCATGAGATCGTGTTTCTCGAGGGCATCTAATAGTCGGCCGATCTGGGCATCGACAAACGAATTGCAGGCATAGTAGGCCTGTTTGCACTTACGGGCTTCTTCCACGGAAACGCCATTGAAATAGTACGGCCACCCCTTGAGATCACGCTGGATCGCCATTTTCGGTACGTCAGCCAGGTCCGCTTTGGCCTCCTCTAAATCGGGCATGGTAATGCCATCGAGCGGGTACAGATCGAAGTACTTCTTCGGGGCGACGTAGGGGCAATGCGGATTGAAAAAACCTGCTGCCAGGAAGAAGGGTTCATCCTTGTGCTGCTCGATTAACTCGATAATCTTCGAGGCGACCATGCCATCGGTATGCTCCTCGTCTTTGCTTTCAGGATCCCACCATGCCATGGAAATCCCTAAACCGCCCTTGCTGTAGCGGATGATCTTGTCTTCCTGCTTCGAGTCGATTCCGGCAGGGTTGTACCGCTCGACCCAGGTTGCCGGATCATCGTTGCCGTCGGTACCGATCTGCGATGGATTGCCGTAGTGGTATATCTTTCCAGCTCGAGCCGTGAAGTAACCGTTATTGCGAAAGAGCTGGCCCAGCGTTACCACATCGGGGTTCTTCTTACGAAGTTCGTGAGCAAGCGTATGCATGTCGAGCGTGTCGGGACGTAGCCCGGTCATCAGGCTCGCACGGCTGGGACCGCAAAGGGGTTGCTGACAATAAGCGTTGTCGAAGCGAACGCCCATTCTCGCGAGGCGTTCCAGGTTAGGCGTGATGACTTGCTGGTTGCCATACACACCCAGGTCGCAATTCATGTCGTCCGCGACGATGAACAGCACGTTGAGCTTGTCTTTGTCCGCCGCTTCCAGGGAGACAGGCAAAAGCATCGCGAGAGTCGTCACGAAGAACGCAAGCATCGAGAGATAGGTGGGCATGATGGTTTCACGGGAAATGAGAAAGTAGGAAGGGATTTTCACATTATCGTAGGTAATGCAGGACATGGACTACTCGTCCTCGATGGACAAGCCTATAGCTAGTCGATTCCAAATCGTGAATTGTTGGACGCACCGAATTTCAGGGTACGTTTGACGGCATCGCGGCCTGCGGCTTCGATTGTAATCGAATCATGGCCGTCTAAGCGAATATAGCTTGGTCAAATCGAATCACCAGAACCTTGATTTGCCATGGATTCAACGGTTCGGTAGCTTTTCCATTCTTTCTTTAGTGAACGCAACAACATCACCCAGGCAGACAGGACCAATCCGCTCTCCCCTTTCTTTTGGTGACACTCTATCGCGGAGAGAAGTATTCCTTGTGACAGCACCCATGTCAGCGAGATGGAATCGCGAATAGTACTTCTGAGGCGTAGTTTTGGCGATTCGAATCACTTACTGCTAAATTGGAGCAATCGGCAACGCCAACCAGATATGTGGCAATAAAATGGACATAAAGACCGTCTGGCATTTTATTCGGGGAACATCCGTCACGCGGGATGCGACTTTGACGGCGTGTGCATTTGCCTGCTACGGTCTTTTGCCGGTCTGGAAAGAAAACTCTTCGTTCCATCAAATCGCGGATCATTCTTCGGTCGTTTATGCAGGCATCGAATTCTTACTTGGGCTCTTATTAGTGCTGCGGAGCAACGCTGCCTACGAGCGTTGGTGGGAAGCAAGAACGCTGTGGGGGAAACTCGTCAATATCAGCCGTAATTTGATGATCAAAGCCAACGTCTATGCGCAACCGGAGGTGTCCGAACTAGAACAGCTGCATGGATATGTCGTTTCCTTCGCTTCCCAGTTGAAAAGTAAACTACGGGGTTCCCAGATTGCCGGTCAGGATCAGTACACGCATCTACCTAGAGACCGCTCGACCGAGATTTACTCGATGCTGGTCCGTTGGCGCGATGAGGGCAGAATCAGCGATGATGTCTTGCGGATCTTAGATAGTGAGGCACGGGAATTCATGGAGGTCTGTGGAGCGTGCGAACGCATTGCCACGACTCCATTTCCCCCAAGTTATAAAATACTCCTCACCCAAGGCGTCCTCCTGTTTATGTTGATTCTGCCGTGGAGTCTCACAACCGATTTAGGAGTGTGGCAGATTCCGGTCACATTCCTGCATAGCTATTTCTATTTTGGTCTGCTTTACTTAGCGCATACGCAGGAAAGCCCTTTCGGAGAGCACGAGGACGACTTGGACCTAGAAGGAATTTGCGACGTCATTCATACCACCTCGTATTAGCTCGCATCGCAGGTTTATTTTCCGTCAATCAGTCTTTCACGATACATTTCATCAACCGCAGTCGAGAGGATCACTCATGAGTCGCCCAGAAACCGAGTTCTGGTACCACTTTGATGCCCCGGATGTGGAGTCGCGACTGGAAACAAGTATCAACGATGGCTTGCCCCTTTTAGAGATTGGTCGTCGCCGCGAACGCTTTGGCCCCAATGCGTTGACCCAAGCCGAGGGCGAAACGAAGTTTCAGATTTTCCTCCGCCAGTTTCAACAGCCACTGGTCTATATTCTGCTCGCCGCAACCGCACTGACGATCATCCTAAGAGAATGGGCCGACGCGGCGGTCATCTTTGCCGTGGTGCTTGTCAACTCCATCATCGGCTATGTCCAGGAGGCGAAGGCACTCCAAGCGATCAACGCGTTGAGCAAGGTGCTCAGCAGCGAGGCGACGGTCATCCGCGGCGGCCAAACAATGCAGGTCGCCGCTTCCGAATTGGTGCCTGGAGACTGCGTGAAGCTTCAATCAGGCGATCGCGTGCCGGCCGATCTGCGGCTCCTTCAGCTACGCGATCTACAGATTGACGAATCAGCCCTCACAGGCGAATCAGTACCGGTCGAAAAGTCGCTCGATACGTTACCGGAAAACACGCCCCTGGCAGAACGGACCAATATCGCGTTCTCGTCGACGCTTGTCACCTATGGAACAGGCACAGGGATCGTCGTAGCAACAGGTGATCAAACGGAAATTGGCAATATCAATAAGCTCATTGCCTCGGCCGACGTTTTAGAAACGCCGCTAGTTCGCCGAATCAATGAGCTGAGCCACATTCTGTTGAAAGTCATTCTGGTTCTCGCAGCCTTGGTAGCCGTAGCCATCCTTTTGCGTGGGGAGCCACCCGTCGCGGTCTTGCTGGCAGCCGTGGCCCTGGCCGTTGGGGCGATCCCTGAAGGACTGCCGGCGGTGGTCACCGCAACATTGGCGTTGGGTGTATCACGGCTTGCCAGTCGCCGCGCCATTGTCCGCAAATTGCCTGCCGTTGAAACTCTGGGTAGTACCACCGTCATTTGCTCCGACAAGACCGGTACGCTCACGCAGAACCAGATGACGGTACGGAGTCTTTCGACAGGGTCGAAGCGGTTCCAAGTGGAAGGTTCCGGCTATGATCCAACAGGAGATATCACCAGCAGTGATGAATCCGACGTCAACGCCAAGGAAGACGAGCATCTGGGCGAGCTCTTGCGAGCTGGATTGCTTTGCAACGACACCAATCTGGTTGCCTTGGATTCCGGCGACTGGAAAGTTGAGGGAGACCCGACCGAAGCGGCTCTGTTGGTTTCCGGGGCAAAGTTGGGACTCGATCGCAAGCAAACTGAAGCGGCATATCCACGGCTCGATACGATTCCCTTCGAATCGCAGTATCAGTACATGGCGACACTTCACCAAGCGAGTGAAAGTGAGAACGTCGCCTACGTCAAAGGTTCGGTTGAGCAGCTCTTACCTCGATGCCAGGGCCAGGCCGATGGCGGATCGTTTGATACCGCTGGAATTGAATCGCAGGTCGCTGAAATGGCATCGCAGGGACTGCGAGTTCTTGCATTTGCAAAGAAAGTAGTCCCAGCGACGCAATCCAACCTGGAACATGAGGATCTTGCTTCTGGACTGACGCTATTGGGCCTTCAAGGCATGATTGACCCGCCTCGTCCTGAGGCTATCAAGGCAGTGGCAGCCTGTCAGAATGCCGGTGTCAAGGTGAAGATGATCACCGGCGACCATGTCGGGACCGCGGCTGCAATCGCGGCACAACTTGGGCTCCAGGGAAAAAGCGACGACAGCGGTGATCGCTTGCAGGGCATCACAGGCGTCCAGCTTGAAAAGATGTCGGATCGAGAGCTTTTAGGAACTGTGGAAGATATCGCCGTGTATGCGCGGGTGTCTCCATCCCAGAAGCTAAGACTTGTGGAAGCCTTGCAGTCGCGCGGAAATGTCGTGGCAATGACCGGCGATGGCGTCAACGACGCACCTGCGTTGCGTCAGGCCAACATTGGCGTTGCCATGGGAATCACCGGTACGGAGGTGACCAAGGAGGCGGCCGATATGATTCTGACGGATGACAACTTCGCATCGATCGAAGCGGCTGTGGAAGAAGGTCGTGGAATCTACGATAACCTCACAAAGTTCATTGCCTGGACGCTTCCCACGAACCTCGGTGAAGCTGGGATCATTCTGGTCGCTGCGTTTCTTGGTTTCGAGCTGCCCATTACGCCCCTGCAAATCCTTTGGATCAACATGTCGACGGCTGTCCTTTTGGGAGCAACGCTGGCCTTCGAGCCGAAAGAGCCGGGCCTGATGAATCGATCACCTCGAGACGTCGACGAACCCATTCTTTCGATGTCTCTCATGATTCGGACACTCTGGGTAGGCGCTTTGTTGGTCGTATCTACGTATGCGGTCTTTGCGTTCAAGAAGTCGTTGGGCGTCGAGCTGGAATCGGCGCGCACAGCCGCTGTCAACGTGATCGTGCTCGGGCAGGCGGCCTATTTGCTCACATGTCGCTCACTTCGCGTATCGTTTTTCAAGCTCGGACTCTTCTCGAACCCGCTTCTATGGCTTGGCGTACTGGCCATGATAGGTCTACAACTTGTGTTCACCTATGTGCCGGTAATCAATCAGATATTCGAAACCCAACCAACGACCTGGCGTCCGTGGGCGCTTGCCGTGGGAACCGGGGCCATCCTCTTCTTCCTGGCAGAGCTCGATAAGCTTCGCGCGGGTTGGGTAAAGCCTTGAGAGGGTAAACTAGTAGCGACAATCGACCTCAACGGACACAACATGATGAACGCTCTCAAGGTAACTTCCGTAATCGCTATTCCCCTTTTGGCTGTCGGGCTAGTGTATGTGACGCAGCCTGAGAAAGATCGCCCCGCGGTGACTTCCTCGCAGGCGACCGACCCGGAGGTGAATACGTTTTCGATCGTCGCCTACGATCCGAAGACTGGGGATCTGGGGATTGCCGTGGCAAGTAAAGTGCTGGGCGTCGGCTGCATTGTCCCCTGGGGTGAGGCCGGTCGAGGGGCGATCGCCACACAGTCGGCGGCGAATACGGCTTATGGACCTGAGGGATTAAAGCTGCTGAAGGATAAGACGGCCGATGAGGTCGTGCAGCAACTAACCAATGGCGATGAAGGCCGGGCCATTCGTCAGTTGGGGATCGTCGATGCGCAAGGGAGAGCTGCCAGCTTCACCGGCGAGAAGTGCAATGCCTGGGCAGGTCACCTGATGGGAGAGCACTTTACCGTGCAGGGCAACTTGTTGGCCGGTGAGAAGGTGATTCAGGATATGGCGGCCAAGTATCGTGAGGCCAGTCAAAAGGGCGAAGGAGAGCTGGCCGACTGGTTGATGGCCGCTTTGACCGCCGGTGACGATGCGGGTGGAGACCGACGCGGCAAGCAATCGGCTGCGCTGATGGTCTACCGGAAAGAGGCTGGCTATGGAGGAAACGATCGCTACATCGACCTCCGCGTCGACGACCATGCCGAACCGGTCACGGAACTTGCCCGACTGCTGGAAGTGCACAAGAACTTCTTTGCCGGTTCGCATCGTCGTGTGCCATCAACTGAGGAAGCATCGAAAGACTAAGTTGACTGTCTGAACTTGCTGGACTTAATCCATGGTTACTACCGACCGGTTGGAGCAATCCGAATCGCCTCGCCGCCGTCACGTAGAAGTGTGAGAGTCAGTTCGGTCGTGGCATCGACTGCCTCGGTATCGATGCGGATCTTTGTTTTCGTGGGCATGCTGGGGTCGTCTCGATAGCGGCAGGCCTCGTACTTGGTATCCGGAGAAAGGAACGTCAGCGGCAGGCTCAGCTCGCGTTTCTCATTCGCGTTTATCGCGCCCACAAACCATACGTCGCCGCTACGCCGGGCAATGACGGCGTACTCGCCGATCTCGCCATGGATGACCTTCGTCTCGTCCCAGACGGTGGGGACTTCTTTGAAAAACTCCAACTCGGGCGAGTCAACGATTCGGCTACGCGATGACTTGCCGTCTTGCGCTTCGGTAAGCGGCGTGTCGTACCAGTACATGAATTGCCACGGCGAATAAGTGCACACGGCTTTGGCCAGTTGCTGACCGTGCGTCCATAGTTGATCGACGCGTGGGTCGAAATAGCAGATGGTATGATCCGCGGCACCGGCCAGGTTTCGCGTGAAGAGTGTCGTGACGGCCAGGCTAGTCGATGGCTTCGCTTCATCACCCCGTACGCCTTCTTGCGTCATCAAGTTGGGATAGGTCCGTGAGTAACCGACCGGGCGGTACTCGTCATGAATGTCGACCATCAGCTTATGCTCGGCGGCTTTGCGTACCGCGTCATGCAGCCACGAAGTCCACTGCTGCGAACCCGTGTTCACGAAGCCATACTTCACGCCGGCAATCCCCCAGCTTTTGTAAAGAGGCAAGATCTCGTCCAGTTGCTTCTCCAAGGCTCGGCGATTGACGTAGACGATGATACCGATGCCGCGCTCGTCGGCATACTTGACCATCTCTTGCAGATCGAGCGGCCCGGCCGAACGCCTTGGGTCGAGAGTGACGGTCGTTGCGTCGGAAGAATCGTCGTACTCGTAGCCATACCAGCCGGCGTCGAATTCGACATATTGAAAGTTGTTGGCCACCGCAAAGTCGATCGCCGCCTTGGCTCCGTCGTTCGTCAAGCTGATCTCGCGAAGCACCTTGCCCGGTTTAATCCAGGAGGTGTCTTCGATAGCGCAAGGCTCGTTCAGGTTGAGGATCAGATCGTTGCTCTCGAGCAGCTCTCCAGGCGAGTTGCCGATCAAAATCACTCGCCAGGGAGTTTGTAGCGTTGTTTCCGAGGTTGCTGCGCTTCGCAGCTGACTCACGACCGTCGGCTTATCTGCGGAGATCGATTTCAGCCGCATCATGGGATAGTCGATCGCGGCAGCTTCTGCGACAGCCGCATAACGGTTGGGACCGAGTTGGATGGTGAGTGGCCGCTCGACGTTGTCACCCAGATCGACGAGGCGGACTTTGTCGTACGTGCCTTGGGCGGATTTCGTACGCCACGCCCAAGGATCGCCGGGAAAGCAGAACTCGGTCCGTTCCTCAAGCAGTGTTATCGGCTTGTCATTGCCGACGAGCGTACGAACGGCGACGCCATGATCGTAGCAGCGGACTTCCACGTTGAAGGTGCACTTGGTGGCCGTATCTTCGCAGTGGAAGGCTTGGGCATGGTAGTGATCGACAATCTCGGATCGCTCGCCGTAGACAGGCTTCCACTTGGTGTTATGTCTTGTCATGTCGGTGGTCTGCAGCAACTTCAGGTGGTCACCAATGACCACGCGATCGCTACGCAGAAAAGATATCGTGCTGTTATCCATAAACACTTCGTCGTCCAGCTTCACCGAGTAGTTCAACTGACTTTTCTGGTCGACTTGTTTGATAGCGACGCGGACCTCAATCCGACCATTGGGGGACGTGAGCGGTTCGGCCAGCACTGCGGAGCAGGCCGCTATTACCAAGATCGCGCAGACACCGATCAAGCGAAGGAGAGGCACGGTAGCAAGTAGAAGTCGGGACGTGCGTCGGCCAACCAGGGTCATGGGCAGGTTTCCAGGCTGAGGTGGGATCGAAAGGCGGTAGGTATCCGTCCAGCATAGTTGAAAACGGATGTCCCTGCGCTTGGGCAATCGCCCGTGCAGGCCAAACGCTGAAAAGTGAACTCCACAGCCGTGGCAAGACGGTTTCTCTAGATTGCCTTGAATGCGTAGTGGGAACTGCTTAACGCGATTGGCCAATTGTTAAGCTGCGGTGAGCGATGTCGGGTTGAATCGGATTGCGACCTGCCGGAATCTTCGTACAATCGCATCGACCAGTAAGGATTACGCAAAGTATTCAGTACCTCAGAGTTTGGACGCGATGGAGTCGACATTTCCCGTATTCGATCCGGCATCACCTCAGGCGGAATCAATACGCGATCTCTTTGTCCAGGTGCTGATCATCAGTGCCGGCATCTTCGCCATCGTCTCGGGGTTGATCTGCTTCGCCCTGTATCGCTTTCGCGTTACCGAAAAACTTCCCGCCCAGGATTTCGGCAGTCATAAGCGAGAAATCGCCTGGATGGCAGGTCCGGTGATCATTGTCATCTGGATCGCAGTGATCAGCATCAAGCTCATCCTCACGATCAACGCCCTGCCACCACAGTATGCCAAGGGGGCGACCGGCGACGACGGCATCGACATTATCGTCACCGGGCACCAGTGGTGGTGGGAAGTCGAATACACGGCGTCTGGCATCGTCTCGGCGAACGAGATTCACATTCCGACCGGAAAGAAATTGCGAGTTGCGCTGCGTTCGGAAGATGTCATTCACTGTTTCTGGGTTGCCCAGCTGACGCGCAAGATGGACGCAATCCCCGGGCACGAGAACTTCGTCTGGCTGGAAGCCGACAAGCCAGGTACGTACCAGGGGCGGTGCGCTGAGTACTGCGGCACGCAGCATGCCTGGATGAACTTCCTGGTGATCGCGCACGACCCCGACGACTTCAATGCCTGGCAGCAGCGAGAGAAGCAGACGGCCGCTGCACCCGACGAGAAGCTGGCCTCGGATGGAGCAGCCCTGTTCATGAAGCTGACCTGTTCGCAGTGTCATGCGGTCTCAGGAACCGAAGCGACGAAAGACTTCGCTCCCGACCTGACCCACTTGGCCAGCCGCGCTCGGCTGGGCGCGGGCGTGATTAAGAACACACCGGAGAATCTCCGTACCTGGCTGGCCAATCCGCAGGCTGTGAAGCCTGGCTGCAAGATGCCCAACTTTAAACTTAAAGACGAGCAACTCGATCAATTGGTCGCCTACCTGGAGACCCTCCGTTGAGCATGCCACTGGTCGAAACGAAGGAGACAGAAGTCCAGCAGCCGACGGCGCTGGGCCCGCTGTTGGCTTGGGTTAGCTCGGTCGACCACAAGCAGATCGGCATCATGTACATCTGCACGGCGACTATCTTTCTGGCGATCGGCGGGCTGGAAGCCTTGCTGATTCGGTTCCAGCTGCTGGTCCCCAAGAACGATTTCCTCTCGCCGGACTTCTTCAACCAGATGTTCACCATGCATGGGACCACGATGGTCTTTCTGGTGGGCATGCCGGTACTGGTTGGCTTCGCGAACTACTTCGTTCCGCTGATGATCGGGGCCCGCGATGTCGCCTTTCCGCGGCTCAATGCGATGAGCTTCTGGCTGCTGCCAATGGGTGGCATTCTCCTTTACTTCAGCTTCTTCACCGGTGCGGCTCCCAGCGCTGGCTGGTTTAGCTATGCGCCTCTCTCGACGCGGCCCTATAACTTGATGGTTGCGCAGGACTACTGGATCATTGGGCTGCTTTGCCTGGGCGTGGGAAGCGTCGCGGCGGCGATTAATATCGTCGTCTCCGTCCTGACCCTTCGTGCACCTGGCATGAGTTTACAGCGGGTTCCGCTATTCGTTTGGATGAGCCTGATGACGGCGATTCTGACCGTATTGGCCTTACCGGCCCTGAATGCCGCGCTGGCCATGCTGCTGATCGATCGCTTCTTGGGAGCGGCCTTCTTTCAGCCGGAACGGGGTGGTTCGGCCGTGTTGTGGCAACACTTCTTCTGGGTGTTTGGCCATCCCGAGGTCTACATTCTCATTCTGCCGGCGTTCGGGATGATCTCAGAGGTGATCCCGACGTTCTCGCGGAAGCCGATCTACGGCTACGCGTTCGTGGCTGGCTCGAGTGCTGTAATCGTACTGTTGAGCTACGGCGTATGGGCCCATCACATGTTTGCCGTGGGGCTGGGCATGGGGGCCGACATCTTCTTCGCGATCGGAACCCTCCTGATCGCCCTGCCAACCGGCGTGAAGATCTTCAACTGGACCGCCACGATGTGGGGTGGAGCCATTCATTTGACCGTCGCCATGCAGTTCGCCGTCGCTTTCCTCTTGGAGTTCGTGATTGGGGGACTGACGGGTGTGATGTTTGCCGCCGTGCCGATCGATTGGCAGTTGACCGATACTTACTTCGTAGTCGGGCACTTTCACTACGTGCTGATTGGTGGAACCGTATTTGGGCTGTTCTCGGCGACCTACTACTGGTTCCCGAAAATGACTGGGCGGATGCTCAGCGAACGCCTGGGCCGCTGGCAACTGTGGCTGTGGATATTCGGTCTCAACGCGACCTTCATGTCACAGCATTTTCTGGGCGTGATGGGCATGCCGCGGCGCGTCTACACTTACGACGACAATCCAGGCTGGATGATCCTGAACATGGTTGCCACCGCCGGAGCCGTTGCCATGGCAACCGGCACGCTCGTGCTGCTATGGAACATCGCGATCAGCCTGCGAAGTGGCCAGCCTGCCGGCAACAACCCGTGGAACGGCTTCACGCTGGAATGGGCCACTACTTCACCACCGCCGGCAGAGAACTTCGAGACGATCCCCGAGGTCAAGAGCCGTCGTCCGGTCTGGGATATGGATCAGCCGGAGCACGCCGATTGGAAGTCGGAAAAAACACCAAGCGACAACGGCCGTAGGCCCGATAAAGCGATGGTATGTGCCTGGGCGTTTATCGCGTCGGAGGCGGTCTTCTTCCTTTTGTTGTTGGTGTCGTACGTTGTTTTCAACTCGCAGGAAGTGGAAGGGCCGAATTCATCCACAGCGCTCGACGCGACCCGCACCGGAGCGTTTACCGTTTGTTTGCTGCTAAGCAGTGTGACGTTCTGGTTTGCCGAGCGCGCCTTGAAAGCAGGCAAGGCGCAGCACTTCCGCGGCTGGCTGGGTTTGACGATCGGCCTGGGCGCCGTCTTCATGTTGGGTCAGGCCTGGGAGTACACCGGACTGATTCAAAGTGGCATCACGGTCGACTTGAATCTCTTCGCGGCGACGTTCTTCACGGTGACCGGATTTCATGGTCTGCACGTGACGGCAGGCCTCGTCGCGCTGTCGATCCTGTTGGCCCTGGCCATGAATGATTCCTTCTCCAGCAAGCGGAGCAAGGTGTTTGGAGCAGTCGGTGTTTACTGGCACTTTGTCGACGTCGTTTGGATTGTCGTCTTCCTGATTGTGTACATGGGGTATCTGCAATGATGTCCTTCCTGACGAACCCATCGCTTTGGAATCTCACCTCACCGGTGTGGCTGGTCGTGGTGCCGCTGGTGATCGCGGTCATCGCGTGGCGAAAGAAGCTGGCCGGAGCCAACTGGTGGTGGCTGGCTATGGCGATGGTGGTGTTGGTACTGGCATTTATCTCCCCGGTTGGCGTGCTGGCCGGAGGCTATCTGTTCAGCGCGCACATGGTGCAGCACCTTTTGTTGCTACTGATCGTACCCCTGGGACTGATGCTGTTTCTACCGCGTGAAATGATGGAGTCGCTGCTGGCTCGTCCAGGCCTGACGAAGTTGAATTCACTGCTCTCCATACCAGTGGTCGGCTGGATTGCCGGCCTGGGGGCAATGTGGCTGTGGCATGTTCCCTCGCTATGTAGTGCGGCAACGCAAAGCGACGCACTTAGCTTCGTCCGCAGTGCCACCTTCCTGGCGGCCGGCTTGGCGTTTTGGTGGCCCATCTATTCGCCGGTAGCCCGCTTCCGCCTGGATCCGCTGTTGGCAGTCATTTATTTGTTTTCGGCCTGTGCCGGATGCACCCTGCTGGGGATCTATATCACGTTTACGCCGGTATCCGTTTGTCCCGCGTTTGCCAACCCGGTCGATCGAGTCGGCATCCTCACGTCGCTGTATCAGGCAGGCTTCACGCCGATGGTCGATCAACAACTGGGCGGGCTATTGATGTGGGTACCGCCGTGCTCGCTGTATGTCTGTGCGATCCTCAGCGTGCTAAGCCGTTGGTATGCGATGGAAGACCACGCTTCGAACGAGAACCTATCGGAGGCTTCCCTGTGAGTGAGAGTGAAGTCGCCCAGTCGCACGAGTCTCCCACGCCGCAGCCGACCTATGCCCCAGCCGCGATGGCCCTTGGCATCATGATGCTGCTGTGGGGCATCACGACGATGTGGATCATGTCGGTCGCCGGGCTGGGCGTGATGGCGTGGTCGCTATGGATGTGGATCAACGACATCCGGCTTGATTGGAAGAAGGAAAACACCGGTGAGTGATTGCGTGGAACCAAACAACCCTTCGTCCGACGAAGACCGACGTGGCTTTCTAACCAAGCTTTGCCTGGGACTGTCGGCGCTGATCGGCACGATGATCACGCTACCAGGCGTCGGATTCGTACTTGCCCCGGTCTTTGCGAGGCCAAAGCAGGTGTGGCGGAAGTTGGGTAAGCTCGACGAGTATGAAGTCGGCAAGACGGTGAGTGTCGAGTTCAAGGATTCGATTGATCAACCCTGGGCTGGCGTCACCGCGATGAGTGGTGCCTGGCTGCGGCGGGTTTCGGAGAAGGAGTTCATCGCGTTTTCGATTAACTGCCGGCATCTCGGCTGTCCAGTGAACTGGGTCGAGGATGCTTCGTTGTTCATGTGTCCGTGCCACGGTGGTGTCTATTACGAAGATGGCGAAGTCGCTGCCGGTCCGCCGCCGGAACCACTGGCCCGTTATACGGTGCGGGTAAAAGACGGTTTCGTCGAGATCGAAACGTCCTCCGTTCCCTTGACCACCAACGACCAGGTATGACAATGCTGGGCAAGATCTGGAATTGGATCGACGATCGAAGCGGCTTCTCCGATGTCGTCATGCCGATGCTCGAGCATGTCGTCCCCCGCGATGCGCGGTGGTGGTACGTATTCGGTAGTGCAACGCTATGCGCGTTCATCATTCAAGTGCTTACCGGCGTTGCGCTGGCGATGGTCTACGTACCAGGTGGCGATGCCGCCTACGAAAGCCTCGTCTACATCACCAACGACGCGACGCTCGGCTACCTGGTGCGAGGAATGCATTACTACGGCGCGACCGCCATGGTGATGCTGGCCGTCATTCATATGACGCAGGTGTTTCTGCATGCTTCGTACAAATACCCGCGTGAGATGAACTGGATGAGCGGTGTCGTGCTGCTGTTCGTGGTGCTCGGTATGGCGTTCACCGGGCAGCTACTGCGGTGGGATGCCAACGGCGTGTGGTCGGTGATGGTCGCGGCCGAGATGGCTGCCCGGGTACCGTTTATCGGCGGGTACATCTCGCAGTTTCTGATGGGGGGCGAAACCGTGGGCGGTTCGACGCTGAGCCGCTTCTTCGCCATTCATGTGTTCATCCTGCCGGGACTGATCTTCGCAGGCGTTGGTTTGCACTTATGGCTCATCCTGCGGCATGGCATTTCCGAAATGCCCAAGGCCGACCAACCGGTCAATCCCGAAACGTACAAGGAAGAATACGAAGGTCGCCTGGAAAAGACGGGCGTTCCGTTCTGGCCGATTGCCGCGTGGCGGGACGTCGTGTTTTCAACGGTCATGGTCGTGGTGATCATGGGGTGTGCGATCTTCGCCGGCCCCCCTGCCCTCGGCCCGGCCCCCGACCCGGCGAACATTCATGCCAACCCGATGCCCGACTGGTATTTCTGGTGGTACTTCGCCGTGTTGTCTATGCTGCCGCCGGAACTGGAAACATACGTGATCCTGGGGATGCCGATCCTCGGAGCGATTGGTTTGTTCATTGTCCCCATGCTTTCCAACCGCGGGCATCGAGCTCCGTCGAAGCGTCCTTGGGCGATCGGTACGGTCGTTTTCGGGGCGACCGCGTTCGTCGTGCTTACCATTTATGGTTACCGCAAACCGTGGTCGCCTGACTTCGACGTCAAACCTTTGCCGCCGGAAGTCGTGCGTACGGAAGACCCGAATATTCAGCACGGGGCTGTACTTCTGCGGCAGAAAGGTTGTCTCTACTGCCACAACGTCGACGGCTTCGGCGGCTACCGCGGTCCGGAACTCTCGGTCATCGGCGACCGGCTCGACCGAGGCGAACTGGTCATCCGCATTAATAACGGTGGCTATAACATGCCGTCGTTTGCCTCTTCGCTGACTGCCGAAGAACTGAACCAGATGGTCGACTTTCTACTGACTCGGTCCGACCATCCCGACCAGGACACCGCGGAAGATACGACCGACTAGCCAGCTTGTCACTTTCAGCGGATGACGGATCGGGATGTCAATTTGCCATTAAATTGACGGAAGTTCGGTTTTATCCTTACAATGCACGGGTCTCGTTCCTCTCTCTTCCACTTGCCCATTCACTCGCCCGATGCTTCGATTGGCCCCCCTATGAATCATTCCCTGCGCGGTCCGCAAATCCTCGCGATAGTGCTTCTTTCGTGGATTGGCGTAAGCGCCCAGGCGGAAGAGGCGCCGTCTGAATCGCAACAGCAGGCCCATCGGTTCGAAGCACAGGTTGCTCCGATCCTTTCCAAGCACTGCCTGGAATGCCACGCGGCCGGCAAGACCGAAGGAGGCCTGAATCTCTCGCGGAAGCAAACCGCTCAGGCAGGAGGCGAGTCCGGAAAGGCGATTCACGCAGGCAAGCCCGACGATAGCCTGCTGTGGACGTACATCGAATCGGACGAAATGCCTCCGAAGCGAGCGCCTCTTTCGGCCGACGAAAAGCAGATCATCAAGTCGTGGATCGAAGAGGGGGCGGTGTGGACGCGCGAGGTCATCGATCCCGGTTCTCACCTGGTTCGGCAATCGTCCGAGGTCTGGGTGCAGCGGCTGACCATGGCCGAATACATCACAACTGTTCAAGCGGTTACCGGCGTCGACATCTCTTTCGATGCAAAACGCCTGATGCCGCCGGACGTGCGGGCTGATGGCTTCTCGAACACCGCCTACAGCCAGACAGTCGACTTGAGTCACGTGCAGGCGTACGCCGAGCTGGCCCAGCGAATTGTGCAGAAGATGGAATGCGGCGAGTTTGCAGCCCGCTTTGCCGATTGTCATTCGTTCGATGATTCGTGCGTGACCCAACTGATCCAACGGATGGGCAAGCACGTACTTCGCGGTCCACTCGATCCTTGGGAAGTCGAGAGCTATCAGCAAATCGCGAAGGCCGTTCAACAGGAAAAAGGAACGTACGAAGAAGCCGTGGGCTACATCCTGGAAGGGATGCTTCAGTCGCCCCGCTTTGTTTATCGCATCGAAAAGCCAAAGGGCGACCAGCCTTCCCAGTACGAACTGGCCTCGCGTCTCAGCTACATTCTGTGGGGTGCGCCGCCAGATGAAGAGTTAATCCGTCTGGCCGATGCTGGCAAGTTAAATGGGGCTGAACTTGAAGCATCGGTCCAGCGGCTGTTGAAAGACCCTCGCGCGAAATCGCGATCGGCCCAGTTCGTGCACGAGTGGCTTGAGCTTGAGCGACTCGATTCGCTACGTCCCAATGCAAAGCTCTACCCGGCATGGAACGCTGCTCTGGGGAATGATATGCGGGACGAAACGCTGGCCTTCTTCGACGAAGTCGCTTGGCAACAACAACGACCGTTGGCCGATTTGATGAACGCCCAGGTCACGGTCGTCACGCCACGACTGGCCCGCTTCTACGGTTTGAAAGCTACGCAAGGACAACCGCTCGCCGGTTCTCGACAAACGGCCGGTAGTTCGAGCGGCGTGGTCGCTTTCTACGATTTCAGCGAAGGAAGCGGGGACATTGTGCACGATCAGAGCCGGAGTGATTCGTCTCTCCGTTTGAAGATTCAAACGCCGGATAGCGTCCGCTGGAAGTCCGATGGGCTCGTCGTTCACAAGCCAGCCCGGATTTTCACGACCGAACCGCCCCATGCCCTGATTGAGGCGCTGCAAAGGACGCACCAGATTACGATCGAGGCCTGGATCACGCCGCACGACTTGCAGCAGAACGGACCTGCCCGGATCGTGACCTTCTCGCGCGATACCAGCACTCGCAACTTTACCTTGGGGCAAGAAAAGAAGAAATACGATGCCCGGCTAAGAACCAATAAGACCGATCGCAATGGCATGCCGTCGATCAGCAGCAAGGATGGCCAGGTGACGACGCAGCGGACGCATGTGGTCTACACGAAAGACGACGACGGCGTCGCGCGGCTGTACATCGATGGCAAACTATCCGCGGAGCGTAAAGGCCTGGGGGACTTCTCGAACTGGGATGACGATATGGTCTTCGGTCTGGCGAACGAAGTCACCGGCGATCGACCATGGCTGGGCACGCTGCACTCGGTGGCGATCTACGACCGGGAACTTTCCGCGGAAGAGGTGGTCGTGCAGTACGAGCCGATCCGCCGTTACGACCTGACCAGCTATCCCGAACGGGGTGGTATTCTGACGCAAGGGAGCACGCTCACTCTGGGCGGCGATAATGCCTCGATGGTCAGCCGTGGTCTCTTTGTGCTGCATGAACTGCTTGACAGTCACGTGGGGGCCCCGCCTCCGTGCGTCGATACAAGTCCTGTGCCTACGAAGAAGGGCCTCACGCAGCGCGGTATCGCCATGGAGCGAATCAACAACGCATCGTGCGGTGGGTGTCACTCGCGGTTTGAACCGCTGGCATTTGGGCTCGAGAAGTTCGACGGCATCGGTGCGTTCTCTGACAAAGATCGATTTGGCAATCCTCTACGCGACGACGGCGAGATCCTTTTGCCAGGGACCGAACAGCCGGTCAAGTACGAGACGTCGCGACAATTGATGGAGATCCTCGCGTCGAGTGATCGCGTCCGCATGGGCATCACGCGAAAGCTGGTTCAGTTCGCCATCTCTCGCCCGTTGGCTGCCAGCGATGAACACGCAGTCGAGCAAATTCACCAGCAAGCACAAGCCGACGGCGGTACCTACCAGGCCGTCATGCAGGCGATCGTCCTGAGCGACTTGGTACAGAAGTTCCCTTCTTCGGAAACGTCACGCTAACAATCCCCTTTCCCATTTGGGTTTCACCGATGAAACGAACACATCTCAATCGTCGAACGCTTTTGCAAGGTCTGGGCACGGTTGCTATCGGACTGCCGCTGTTGGAAGAGATGACGGTCACGCCGGTGCTGGGGGCTGCCAAGGCAGACATACCGGTGCGAGCGTTCAATGTCTTCTTCGGTCTGGGGATCCCCTCGCCGCTGCAGAACGAAGGCTACGACGGCGTGCTCGAACCGCTCAAGCCTTTGCGTGACAAGTTGCTGGTCATGAAGAACGTCGACCACGTTCGCTGCGACATGCCAGGCATCAACGCGCATTTCGATGGCGCTTCGGCGGCCTTCACGGCAATGCCAGCCGAGGGAACCGCCAAGGCAGGTGGTCCTTCGATCGATCAGCTGATCCGCCAGCAATATCACCCTGATGGCCTGCCGCCGGGAATGATTTCGACGCTGATTGCCGGGACGTTCTTCCGCCGCAGCCGCGTGGTGCGTTACACGCATAGCTTCAAAGACGACGGCACCCCAGCGGCCGCCATGCAAGAGAAACCGCGTGACTTGTTCAGCCGGATCTTCGGCGAGGTGCCGACCGATTCGCTCGATCCCCGCCGTCAGCGATTGTCGCGGAGCGTGCTCGATAGCGTCGTGCAGCAGGCGAAGCACTACACCGGGCAGAACTCGCCCCTGGGTAAGGTTTCGCGATCGCGACTGCAAGATCACCTCGATCGTGTCCGCGAGTACGAACAGCGAACGATCGAGTTCGAGAAGAAAGCCGAAGAGCGACGACGCGACCTGCCGGTTCCGCCCGCTTCGCAGCTGCCGCACGGCAACGAGGCCGACCCGAGCGGTCAAGGCATCGACATCACGCTGGAAGAACTCACTACCGAGTGGCGCCTGATGGCCGACCTGTACGCGCTAGCCATTGCCATGGATCGCTGCCGCTTCGGTTCGATCACCTTCCTGGCCGCCGGCGAACGCATTCGCCTGACCGGCGATTACAAGTACAACGGCGAGAAGCGATTTGTCTTCGACGATGCGAAGCAGCTCAAGGCCAGCGGCGACAAAGGTTGCAGCCACGAGTGGTGGCACAAGTTCAACGAGAAGAAGTCGAACGAGCAACTGCGGGCTCATGCTCACATGAAGATGCGGGAGGTCGCTTACTTCCTCCAGCGGCTCGACGAGCAGGACGCGATGGAAGCCAATGGCAAGACAATTCTCGAAAACTCCCTGTTCACCATCAGTACCGAGTCCGGCGATGGCCGTCACAACGATGTGAAGCGGGAGCTGTCAGGCGTTTTCCATGCGGTGACCGGAGCCAACGGTCGCTTCAAGACGGGCGAGATCGTCGATGTCAAAGCGGAAGGGCTCGACGCCTACAATCAGCTGCTCCGCGGCATGGGCGTGCAGCGAAATCTGGGGCCGGAGAAGCGCGATACCAAGTCGGTCGATCAGATTCGAGCCTAGGCGTCCCAACGCTTATTCGCCCTATTTCACATGAATCGAGCCAGTCTGAGGGAGCCATTTCAGGTGGACACTTAGGCAGCTAAAGGTTTACGTGAAATATTTTATCGACATTCTTCGCGGGTTTTTCTTTTACTGCGCAGGTAGTGATCCCTCAATTTAGGGGGGGGCGTTCGGTCTTGCCATCCGTTCCCGCAAACGGGTGGATTCCACGCGTTGGTAGGCATCTAGGAAACGATATCGTTTCCATAATACAGGCTTTTGAGGTCCAACGACCCACCTAGCCTTCTCCGCCGCGTCGCCGCTTCATTGGCTTTCTGGCCGTTAGTCACTCTGCGGCAATTACGACCAGCTTTTTGTGGTAGGAGAATCCGCCAAGGATCCTGGACGATCGTTCTCTCGACCCTCGGATAGTGCTGCCTAGAATTGGCAAACCATCCAAAAGGACCGGGCAAAACACGATACCCAATTTTCGATTGGCTTTATGGAAATCCTTCGACGAAACCATCCCTTGTTGCTGGCCACACTCGCTTGTGGCGTTACCGCGATTGCTTTCGCGGGCTGTTCCCGTGCAACCCAAAACCCGGGCGAGCGCCCTCCTCCGACCGTGACCGTTTCTCCGCCGGTCAATAAGAGGATCGTGGAATGGGATGCCTACACTGGCCGTCTCGAGCCCATTGAATTTGTCGAAATTCGGGCCCGCGTCAGTGGTTATCTTCAGTCGATTCACTTCGACGAAGGCCAGATCGTCAATCAAGGGGACCTGCTCTTTGTGATCGATCAGCGTCCTTTCAAAGCGGCACTGAATGGGGCGAAGGCACAACTTGGTCAGGCCCAGGCACAAATGGCGCAGGCCCGGGCACAGCTGGATGAAGCGCGTGCTCAAAAGAAACAAGCCGAAGCCCAGTTAAACCTGGCCGATGCCCGCGTGAAGCGAACGCGAACGCTACGCACGTCGAACGCGGTCGCCCAGGACGAACTCGATCAGCGGGAGGCAGAGTTCACCCAAGCGGAAGCGGACGTAACGGCCACCGAGGCGGGCATCGGGCTGGCGGAAGCTGGCGTCGCAACGGCTCAGTCGGCGATTCACTCGGGTGAAGCAGCGGTCGAAACGGCCGAGCTCGACCTGAACTACACTAAGATCTACGCACCTGTTTCAGGCCGGATCAGCCGCGAGTACGTCACCGAAGGCAACCTGGTCAGTGGCGGTGCGGCGACCTCGACCCTGCTGACGACGATCACCTCGGTGAATCCCATCTACTGCATGTTCGACGTCAACGAGCAGCAGGCTCTGAAATACATTCGACTCGCCTTGGAAGGAAAGCGCGAAAGCTCGCGTTCGGCGAAGAACCCTGTGTTCCTTGGCTTGGCCGATGAAAAAGGCTTTCCGCACATGGGGCACATGGAGTTCGTCGACAATCGCTTCGACGCCAGCACGGCCAGCATTCGCGTACGTTGCATCTTCCGTAACGACAACGAAGTCCTCGTGCCGGGCATGTTCGGTAAGGTTCGCCTGCCAGGCAGTGCGGCGTACCAGGCCGTGCTGATTCCCGATTCGGCAATTGGCACCGACCAGTCTTCGCAGTACGTCTATATCGTGGTCGACGGCAAGATCCAGCGGCGTAGCGTAGAAGTTGGCCCGTTGGTCGATGGCCTGCGAGTGGTTCGATCCGGCCTTGATGGCAGCGAGTCGCTCGTGATCAAAGGGATTCTGCTGGTGCGTCCTGACATGCCGGTGAATACCGAAACCGGTGCCATTGAAGAGCGTGAAGACGGCCTGCCCAACGATTACACACCGCTGCCGCAGGACCAATGGATTTCGGCAGGGCTTAGCTCCGTTTCTATCCTGCAGAACGAGACGCAAACGGCGGTTGAGAAGACCGAGGAGGCGATGCGATGAAGTTTCCTCACTTTTTTATCGAACGTCCGATCTTCGCGTCGGTGCTGTCGTTCATCATCGTGCTGGTTGGCGGCATCACTTACTTCACGCTGCCTGTTTCGCAGTATCCTGATGTCGCCCCGCCGACGATTGTGGTGCGAGCCAGTTACCCTGGGGCCACGCCGCAGGTAATCGCCGACACGGTTGCCACGCCGATCGAACAGGAAATGAACGGCGTTGACGACATGCTGTACATGGAGTCGTCTTCCAGTGCCGACGGCACGATGCAGCTGACGGTGACCTTTAAGCTGGGCACCGACCTGGACGACGCCCAGGTGCTGGTGCAAAACCGGGTGGCCATCGCCGAACCGCGCCTGCCCGAGGCTGTTCGCCAGATTGGTGTTACCACCAGCAAGCAGATCCCGGACATGCTGATGGTGGTGCACTTGGAATCGCCGGACGGAAGCCGCGATCAGCTGTACATCAGTAACTTCGCGTTTCTCCGCATCCGCGACGCGCTGATGCGACTCGATGGCGTCGGCGACATTCGTATCGCTGGCGGTAACGAATACGCGATGCGCGTGTGGCTCGATATCGAACGTATGACCCACTTGGATTTGACGCCTGGTGACGTGATCAGTGCGATTCGTGGCCAGAATGCTCAGGTCGCGGCCGGCGTGATCGGCCAGCCACCCAACGATGGGACCGGCGCGTTTCAATTGAACGTGACCACCGAAGGGCGTCTCAAGGATACCGAAGAGTTCGGCAACATCATCATCAAACGAGGCGACGATGGTCGCGTGACGCGGTTGAGCGATGTGGCCCGCCTGGAACTGGGTGCTCAAGATTACTCGCGGCTTAGCTATCTAGACGGCAACCCAGCCGTTGCGGTCCTCATTTATCAGCGGCCAGGCACCAACGCGGTCGATACGGCTAAAGAAGTCAAAGAGACGATGGCCAATCTGGCGACCGACTTCCCTCAGGGGATTGGCTACCAGATCGCCTACAATCCGACCGATTTCGTGGAAGAGTCGATTGCGGAAGTGTTCGATACGTTGCTGATCACCACGGTGCTGGTGGTCTTCACGGTGTTCATCTTCCTGCATGGCTGGCGGCCGACGATCATCCCGGTGATCGCGATTCCCATTTCGTTGATCGGAACGTTTGCCGTGATGCAGACGATGGGCGTGACGCTGAATACGTTGTCGCTGTTTGGACTGGTATTGGCGATTGGTATCGTGGTGGACGATGCGATCGTGGTCGTTGAGAACGTCGAGCGCCTGATCGCCGAAGGTCTCTCCCCGCGTGAAGCCACCCATAAAGCGATGGACGAAGTGGGTTCGGCCTTGATCGCCACGACGCTGGTGTTGATCGCCGTGTTCGTGCCGACGATCTTCATCCCCAGCATCAGCGGGAGGTTCTATCAGCAGTTTGCCATCACGATCGCTATTTCGACGGCGTTCTCGACGTTTGTGTCACTGACGCTCAGCCCGGCCATGTGTGCCCTGTTGTTGCGGCCGAAAAATGAGAAGAAGAACTGGATGGGCAAGGTGGTCGACGTGCTGTTCGGCTGGTTCTTCCGGCTGTTCAACAAGACGTTCGACGTGACCAGTAACATCTACGCTGGCATCGTTTCGCGCATTGTGCGTGTGTCGGCCGTGGTTCTGCTGATGTATGTCGGGCTCTTGGTGGCCACTTACTATAGCTTTGGCATGGTGCCCAACGGGTTCATTCCGCAGCAGGACCAAGGTTACGCGATTGTGGCGATTCAACTTCCTGATGGTGCAGCGCTTTCCCGAACGGACGAAGTGACGAAAGAAGTTGCCCGGATCGGTGGCGAGATCGACGGCGTGGCTCACTCGGTCGGTATCGCAGGCCTGTCCGGGTCGACGTTCACCATCAGCCCGAGTGCCGCTGTGACCTTCCTGCCGCTGGAAGATGCTAAGGAGCGCAGTGCGAGGGGACGCGGGGTCGATGTGATCGTGGCCGAACTACGGCAGAAGCTGGCCGGCATTAACGAGGCCCAGATCTTCGTGATTCCTCCGCCACCAGTTCGCGGTATTGGTCGTGGTGGCGGTTACAAGATGTACGTCCAGGACCAGAGTGGCGCCGGTCTCGATGCGCTTGCCCAGGTCACCAATCAGATTGCCGCGCAGGCCAATCAGCAGCCAGGGTTGGTTCAGGTTTACTCGAACTATCGGCTCAGCGTTCCGCAGATTAAGGCGAACGTCGACCGGACGAAGGCCGAGATGCTGGACATCCCGGTGAACGATGTCTTCACCGCACTACAGGTCTATCTTGGTTCGGTCTACGTGAATGACTTCAACCTTTTGGGACGAACCTACCGAGTCACGGCTCAGGCCGAGCCCGAGTTCCGCGACGAGCCGAGCGACATTTTGCAGCTGCGAACGCGCAGCACCCGTGGTGCCAGCGTGCCGCTGGCTTCGATTGTCGATGTCGAGCGCGTGGTGGGTCCTGATCGCCTGGTGCGTTTCAACTTGTACCCGGCTGCCGACCTCAATGGTGATACGGTCCCTGGCTTCAGCTCGGGGCAGTCGCTCAATACGATGGAGCAACTGGCCAATACGAACCTTCCGCCCGGCTTCGGCTATGCGTGGACCGATATTGCGTTTCAGGAACGTCAGGCAGGCAACACGATTGTCTTCCTGTTCCCGCTGGCCGTGTTGTTCGTGTTCCTGACGCTGGCCGCTCAGTACGAAAGCTGGCTGCTGCCGCTGGCGATCATCTTGATCGTGCCGTTGTGCTTGCTGTTCGCGATTGTCGGAATCTGGTTCCGTGGGATGGACAACAACATCCTCACGCAGATCGGCTTCATTGTGTTGGTGGGCCTGGCATGTAAGAACGCGATTTTGATTGTCGAGTTCGCCAAGGCGGAAGAAGATGCTGGCAAGAACCGGTTTGAAGCCGCCATCGAGGCCTGTCGTTTGCGACTTCGCCCGATCTTGATGACGGCGTTCTCGTTCATCTTGGGCGTGATTCCGCTGTTGATCGCGACGGGTGCCGGCTTCGAGATGCGGCGTGTGCTAGGAACCGCCGTGTTCGCAGGCATGCTGGGCGTGACGATCTTCGGGTTGTTCCTCACCCCGGTGTTCTACGTGGTGCTGCGGAAGTTTGCCAAGCAAAAGCCGAGTGAAGCGTAACGCGTCGCTGGATCGATACCACACGAAAGAGTAAGGGGGATGCCGACATAGGTTGGCATCCCCCTGTTTGATTGCATGTTGTTCGAGAATCAGCAGAGCTGCTTACGGCGAAGACATATGCTTCGCGATATAAGCTGCTTCTCCCATGCGTTCGATCAGGTCGAGCTGCAATTCCAGCCAGGCCATGTGCCCTTCTTCGTCGATGACGATCTGTTCGAACAGTTGCCGGGTACCGATATCGGAATCGGCGGAAGCTTGCTGCGAGGCTTTCGTGTAAAACTCGATGGCTTCCTTCTCGTCTTCCATGTCGGTCTTGAAGAGCGACTGAAGCGATTCGGCGCGGACCGGCGTTTTGTCGAACGTCAGCTGCGGTTCCCCTTTGAGGAACAAAATGCGATTGAGGTACAAATCCGAGTGCCCCAGTTCTTCCTGCATTTCTTCCCGCATCTTCTTGGCCAACAAATCCAGGCCCCAATCGTCGAGCACGGCGGCGTGCAGCTGATATTGGTGGCTGGCCGTCAGCTCCATCGACAAAGCTTTTTGCAGATTCTCGATCGACTTCTCTCGCGACATGGTCTTCTCCCGGAGGCGCTACTGTGGTTGTTGTTGGATCAGCAAATTGTTCAAGCTTGCTGATCCTTTCATTGTACCGCCAACACGTCTTCGGGTGTGACGCGTGAGCCCATTTAAACCCACGCTGGCTCCCATCCCTGGGCATAACTTTTGGTCAGCCAGGCCTCTGCTTGCGAGAAATTAGGGATCTTCATTTCCGCGGCATTCCACTTGAGAAGTTGCCCTGGAAAACGAATTCCGACCACACCCAAGAGGACAGTTTCGGTCAGTGGTCCCGAGTAATCGAACGCCGAGGTGGCCTCCCCTTCGCCCCGCGCGGCATCAGCCCACTGGACGTAGTGATCGACACTCGGAACCTCCTCGATCGGGGCCTCTGCATCGGCGCCATTTGGGAACAGTTTTGGCATCGCCACGTGCGGAATCACGAGCGTTCCCTTGTCGCCAATCAGTACTGAACCGGCATTGGGAAGCGAGTATGACTTGGGCAAATGAGCCGTGACTTCCGCAGGCGGGCGAACGCCGGCAGCGTCGTACCAGGTCACGTTCAGCGTATCGCCGGCGGTGTACTTGGTGCCTGGGAATACGTACCGCACGGTGGCACTCTCGGTCCACGTTTCCGGCTTCAGCGGTGGTGCCTCGGCGGTCAATTGCAGTGGAGCGGTGAGTTCAAGCGACTTGAAGACCGGATCAAGGATATGGCAACCAAAGTCTCCCAACTGTCCCGTACCGTAGTCCTGCCAGCCGCGCCAGTTGAACGGATGGTAGAAGCCTGACTTGTACGGCCGACGCGGGGCGACCCCTTGCCACAGATCCCAGGCCACCGTCTGCGGAACGGTATCTTCACCGGCGGGCCGTTCGATATTGCGTGGCCAACTGGGTGTGCCAGCCTGCCACGAGTGAACTTCTTTAACCTTACCGATCTTGCCGGCGTGCACCAAAGCGACTGCCGTACGATAGGCCGTGTGCGATTGGATTTGATTGCCCATCTGCGTGACGACTTTGTTTCGCTTGGCAGCCTCTTTCATCTGACGCGATTCAAAGACCGTATGCGTCAGCGGCTTCTGGCAGAAGACATGCTTGCCAAGCTGCATGGCTGCCAAAGATACCGGGGCATGCATGAAGTCAGGCGTGGAAACAATTACGCCATCGACGCCGCCGCTGTTATCCAGCAACTTGCGCCAGTCGACGTAGGTCTTGGCACTGGGGTATTTCTCCGCGGCTCGACCCAGGTGCGGCTCGGAGCTATCGATATTGCACAGCGCCGTCACCTCGACCGCAGGACTCGCAGCGACGCCAACCAGGTCGCTCCATCCTTTGCCACCGGTACCGACACTGGCCACGCGAAGACGCTCATTTGCGCCGAGAACTCGAGAATAGCTAACCGCAGGCAGCGCCACGGCGGCACCGGCGACTGCGAGGGATTTGATGGCTTGACGACGATTGAAATGCCCAGACATAGAAGGCCTCACAAAGCGCGAAAAAGGAAGGGAAATGGTAGGCGGGAGCACCAAGTCTTACGAATTCGCGATGCGACGTCAATCTTTTTCAGGCAGAAATGGCGCGCACAGAAAGTGCGGTCCGAGACAACGCGTGAGAGTTGCCAGTCAAACAGAGGGGAGCGGTCCAGACGCTTCGAGCGGAATTAGTATTCGTCCGGGACCAAGGCCGGGTCGATCGTCAGTTGTTGGCCGTCAGGCAGATTGACCACACGATCTTCTTGCCATTGGGGAAGGTTCTCTTCCACATAGCGCATTGCCGAGACGAGGGCTTTCTCGTCTTTTTTATCAAACGAGTTGTCGACACCATTGAGGAGCGTCAAGACTTGCACGCAACCGGTGTCGGCTCCGTAGGCGCGTACCGCGCTGAGCATGACCTGTACACACAAGATGCCCTGACGATCGTAGAGATAACGAAATGCTTCTTCATTGCTTGCAAACACGATGAGTTCTCCGTCGAGATAAGTGCCTGAATGCTCTACCGCCTGGCAGGCCTAAAGCCGCACGAAAGCGGGCGACTTCAATTCAACATAAAACGTATGTCGAAAAAGGGATTTGTGCGCAACAAATGCTGTGCGGTTCATTCGATCGGCAGGCGTTGATCACGCGGCCCGATCCGATTATGCCGGTACCAACGAAGGTGCCGATTCACGGCGTATCGCTCGACCAATATTCGGCCAGACTCTGGTTTACCGCGCTAAGATGCTGCGCCGAAAAGCGCAAACTGGCCTGCTCTTCTTCGCTCAACGCGATGCTTAGCACCTGGGCGATTCCTTCTTTGCCGATCACCGCCGGCAGCGACAGACAAACGTCTTCGATACCGTAATATCCGTCGACCAGCGTCGAGACGGGCATCGTATGGTGCGAGTTGTCCTTGATTGCCTGCACCACCATGGCCGCGGCACTGGCAACGGCGAAGTTGGTGTAGCCTTTGGCGACGAACACCTCCGGAGCCACGCTCAACGTCTTCTCGAACGCACGCTTCACTTCGGGGTCCTGCCCCATGTACCAACCGCCTGCGTAGACAGCGCTAAGGACCGGGAACTGCGACTCGCCATGCTCACCCAACACGTAAGCGCGAATATCATCCGAGTGGATGTCGTAATGTGCCGAAAGGAGCGAGCGAAAGCGGGCACTATCGATCAACGTGCCGGTCCCGAGCACACGATGACGATCGAAGCCTGATAGCTTTAAGGTCGCGTAGGTCAGCACATCGACCGGGTTGGTCACGACCAGCAAGATGGCGTCCGGACTGAGCTCGGCGATCTTGGGCACTACCTGCTGAAAGAGTTTGGCGTTTGGCTTGGCCGAAGCGATGCGGTCCATCGCGTTACCACCCTGCTCTGCTGGTTGCGCCAGGGCCAGCACAACGACCTGCGAGTCCTTCGTTGCATCGAGATCACCGCTACGGACGCGCATGCGACTGGGACCGAGGGCCGCGGCATGCTGCAGGTCGAGAGCTTCTCCGCGAATCCGCTCGGCACTGCGACTCACCAGCACCAGTTCGGTGGCGAGGCCCTTGAGCACGATCGAGTACCCCAGCGTGACGCCCACCTTCCCGACACCAACAATCGAAACCTTCATGGGTGATCCTTTCGTCCCGGTAGCAAACCTTCAATCTCGCGGACCTGTCTGGCTCGCTCAAGAGGCCCTATGTCGAAAATCGCGCATGCTGGTGAGAAACTAACAGAAAGTTCCCCCAATCCATTGTCATTATTGGTAGCTTTGTGCCGACAGAAATCACCTTTTGGCCATCGATTGCCATCTCATCCTGTTTGCAAATGCATTGCAAGTACGATAAGATTAAAACGATTAGAACCCCCGCAATCAGGTCCCAACCAACCATGGCACGCAAGCGTAAATCAGGATTCTCGATGGAGGCCGCCAAGACTTTGCTCCGCGGAGCTGGCCTCCGCTGCACAGCGGCTCGGATTGCGGTCGTTCAGACGCTGGGCGATCATCAGACTCCGCTGAGTCCCAATGAAGTCGCCGATGAATTGGCGGAGTTTGGTTTCGACAAGTCGACCATCTACCGTTCGCTGACCGAACTCGACGAGTCGGGCATTGTGGCTCGACTCGATTTGGGAGACGCCGTGCGCCGGTTCGAACTGTTGCCGTCAGGCTCAGAGGGACGTTCCGAGCATCCCCACTTCATGTGTATCGGCTGCGGAAAGGTGATGTGCCTGTCAGGCTTCCACGTCGAACTAGTGCCTGATAATCCGAAGCAGAAGCCGCCTGGTCAGATGGAAGAAGTCCTGATCAAAGGGCACTGCGACGCCTGCCGCTAGGTACCCGCGCATAAAAAGGCCGCCGGGGTCGTGTTTCAACCGTCGGCAGCCATCCACGTTCGCTTGTCTCGCTTAACGCTTCAGCTCGATCGTCAGTTCGGGCTTCTCCGGAGCGATGTCGAACTGCAAACCGGATGAGTCCACGCTCGCATACCGAGGGGGAACGGGCACCGGCATCGGGCGTGCCCCGCGTGCCGGATCGGCATTGTCACCCTTTACGCGTCGCCGCTGAGGGACACTGACCGCCACGCGAAACGTGCCAGGCACGACCTGCGGGACCACAAACGACCCATCCGAGTGAATCTCTCCGTAGGATCGTTCCCCTTTCTGATCGGTGAAGATAACCGCCCCCTCGTTGAGTGGCTTCCCTTCGATCGAAATGTTACCCGTCACGTCGATAGGTGCCTGAGCCATCCCACCACAGCCAAGGGAAACGGCCGCGAGGGTTAGCAGCAGGACGAAGCCTGCTATACGACTGGTATCAGATTTGGAATTACTCAAAGCTACTGATCTCCCCTTGATCCGGAGTACACAAAGCCCACCAGGTATCTTCATCCATGGTGGCATTCAGGTGACGCGTGCTGCCATCTCCCAAAGCGACCAGGATTCCACTCGAGCGTGGACTCTGAGCCAGTTGAGGATTGCACGTCGCGCTGGCGTTGCCCGAGGACGGGTTCACTTGGAACTTCGAGGCTGGTCCTGTGATGTAGGCCGCAAACACAGGATTCCACTCGTACCAACTAGCATCACCGTATGCCCAGATGTTGTAGTAGTTTGTCGAGGTCTGGCACTTCGTGAACTTCTCGGCATAAAAGATCGTGTTCGAGGTGCCGTCGGTGATGCTGGCAAAGTCTTTCGACTTGTCTTCATTGTCATTCATGTACCCCATGGCCGTGTAGTTGGCGGCGAAGCCAGTCACGGCTGACGTTCTTTCTCGAATTCTCACTGGCAATGTCGGTGATCGGGTTGGTCGCGCTGGTAATCAGCGGATGGTACTTCATTCGTGAAGAACGCCTGGCACGTGAACGCTTGGCTGATGAGCCCGAAGCATCAGTAGAACATCTTCCTGCGACGAGCGAATCTTAAGCGAAAAACTTAGTAGGTCATTTGGCCGCAAACGGCTAGACTAAGAGCATTCGTTGCTTTTCTGATCCCATGCCAGGTTTGTTATGGACTACTACGAACACTTTCGCGTTGCCCCCGGCAGCAAGCTCGACCTTGATAAGTTTGATCCGGTCTGTAAAGACCTTCACGACGATCGCGACTTGGCGGAAACCGAGATGCTGAGGCTCCGCGATCATCTGCGCGAGTTGCAATACTCGATGTATGGCGAGCGAAAACGATCGGTGTTGATCGTTCTGCAAGGGCGTGACGCGGCCGGTAAGGACGGAACCATTCGGCACGTGTTTCGCGCGATGAATCCGCAAGGGTGCCGCGTGTTCAGTTTCAAGGTGCCAAGCAAGGAAGAAGCCGAGCACGATTTCCTCTGGCGGCATCACAGAGTGACGCCAGGGCTCGGGCACATCGCCGTGTTCAATCGATCGCACTACGAGGAAGTCCTCGTTCAGCGCGTGCACGAGATGGTGCCCAAAGATGTCTGGAAGAAACGTTACGACGAAATCAACGACTTCGAGAAGATACTGGCCAACAACGGCACTCACATTTTGAAGTTCTACCTGCATATCGATCCGGAAGAACAGCTCGAGCGTTTCAAAAAGCGGCTCGATTCGCCCCACAAGCACTGGAAGATCAGCGACGCCGACTACTCGGAACGCCCCTACTGGGACGCGTACACCGACGCCTACGAGGACGCACTCAGCAAGTGCAGCACCGACTATGCGCCCTGGTTTACGATCCCCTCGAATCGCAAGTGGTTTCGGAATTACGTGGTCCTCAAGATCCTCATCGCTGCGTTCGAGAAGTTTAATATCAAGCTGCCCGAATCGACCGTTGATCTGGAAGAGATTCGCCGGCTGTACCACGCAGAGAAGAAGAAAGAGAATGGTGACTAGCTGCCAGCGAAAGGACGGTTTGTAAGCTTCTCGTGACTTTTTCCTAGACGTTTTCTATACTTAGGACATCTGCTCACCTCCACCTACCATTCCCCCCTTGGCAGGTCCCATGCGCGCGGTGCCCTTTCCTAGCCTTGTCCGATCGATCAGTCCGTGGTTCCTCTTCCTGTTGCTCGCCCAGCCCCTGTTGGCGAACGAGCAGGAAGGCGAAGCGCTATTCGTGCGCCGTATCGCGCCCCTCCTGGCCGAGAAGTGCCTGGCATGCCACGGGCAAAACGAGGACGAGATCGAAGGGGGCTTCGATATGCGCTCCCTCGAAGGTCTCAAGCAAGGGGGCGATAGCGGCGAGTCGAGTCTCGTGGCTGGCAAGCCGGAAGAAAGCCCGCTGATGCTGGCCATTCTTCGCGATGATTTCAGCTGGTCGGCCATGCCACCCAAGGAAGCCGAGAAGCTGAACGACGAGCAAGTCGGCTGGGTCCGCCGCTGGATCGCGCTGGGTGCCCCATGGCCCGATCAAGCCAGAGCGGCCGAGATTAACGCGCAGTACGCCGACAAGTGGTCGGCCGAAGACGGCATCACCGTCGAAACGGTCGGTGCCCTTTCGGAAGACTGGGCCAACCGCAAATACAAACCGGAAGCGTTGTGGGCGTACCAGAAGGTCACCAAGCCAGACGTTCCCGACGTGGGTGCCGGGAACCCGATCGATGCGTTCGTTCTCGCCCAAATGCCGGAGGGCTTGAAGGTTGCTCCGTCGGTCGATCGGCAAACGCTCATCCGCCGGGCAACGTTCGACTTGACCGGCCTGCCCCCCAGTCCGCAGGAAATCGAAGCGTTCGTCAGTGATCCTTCGTCGGACGAGGTCGCGTTTGCCAAGGTCGTCGACCGCCTGTTGGCTTCGCCCCACTATGGCGAACGGATGGCTCAGCATTGGCTGGATGTTGCCCGCTACGCTGACACGTCTGGCTTTGCCAACGACTACGAACGCGGCAACGCCTGGCGCTATCGTGATTACGTCGTGCGAAGCTTCAACGAAGACAAGCCGTACGACGAATTCATCCGTCAGCAGATCGCCGGTGACGAGCTTGACCCCGACAACCCCGAAGCGATCGTCGCGACCGGCTTCCTGCGAATGGGACCGTGGGAATTGACTGGCATGGAAGTCGAAAAGGTCGCTCGGCAGCGGTTCCTGGACGACGTGACCAATAGCGTCGGCGAAACGTTCCTCGCCCATTCACTGCAGTGTGCACGTTGTCACGATCACAAGTTCGATCCGGTTCCCACGCACGACTACTACGCCATTCAAGCGGTCTTCGCAACCACGCAGCTGGCCGAGCGCAAAGCTCCTTTCCTCGACATCGAAAACACAGACGGCTTCGAAGAAAAGAAGTACCTGCAAGCACGTCGCGCCGAGTACTCCCAGAAGCTGCAACAGCTTGACGAAATGCAACTGAAAGCTGCCCAAGCCTGGTACGCCGAGAACAAGATTGATCCCACCAAGTGGAACGAGGCCCTGGCCAAGCAGAAAGGGAAGAAAGACTTCGGCAATGCTCGCCAGGCCCTGATGCGTCAGAAGCTGCCGGAGAGCGAGATTCCACCCAAGCACGTCGGCTTCTCGCCGGAAGATTACGGCAACGAACGCGTTGCTCGCAAAGGCCTGCAGCGGCTCAAGTGGGAAGAAGATCGTTACGAGCCGTACGCTCTGGCCGTCTACAGCGGCAAAACACCAACACTCAAGTCGGTGTACGCTCCCCTGCGTGTGCCAGCCAAGCCGATGCAAACCGGCGAGCTGGAACAAACCTGCATCCTCACCGGCGGCGATCCCTTCAGCCAAGGCACCCCGGTGAGTCCGAGCATCCTGAGCGTGCTGGACGACGTCGAGCATCCAGAAATCCCTAAGAAGATCGAAGGCCGCCGCGCCGCGTTTACCCAGTGGGTAGCCAGCCCCGACAATCCGCTCACCACGCGTACGATCGTTAACCGCATCTGGCTGTGGCACATGGGCCAGCCGATCGCTGGCAACCCGAATAACTTCGGTTCGACCGGCAAACGCCCGACGCACCCTCAGCTGCTCGACTGGCTGGCCGCCACGTTCGTCGAGTCGGGCTGGTCTTTCAAAGCGATGCACCGGCAGATCATGCTCAGCGAAGCGTATCGCCGTTCATGCGAACATCCCAGTTTCGATTCGCTCGACGAGAAAGACCCGCTCGGAACGTCGTACGCTGTGTTCACGCCGCGGCGGCTGACTGCTTCCGAAATTCGCGATGCGATGCTCTTCGCCACCGGCGAAATGAACCCGAAGCTTGGCGGCATTCCGAACCGGCCAGAGATCAACATGGAAGCCGCCATGCAGCCGCGGCAAGTGATGGGAACGTTCGCTTCTGCCTGGACTCCCAACCCCCTGCCCCAGCAGCGTCATCGGCGGTCGCTCTACAGCTTAAAGGTCCGTGGGCTGCCTGATCCATTCCGCGAAGTCTTCAACGCCCCCGGCCCCGACTTCTCGTGCGAGATGCGCAGTGAGTCGACCGTCACGCCGCAGGTCTTCGCGCTGTTCAACGGCAAAGCCACCTACGACCGCGCGTTAGCACTAGCCAATCGGGTGACAGAGGAAGGTCACACCGGCAAGGAAGCGATCGAACGCGTCTTTCAGTTGACGTATGGCCGCCTGCCCAATGAAAGCGAACTTGCCGCTTGTGAGAAGCATTGGAAGGCGATGGAAGCGATCGAAAAAGAGCGAGAGCTGGCCGAGGCGAAAGCCCCGCTGGTCGTCCGCCGTGATGCGGTCGAAGAGAACACCGGCGAGAAGTTCTCGTTCAACGAAACGCTGCACGCCTACCAAGACTTTGTGCCGGACCTTCAGCCACAAGAGGTCGACGCGAAGACCCGAGCCCTGGCCGACGTTTGTCTGGCGATCTTGAATTCCAACGAGTTTGTCTATGTCTATTAACCCACTGCCCAAGCGACGCGAATTCCTGTACGGCCTGGGTGCCAGCCTGGGGAGTGTTGCGTTCAGTTCGTTGCTCGCGGCCGAAGAAAACCAGGCCGTCGGGACCGAGCCGCGCAAAGGTCACCTGCCAGCCAAGGCCAAGAACTGCATTTTCCTGACCATGGAAGGTGGTCCGTCTCACATCGATACGTTCGATCCCAAGCCGAAGCTCGAGCAGCTGCACTTGAAGGAATTCACCCGCAGCGGCGAGCAGAAGTCGGCGATGGAAAGTGGTAAACGCTACTACGTGCAAAGCCCCTTCAAGTTCAAGAAGGTGGGCCAGTCGGGCGCCGACATGGCCGAAAACTGGTCGCACCTGGCCGGCGTGGCCGACGAAATCTGCTTCTTCCGCGGCTGTCAGGTCGACAGCGTCAATCACCCGACCGCGATGTACCAGCTCAACTGCGGCAACCGCTTCGGCGGCGACCCTGGCGTCGGGGCGTGGGTCAATTACGGCCTCGGATCGGAAAACCAGAACCTCCCCGGCTTCATCGTCCTGCCCGAAGTCAGTTATCCTCAAGGAGGCGCGGCGAACTGGAGCAACGGTTATTTGCCGGCTCAGTTCCAGGGAACCCCGCTGCGTCCGAAGGGCTCGCCGATTCTGGATTTGTTCCCGCCGGATGGCATCACCGCGGAGCATCAGCGGAAGAACCTTGACCTGATCGCGCAGCTCAATCAGCAGCATCAAAAGCGGCACGCCTACCACGACGAGCTGGGTGCCCGGATGGAAAGCTACGAGCTGGCCTTCCGCATGCAGATGCAAGTGCCAGACGTCTTGGACCTGAAGCAGGAACCGCAGGAAACGCTTGACCTATACGGCGTCGGCAAGGAGCCGACCGACTCGTTCGGCCGCAAGTGCCTGCTCGCGCGCAAGCTCGTCCAGCAAGGCGTGCGTTTCGTGCAGCTCTATCACGGTTCATGGGACAGCCACGACTACATCGAGCGGGCCCACGGCAATCTGGTAGGCGCCGTCGATCAGCCAATCGCCGCGCTGATTGCCGACTTGAAGCGAACCGGTCTACTCGACGAAACCCTGATCGTCTGGTGCGGCGAGTTCGGCCGCACACCGGATAATGGTGTCCGCGGCGGAACGGCCTACGGCCGCGATCACAATCCGCACGCGATGACCTACTGGCTGGCCGGGGGCGGAGTCAACGCAGGCCACACGATCGGCGCGACCGACGAGACCGGCATGGAGGCGGTCGAGAACGTCGCCCACATCCGCGACTTCCATGTAACCCTCTTGCGGCTGTTAGGCTTGGACGACAACAAGCTCACCTACTACCACGCCGGGCGTTTCAAGCAGCTGAGCCAGTTCGGCGGGAAGGTGATTCCGGAACTGATTGCTTAGATTTCAGTCAGCCAATTCACGCGTACGAACTGCCTGCGTGGTTGACCGCGCTGCCGCTTTCAGGTCCTCGGCGGAAACACCGCATAGGTTTGTTCTGCGGCGAAGGAGAACGCTACCATGAATCGAATTTCCACGACATTGATAGTTCTATTCACAGCAACCTGTCTGGTCGGTTGCGCGTCCCAAATCGATGAGTCGGCGAACCACTTGGGCAACGAGTCGACCAGTGGTAGTGCTGAGAAGACCATGCTGAACATCACGACAATTGACGGGGCTCCAAAGCTCACCGAAGAAGTGTTGGCAGGCTTCGAGGAAAAATACCAATGCCGTCTGCCCAACGACTACCGGCGTTTCATGCTGGAAAACAATGGTGGTTTTCCGTCCCCCGATTGCGTCACGTTCCAAGAAGCTGGGCGGACGACAGCGTCGGATGTATTTTGCTTTCACTGCATCACTGACGAACGGCCTTGGGCCAGCATGCAGTGGCACTGGGACACGTTTGCCGGTCGACTGCCGAAAGATACGCTTCCCATCGCGCACGATTCATGCGGCAACCTTTGGCTGCTGAGTGTTAGTCCCGACCATGGCAACGCGGTCATCTTCTGGGACCATGGCACGTTTGACAACTTCGACGAGACCGACTTCGATGCTTGGCCGCAGGTCGCCAACAGCTTCGATGAGTTTCTTGGTCGCCTTAGCGAATATCGGCCGCTGCCGGAAGATGAAGAACTTCTTAGCAGATATGCCCTCGTCAAAAGGGCGGTTGAGGGTATGGCCAAACAGTCCCCCGATTTCGATAAATACACGGCGGTCGACGCCGCCTGGCATTGTGACTACAGTGAAGATGGTAGAGTCCAAATGCAGTTGGTGAATTACGTACCGCACGCTGCCGTGACGCATACCGACGGGTATTCCCGCCTGCGTGCCTCGAAGGGACTCAACGAGGAAGGTCCAGCCCGCTTGCCGAAGTAGGCAAGCCAGAAGTTTGACAATGACTGCTACTCGTATGGAAATGACGGCTCATCAAATGCGATTTGGCATCAACGACGAGGATGAGCCATTTGCGTTTCTTTGGGCCTTTGACAGCAACCTCGATTTCGTGTTTTCCGTGAGTCGTCCCATCAATGATAACGACGCGGCGGAGATCGAGTTCATGGTCCTCGACCAAATCTGGGAGCCGGTCGATGATTTCGACTGTCGAATAGATGACACACTCATCTGCGCGCTTGTGCCGCCTGGGTTAAGGCGGCACACCAACGGTAGCAAGGAAATCGTTGTGAATCACAACTGTGTTGATCATGAATGGAACGATCTGATTGATGTCCTGCGTAGAATCTTCAAAGGCAAAACAGGTTTGGAAGTCCTCGTGAAGTGATCGAGTTCAGCGGCCATTGAGAAACAGATCCCCTAAACTTCCACCAGCCGCTCGGCCGAATCCCCAAACGCATCCAGCTTCACATCGAACTTATCCATCAGCGACAGGTACAAGCTGCACATCTTGCGGTTCGGTTGGTTGAGGTAGTCGAGCGTTCGCCCGGTCTCCAGCTTGCCGCCAGCTTTGCCCAGTAGGATCACCGGTAGCTTGGTCGCGTCGTGGCTGCCGGTCAGCATGCTCGAGCAGAACATGATCAGCGAGTTGTCGAGCGTGGTCCGCTCCCCTTCCTGGCTGGCATCCAGCTTCTTGGCTACGTAGGCAACCTGCTTGAGGAAGAACTGGTTGACCTTCAGCCAGTCATCTGATTCCTGGTGCGACAAGAGGTGATGAATCATGTAGTCGATGCCCAGGTTCGAGAACCGCAAGGACGAATGGTCGTTGTTCAGCTTGAGCGTGCACACGCGAGTCGCGTCCGTCTGGAAACCAAGCACCATGATGTCGCACATCAGCCGCATGTGTTCGGCGATGTCCTGCGGGATGCCATCGGCCGGGCGGGCCATGTTGGGACCAGCTAGTGGCGGCTTCCAGCCTTGCATCTCGCCTCGCTTGCCAGCCCTTTCGATCCGCTGCTCGACGTCGCGGACCGATTCGAGATACTCGTCCAGCTTGCGGCGATCGGACTCGCTGATATTTCGCCGCAGGTCTTTCGCGTCGGCCAGGATCGCATCGAGTACGCTCTTGTCTTCCCGCCGGGCACCTTCCTGAAAGAGCCGATCGAACGCCAGCGCCGGGTAAAGTTCAAGCGGGGTTGGTGTCGTCGGCGAGCTCCACGAAATGTGCGAGCTGTAGAGCATCGAGTAGTTCTTGTGCACTGACGGGTTCGACTTCTCGCACCCCAGTACCAGGCTCGGGACCTTCGTGTTATTTCCGTACTGCTGGGCGATGATCTGGTCGATGCTCGTGCCGGAGCGGATCTCGCCGCCGGAAGAGAGTGCCGCGCCCGAAAGCAGGTTGCCGGTCTGCGAGCTGTGGATGTTTCCCTTCAGGGCTTCTTCATTGTACAGCCCGCGGATGAAGATCATCTTCTCGCGCAGATCGGCCAGCGGAGCCAGCACCTGGCCGGTTTCCATTTCCTGGCCGCTCCCCTTGGCCCAGAAGTGATCTTTGTGAAACCCGTTGCCTGAGAACATGACGCCAAACCGTAGCGGCGCGTCGCCAGCGTTGGCATTGGTATCGTCTGCCCAGACCGGCACCGATTCCATCCATGGCAAGGCCATGCTCACACCCAAACCACGAAGCAGCGTACGTCGTGTGATATGTCGTTTCATGATCGATTTCCTTTCGGCCTTTTCTACTCGATGCCGACAAACGCGCCGCCGCGAATCTGTCGGAACTGAGGGCTCAACACTATTTTCTCAATGGCAACATGAACGCGGAAGTCGTTTTCCGAAAGTGCCTGATAAATCTCGTCTAACAGGGGTTCGTCCGAAAGCTGGACCGAACGCCCCAAGGCATACCCCAATAGCTTGCGGCAGAATTGACGCACGAAAGTCTCGCGCCGCACGTCTGCCAGGTAGTCGCGAATGCCAGCGAGCCCCTCGACATCGGTCCCATCCATGAGGGTCGACTTCGTATCGATCGGCAGGCCGTGGGCATCTTTACTGCGGAAGGTACCGATCGTGTCGAACTGCTCCAGGGCAAACCCATACGGATCGATCCGCTTGTGGCACTTCGCACACTCGTTGACGCTTGAGTGCATCTCGATCAACTGCCGCTCGGTCAGCCCTTCGGGGGCAACCTCCGGAAGCACCGGCACATTCAGCGGCGGCCGTGGCAGTCGTTGGCCCAGCAGCGTTTCGGAGATCCAGTTGCCACGAAGAATCGGGCTGGTGCGCGACGCTCCTGAGTTCTTCGCCAACACGGTTGCCTGACCGAGGATGCCGCCGCGTCCATACTGCCGAATGCCTTCGACCTTCCGCCACTGGTCCTCGGTCACATTGGGAATGCCGTAATGCTTGGCTAGCGACTCGTTCAAAAAGGTGTGGTCGGCCTGCAGGATGTCGAGGATCGAGCCGTTGTTTTGCAGCAAGTCCTGCATGAACAGAACCGACTCTTCGTACATGTCACCGCGAAGATCGGCAAACTGCGGATAGTGCTGCTCACTCTTCTCGTCGAACGTGTCGAAGTCGCGAATGTGCAGCCACTGGCAGGCAAACTGAATCGAGAGCCGCCGCGTGCGTTCGTCCTTTAGCATCCGCCGCGTGTGAGCTAACAACGCGTCCGGCGAGTGGAGCTCGCCGGTTGCCGCCGCTTCGCGTAGGGGTTCGTCCGGCGTCGAAGACCCCAGGAAATAGCTTAGCCGTGTGGCTAGCTGAAAGTCCGTGACCGGCACAGGCGTTTTGCCTGGGCCGGGTGTTTCGGTGCGGTATAGAAACGCAGGCGATGCCAATACGCGAGCCAGCGACAAACGAAACGCCTGGTCATGGGAAAGGTTCTGACCGCGAAGCTCCGCGTAGAGATCACGGATCGCCTGTTCGTCTTCCTTGCGAAGCGGTCGCCGATAGGCCTTGGCGGCGAAGCGAACCAACGCGTCGACATGAACCGGCTCGGTATCGACCAACTGCTGACGAAACGCGGCGGCACGGTTCTCGATCGGCTCGAGTAGTGGATTGAAGATAGTCGGATCGCCGTCCTGCGTGGCGAACTCCAGCAGCTGTTCCAAAGAGACCGTGATATCGAGGGCATCGCGGCTGACATAACGCAGCTGTTGCCAGAGTTGATCGAGCCGGACCTGCTCCTCTTCGCTGAGCATCAGCCGCGCCAGCTCTTGGTCTTCACGGTGGAAAAGAACCAGCGTCACCACTTCGTCCACCGGGACAATCTGCGGATAACAAACGATCGCCGGGAAGGTGTGACGAAAGTCATCGCAGATGCGCTTCAGTCGATCGAGGTTCCGGGCCTCGCCAATGAAGGCACCCTCAGGCAGAAGTCCCTGCGCGGGAGCGGACGTGACGGAAACCTGAACCACGGCGGCCGGCGACTTCGGTTTTGCCGTGACGACGAATTCCGCTCCCTCGAACAGCTCGCCGGGGATATCGACCTCGGGGGCACTTGGGCTCGTGAGAACTTCGATCGCACGAATCGGTTCGACAGCATCCGCAACGAGCGGTCCGTTCCAGGCAATCAGGTCGACGTACAAATAATCGGCTTCGTCGAGCGGCTCTGTGCCGGCGGCGTGCTTGATCTTCGCGTTGATTTGCTGAGCGAGCTGCTTGGCGGCCGCTTCACTTTCGGCCGCTTGCCACTGGGCCAGAAGCGAACCTTGCGGAAAAGCGTTGGTAGAAGGCTGACCATCAAGCATCCCACTGTAAAAGACCCACGTCGCGGCATTGCCGAGCTGATCGGGATGCGGATTGGCCGTGCCCAAGTCGGCGGAACAGTCAGCGGCCAGGTCCCACGTGCGAGCCTCGCCGCCTCGCTCGTGCAGCGTGAGATTGATCTCGGTCAAGTCGCAGTAGTGATTCGCGTCGCGAGGACCGATCTTCAGCGCAATGCGATCGCCACGCGAAACGGCGAACTCAGCAATCGTTTCAATCTTGGCCGTAGCGCCGGAGTCGATGTTGCCCGATTGCAGGATGGTTGTCGTCCCAGGCCGATGATGTTCGAGCCACCAGGAGGCCCCGTTGCCGCAGGCATCGTGGGCATCTCGCACGATTGCATCGATTCGGAACGTTCCATCCACTGGGGCTTGCCATGCCGCAGCAACCCAGCGCTCAGGCCGGGGATGTGCGGCGATGCCGTGCGCTTTGAGCTGACCGGGAATGAGGACCATCTCATCGCTTCCGTTGCCCACGACCGACAAGGCATCCAGACCAGGGCTGCCCCAGCCGCTGACTTTTGTCTTGCCGCTAACGTTGTTGATCGCCTGTGGAAGGAGTTCGATGCTGGGCAAGGTTTCCTTCCAAGAGACCCCCAGCAGTTGCAGCCACTGCTGGAGCACGCCAGCGTGAAGACCTTGCTCGGCGGACAGTGCTTTGATGTCGACCTTCTGGCCTGCTTGTTTGATCTGCCAGGCGGCTTGTAGGTAGCGCGGCGAGTTAGCGACGACTTCCTTCCGCGCGGCCTGCATGGCCGCAATCATGGGGGGCAAGTCGTGAAGCAAGATCGGCTGGCGTCCTTTGCGTTCAATGCGCGGTCGCTCCCACAGGACGTCTGCTTTCGCATCGCCGGTCAAGCTGACGGCATTGAGATAGCGCTTAAACGACTTGCTGCCATCGATGGGAATACGGAAGGTCTGCTCCGGCGAAAGGGGCGTGACCGCTTCTTGCGACGGGCGAATACTGCCGAAGTGACCGACCGAGTTGAACTTCCACAGCACGTCCTGCCAGGCGCGTACGTGGTTGGCCAGTGCCTGAGCCTGGGAAGCATCGGCCGAGTGAAACCGCTGGCGAAGATCGGCCACGAGCGGCGACGCCGCTTCTTCTTGGCAAAGCATCTCGGCCAGCAGTGTGAAGTACTTGGCGTTGAGGTGACTTTGCTCGGCGATGCGTGGTGCCTGGGCGAGATCGTTTTGCAGTTGGTCGCGGTGCTCGATCAGCGCGGCGAAGTAAGGAGCGAGATCGACGCGTCCTTCCTGGGCCATGATTCGTTTGGGATCGCTCACGTTCCAGCGGTCGAGCGCGTGGGCGTTGCCGACGTCGCGAATGTGCTGGAAGTATATGCCGCGAATGTCGGCCAGAATCTCATCGGTCCAGTCGCGCCGCGTGGTGCCTGGCGAGAAGCGAAAGCCATCGGGCAGCAGCACTGCGTGCTGGGCGATCTCCTTGCCGGCATCCAAATACTTCTGAACCAGCGCCGGCGACATCACCAGGGCGTTGCCAGTGTTGGTGAAGCCTTCGCCGGCGGCACCATCCACGGGGAACTCTTTGGCTGGCTCGAGAGGCACGCCGGTCAGGTCTTGAATCGTGTAGGTGTACTCGGCGTTGTTCAGCCGCCGCAGCACGACCGGGCCAGGATCGCCAGCGTTGGCCTTCGCTTCGGCCGTGAGGTAACCGTCGATCCACTGTGCAAGCTGCTTGTGCTGAGCAGGACTGAGCGGATCGCTCTCTTCCGGCGGCATCTCGCCGCTATTGATCATCTGCCGCACGCCTTGCCACTTCGCCGGATCACGTCGAACATCGGCCAGGCTGGCGAACTGTTCGAGATCGAGTTCCCCTTGCTTGTCAGCGGTCGAGTGACAATCGATGCAGTACGTCTTCAGCAGTGGATGAACGTCTTGCTGGTACTCGTCGGCCAGACGCGAGAACGGCTCAGGCGTTTGGCCGAAGGCATAACCGGCGCTGGCGGTAATGAGCACAACCGAAAAGACACGGACGATAAAGCCCAGAGTAGGAAGCGAGGAAGGCATGGAATCACTTGGCAGGACAAGGCGAAGGAAGGCTACCAAGCCGGGGCGACTTGACTTCCGTGATTCTAGTGTGTGCTGCTCCATTTGTCACAATTTCTGAGGAAAAGTATTTGATGCAATGCTCGCCAGATGGATTGCAAGCGGCCGCGGGACGTTTCATCATAAGGAGTCCCAGCCCAATTGATTTCCTTTCCCAGTCCTTCGAGAAATATCCGATGAAGTCTCATCCCCTGCTTTGCGTCCTCGTGTTCTTTCTTTGCTTGCCACTCGCTTCTGCGGGTGAGCCGGACGTGCTGCAGCAAGACAATCTTGTCGCCTGGTGCATTGTCCCATTCGATGCCGCGAAGCGAACGCCCCAGGAGCGTGCCGCGATGCTCAAGGAACTCGGCATCACGAAGTGCGCCTACGACTGGCGAGCCGAGCACGTGGCCACGTTCGAGGACGAGATCAAAGCGTATCAAAAGGAAGGGATCGAATTCTTCGCGTTTTGGCGCACGCATGACAAGGCGCTGGAACTGTTCGCCAAGTACGACCTGCATCCGCAGATCTGGGACATGATTCCACAACCGGGTGCCGACACGCAGGAAGCCAAGGTCGAAGAGGCCGCCAACCGGCTGAAAGCGGTCGCCGAACGCACTAAGCAGGCCGACCTTCCGCTGGGCCTCTACAATCACGGCGGCTGGGGAGGCGAGCCGGCAAACATGGTGGCCGTTTGCCAAAAGCTACGCGAAATGGGGTACGACCATGTGGGGATCGTCTACAACTTCCATCACGGTCACGAGCACATCGCCGACTGGCCGGAAGTGTTTGCGATGATGAAGCCGTACCTGATTTGCTTGAACTTGAACGGCATGAACGATAAAGCTCAGCCGAAGATCTTGGGCATCGGTAAAGGAAAGCACGAACGGGCCATGATCGCAGCGATTGCCGCCAGCGATTACGACGGCCCGATCGGAATTCTGGATCATCGCAACGAACTTGACGCGAAGGAATCGTTGCAGGAAAACCTGACGGGGCTGGCTACGGTTCGCAAGGAATTGGCGAACGAAGCGAAGTAACCACACTTGTCCCCACGCCACCGTCTGCGAAGGAGAGGGGACATCAAGACCTCTACTTCCCTGGCATCCAGCCGCTGAGGTCGGGGTCTTTTTTCAGGGGGAAGTCAACGCGTTGACCGGTGGCTGCGGCTTGATAAATCGCCAGGATCACTTCGACTGAACGGCGACCTTCCGGGCCGTTGATCGCTGGTTCGCGATCTTCCTTGACGGCGGCCAACAGGTCTTCAAACTGGGCTCGGTGGCCATGGTGGCCGATGGCCTTGGGGTCGGCGGCACCGCCCCCGGTTTCGGTTTTACCGGCCAGCCGCTCTTTGATCGCTTCGTCTTCTTCGGTCGGATCGGCGAAGTCCCAACTTTTGATGTCTTCTTCTTCCATCACGGCCGAGCCCTTGGTGCCGTGGATCTCGATTCGCTTGAGGTAGCCAGGGTAAACGGCCGTGCTGGCTTCGATGGTGCCCAGCGCGCCATTCTTGAACTTCAGCGAAGCGACGGCGACATCTTCGACTTCGATCCGCTCGTGCCCGATCAGGCTGCAGTTGGCCGTGATCGACGCAACGTCACCCATCAACCAGCACAAAAGGTCGACGCTGTGGATCGCCTGATTCATCAGGGCACCGCCCCCGTCCAGTTGCCATGTGCCACGCCAGGCACCACTGTCGTAGTACTCTTGGGTGCGGAACCACTTCACGTAAGCATCGCCCAGCGAAAGTGTCCCGAAGCGGCCTTCGTCGATAGCCTTCTTCATTTCGGTCGAAGGACCATGGAAGCGGCTGGGGAAAATTGTGGCGAGCTTGACGTTGTTCTCGCGGCACGCATCGATGATCGCATCGCAGCGGGCGAGGGTCACGTCGAGCGGCTTCTCGACGATGACGTGCTTGCCGGCTTTCGCGGCGGCTACGCCTGGTTCCATGTGAGCACCACTGGCCGTGCAGATCGTGACGACATGGATCTCGGGGTTGGCCAGCATTTCTTCGAGCGTGTCATAGGCGGTAATGCCCTGCTCTTCGGCGAACTTCTTGGCCTTTTCCGTGGTGCGGTTGTAGCAGCCGATCAGCTTGGCATCGGGGATGTCGGCGATTGCCTTGGCGTGAAACTCCGCGATCATCCCGGTACCAATAATGCCAAATCCAAACGCCATGCGACAAAGCTCCGCTGTGCTACTGCTGAGAGGGGTTATGAAACGAGGGAACGCCTGCAAACGTTAACAATGCCGCTGATTCCCTTTGTCAGTCCCGCATTATAAAGGGAGCCGCGGGCCAGTTAAACCGGCGGTGTCTCGAGCTCTTCGCCAAAGAAGATCTGCAGGAGCAAAAGCAGCATCGATTGCCCATTGAGCATCATATGCACAACCAGGCTCGGGACGATAGTGCGCCTCTTCTGGTAGACATATCCCAGGCCCAAGGCCAGGAAAAAGAGTGGAATCGGAGCCCCGCCTTGGTCGAAATGCAGGAGGGCGAAAATGGCGGAGCTGATGAAGATCGGGGCCAGCATGAACGCAGGACGAAAGGGATACTTCGGCTCCACTGCGCTTCCCTCAGTGTGCGGCAGAGGTTCGGCCAACACGGCGAACGTTTCCTCCTTTAAGGTGTCGCCGTCGTCTTTGCGTGGGAAGCCCACGCGGCCCATCAGGATTTGTCCGGCGGAGAAGTAGCGGCCGGCCATGACTTCTTCCAGCCACCCTTGCAGTAACAGACGAAACGCGAACTCTTCGGTCAGTGGCGCAACCAGCACGGCCGATACGAGGACCGGGATGATGATGCCTGGCGTGGGGGACTCGGTGATCATCGTGATCAGTTCGTGTTTGTATTCCACGAACTGCGCGATGCCGACCTGAATGATGATTACCGGCACACACAACGCACAGAAGGTAGCGATGCCGATCAACACGTCTTTACGGAACCCAGCGAAGCTTTCGCCGATGACCAGCGTCAGGCCACCGCGAGCGATGATCAGAATAAAGATCACCAGGCACACCAATGACTGGGCCCAGATCTGTCCCCACATTGCTCCGATGCGCTGGGCCGCCGTCAGATCGGCCATGCTTGTCTCGCCGGAAAGGTGTGGCGAGACAAATAGGTTCGCCAAGATGATGAAGCCGAGCGTGCCGCCGAAAATATCGAGCAGTCCCCAGCGAGCGACCGGGGCGGGTTGGGTTTCGAGGATCGGCTGATTTGCCGCCAGGCAGCGAGCCACACCGACCCAAACGCTGACGCTGATCGTGAGAACCAGCGCCGCATATCCGATCAGACCGAAACCGAGGATCAATTCAATCACGACAAGTAGGGCTTAGTCTGTAGAGAGGGTTCCGGATCGGATCATCTTCACGGCATCCATAATATAGATCCAACCCGATGCCAATGTCAGACCCACCGTGCCCCAGACGATCAAATTGAACACGTAGACCAACCACGTCGACAAGCCGCTGATTCCATACCACGTCGTTTGAGCGGTTCCTTCATCGGTGGCTAATACAATCATCGATAGGATGGCCAAAGCACACTGAAAGACCATCTTCCATTTACCGGGCCAGTTGGCGGAAAAGTCTCCGCCGTGCTGTTCGACGAAACTGCGGATGACGGTCACCAGCATCTCGCGCCCCATCACCACGACGGCAACCCAGGCAGCAACGCCTGAGCCGGGGATGGCGACCAGGTAGACAAACGTTCCGCAGATGATGATCTTGTCGACGAAGGGATCGAAGATCCGGCCGAACTTGGTGATTTGGTTGTATTTTCGAGCCCAGTAGCCGTCGACCCAGTCGGTTGCGACCGCCACGATGAAGATCGCCAGTGCCGGCCAGATGTAACCCAGCGGCAACAGAACAAACACCTTGATCGAAAGGACAAAGCGGATGCCTGTCAGGATGTTGGGGACATTGACGATGACGTCGGAAGGGATGGGCTTTTCTGACATAGACTATCCGCCGAGCCGCCGCATGCGTGCGACGGTTGTTAAATCGTGCTATCGGGCAGGGCCACTTGCCACGCCGACCAGATCATAGTCTTTGTACATCACAATCTCGGTCGGTACGATATCCCCTGGCTTCAGTCCCTTGCCGGTGACGTAGGTCACGCAGTCGACATCCGGGGCGTCGGCGACGGTGCGGCCAATGAACGCGGTCTTCTCGCCGGGGACCGGTTGATCGATCAGGACGTCCATCGTTGTGCCGACCTTGGCTTCGTTGTGATCGAAGACCACTTCCTGCTGGATCGCCATCAAGTGCTCGCGGCGCTGTTCCATTAGTTCGTCGGGCAGGTGATCGTCCAGGCGAACGGCCGGTGTGCCTTCTTCCTTGGAATAGGTGAACACGCCGACGCGTTCAAACCGCTGGGCCTCGATGAAGTCGGCCAGTTCCAGGAACTGCTCATCCGTCTCGCCAGGGAAGCCGGTGATGAACGTCGTGCGGATGTTCAAGTTCGGGATGATCTCACGCATCTGCCCGACCAGTTCTTCGGTCTGGCTACGGGTCACGCGGCGAGCCATGCGGCGGAGCATTGTGTCGTTGATGTGCTGCAGCGGGATGTCGACGTACGGGACGATCTTGTCGCACGCGGCAATCGTTTCCAACAGTGGACGCGTGACGTACATCGGGTAGAAGTACATCAGGCGAATCCAATCAATCCCCCGGACTTCATTTAGCTTGGAAAGCAACTCGGCCAGGCGCGATTCGCCGTACAGGTCCATGCCGTAGTAGGTCGTGTCCTGCGCGACGACGATCAGCTCACGCACGCCATCGGCGGCCAATTCTTCCGCTTCGGCGATCACTTCTTCCATTGGCTTGGTGGCGTGCTTGCCGCGCATCTTGGGGATCGCGCAGAACGTACACAGACGGTCGCACCCTTCGGAAATCTTCAGGTACGAAAAGTGCCGCGGCGTGATTCGCAGCCGGTTGCGATCGTTCAGGGCACGCACCGGGGCCGGCTTGAAGACCGTGCGTTGTTCTTCCAGCTTGCCTACCAGGCGATCGGCCACGCGGGTAATTTCTTCCCGGCCGAAGACGCCCACGATCTGGTCGATCTCGGGGCAGGTTTCCAGCAGCGTGTCTTTCTGTCGCTCGGCCAGGCAGCCGGAGACGATCACCCCTTTGATCTTGCCTTGACGCTTTAGTTCGAGCATCTCTTCGATGGCGGCGAACGATTCGTCGCGAGCCCGTTCGATGAAGCCGCAGGTATTGATCACGACGAAGTCGGAGCCTTCGGTGTCCTGCGTCAGCTGGTAGCCATCTTGATCCAAGAGGCCCAACATGCGTTCGCTATCGACCAGGTTCTTGGGGCAACCCAGACTGATAAAGGAATACTTTCCCTTGGCACCATCAGAACCACACGAGTCGGCGGCTTGGGAGGGGCTGGGAGCATTCGGATCGATAATGGGCAAACTGGTCATGAAGCTTGGATCAGGGGTTTAGGGAAAGCGGAGCCCTATAGTGTGGACTCATGCCGCTGGTCGAACTCCTCATCCTATCGGCTTTACGGCCGATTGACGAGGGGCAAAATGCCGCAATCTGACTGCGGTTTGAGCAGGGTCGCCAAGTCAGCGAGGCGGAAAGGTTGCCCTAAGATCGCCGTAACGCCGCAAGATTGAGCTTTCTGCCAGTCTTCCCATGTGGGAGCCCCCAAGCACAGGATCTTGGTTGCTGCCGGAATCGCCAGGAACCAGCGGCCAAGCTCGGCGAATTCGGCCCCATCGGTGCCGGGGACAATGCCGATCAGCACGTCCAGGTCGTTGGCCTTCGTCGACTCTTCGGTCGAAACCCACTTGGCGGAATGCCCCAGGGCATGACAGCCCGATCGCAGGTAATCGAAGTCCGCCGCCGCCCCTGCCAGGATGCCAACGGTCGCCGAGTTACCGTCTGCGGCAATCTCGGAAAGCGAGGCCAAAGCTTGTTCCTGAGGGGACGACGTCGCTGGAACCGGCGAGCGGCCTTCAATCACTTCCGGCAAGCGATAAGACCACTCGTACCAGGCCATCCGCTGGATGCCTTCAGGCACAGGGCCGGTGCGGGCCTCGCCGATGCACCAAGGGCCAAAAATCTGGATCAGCTGTGCCAAAGGATTCCGCTGGCGAAACGCTTCGACATCGGCTGCCGAAAACCGCCCGGGTCGGGCAGCACATAGCAGGATGATGTCAAAGTTGGCCACCCACGCGGTCGCTTCTTCGGCGTGCAGCTCGATGCTGGGCCATGTGCTTAGCCAGGCAGCGAGCCCCTCGAATTCCTGAGATTCGAGATCGCCGGAGACCAGGACCTGTCGCTTGGCGGCATCCACTTAGATGGCGTCCTCGCGCTCGCGGATCAATTCGAGGACCTCGTCGGCATGGTCGGCCGCCCGGATCCCTTCCAGGACTGCGCTGTCGTTGATAATGCGACTGAGCCGGGCCAGTGTTCGCAGGTGCGAGGGATCGTCGATCGAGCCGATCAGAAAGAAGACGTCGGTCAAAATCCCGCGGCTGCCACCGAAGGGAATCCCCTGGTAGGTGCGACCCATCGCCAGGAAGCCTTCGGAAATGATCGCCGGCAGCGGACGCCGAGGGTGAAGCAGCGCCACGCCGTTGTCGAGCGCCGTCGAGTGCATGTTTTCACGCTGCAGCACGGCGTCGATCATCTTTGGCTCGTCCCACAGGTACCCGGCCTGCATCGCCACATCGCAGATTTCAGTAATCACTTTGCGCGGCGAGCGGCTGGTGATCGGAATCTTGATGGTGCTTTCGTGCAGCATGTCCGAAATACAGACGGGCTCTTCGTGCTTGCCGTGCCGATCGAGCACGCCTTCGACGCGTTCCAGTTCGCTATCGTCGAACACGCCGATCCGGTGCTCGAGCCAGTGATGGATGTCCGCTTTGGCGAACTTCCACTTTCCAGCGACCTTGCGGCCGGGAATATCGTCGCGGTTGGCGAGCTTTTCCACCTGAGGCGGTGTCAGGTGAAGATAAGCGGCCAGTGCATCCAAATCAAAATCTTGCGAAGGCATGTTTGTCGGCCCTGCTAGCAGAGCTTGGTAATTGGTAAGCTTCCTCGACTAGGGGGAAGCCGGTGTAGGGTCAGTTGGAAGTTTTCAGTGTTCAGTTTTCAGGAGGAGATTGAGTCCGCCTAGGCTCTTTCCTGCTGAAAACTAAACACTTCACACGGAAAACTCGACATTGCCTGCGGGCGATGTCGGTAAAGTCGGGTTGACTCTTTAGCGGAAATGGAAAACATTAGCTGCAACGTCAAGCGACAAGCCTATTTTAGGCATGTCCCCGGTCAGGAAGAACCAGGACAGGTCGTTTGCGTACTAACTTCGGATGGATTCGAGGTTTTTCTCTTTCGGTTCGCGCCCAAAATTGGCAAGGAGGCCAACGATGTCGCAGACAATCACTTCTCGCGTTGGAGTATCGCTTCGTAGTTTGCTACCAGAAGCGAAATTCTTCGGCGGAAGCGACATCTTCGCCAAGGCCTGCTGTGCCCGACCAGAACACGTCCTGCCCGGCGAGGTCTTTATCGCGATCTGCGACGATAACGAAGACGGCCACGACCGGGTCGACGAAGCCATCGAACGCGGTGCCTCTGCGGTTGTTTCCGAAAAACCACTCCCTGTTAGCGTGCCGGTGTGTGTGGTCGGAGACAGCCGCGAGGCATACGGTCAGCTTTGCCATGCGTTGGCCGACCAGCCGACCGATCGCATCAAAGTGATCGGCGTCACCGGCACCAACGGCAAAACGACCACTTGCCTGCTGATCAAGGCCATTCTGCAAAAAGCAGGTGCCAAGGTCGGCAGCTTGACCAGTCTGGGCTTCGACAACGGCTACGACGAACAATCGTGGGGCCATCCCACGCCCAACCCGGCCATCATGGCCGATATGCTTTCCCGCATGCAGTACAACGGCTGCACCCATGCGGTGATTGAAGCTTCCAGCGAAGGCCTGGTCAAGCAGCACCTGGCTGGCGTTCAGCTCGATGTCGCCGCGTTCACCAACATTCGCCAGAATCATATCGAGCTTCACGGTTCGGCCCGCAACTACTACCGCGCCAAGAAGAAGCTGCTGAAATACCTCCGCGATACAGGCGTCGCCATCTTCAACGGGGACGACTCGAACTGCGTGCGGCTGTTGAACCAGGCCGAAGTCCCTTCGCTGTCGATCGCCATGCACGGCGTCGGGGAAATCACTGCTTCGGTCGTCGAACGTCACAAAAGCGAACAAACCTTCATGCTGACTGCCGGTAGCCAAACGATGCCGGTCTGCACCCGAATGATCGGTGACCATCACGTTTACAACTGCCTGGTCGCGGCTGCGGTGTGCCTGGTTTATGGCGTCGATCTGAAGACCGTCGTTCGCGGGCTCGAGTCGGTCGAGACCTTGCCGGGCCGGATGCAGCGGATCGAATGCGGTCAGGCCTTCGGTGTCTTCATCGATCAGGCCCATACCCACGACGGGCTGGCCGTCGCACTTAAAACCCTTCGCCGCGTCACCCATGGTCGACTGATCTGTGTGTTGGGTGCTCACGAATCGAGCGATCGGGTGAATCGTCCCCTGCTGGGCCGAGTGGCCGAACGAGGTAGCGACGTCTCGCTGATCACGATGAGCGGTACCGGCGGCACCTCGCGCAATGAAGTGGTGCACGACATCATCGATGGCTTTGCCCGACCAGCCAAAGCGCATGTGATTCCGAACCGCAAGGAAGCCATCCGTTACGCACTCAGCCAAGCCGAAATCGGCGACACGGTACTGATCACCGGGCAAACCACCGAACGCCTGGTCAGCGATCGCGTCGAACAAAGCGAACCCCGCGACTGCGACGTGACTCGCGAACTTCTGTACGAAATGGTCCAAGACGAAGAAGCGACGCCACCGGCCGAAGCCAAGGTCATCGCGTTTCCTCGGTAGGGTTCCTCTGGTAGTCGCTGGTTGCGATCAGCGCATGCCGCTTGTTAACCGCGCATGCACGATCACTGTTCAAAACGGTGCCGAACTTCTGGCGGTACATATTGGGTGAAGCTCGTTCATGAAACCCTAACCCTAGCCTTCTCACTGCGAGGGAGAGGGGACCGGATCACACCGGTGGCCCGCGTTCTTTGGCCTGTTCGAGTACCGTTTTCAGGCGAGTGCTTTCGTAGCTTTGATATCCCTGATCACGCTTTACCTGCTCGATCCAGAACTGTAAGTCGAACTCCACCACCTCGATATGTGGGCGTACCTTCGGCACGTTCTCACTTGGCAAATGCTGTTCGTACGATGGAACGTCCCTCACGCCACCCAGCTCACGTCGCAGGCAATCGATTTTGGCTTGCTTTGCGTGAATCTTTTCCTGTAGCTCCAGATCCTGCAGCTTGAGATGGTAGAAGGTCCACGCCAGGTAGCGTTTCTCTTGGTGCGTGTGCGGCTGTTCCAAGGGAAGATCGTGGCGCCGGCGACTCCTTGGGCGGCTTGTTGCTGAGTCCGTCGTGCGAGTCTGTCTCGCTCGCTTGGGGTTCGGCAATTCCGGCGGATCTTCTTCGGGGAACTCGTAGGCCGCAACCTCGGGATCGATCGGCTGCGTCAGATAGTCGGCACAAAAGCCGGGGTCGTCCGATGCGAGGAACTGAGCCAAACGCTGCTCTTGCTCTGCCTTCTGGGCTTGTTCGTAGGCCTGCCAGGCGGCCTCTTTCAGGGCGTCTTGCCGGCGCGCGATTTCGTCCCAGGGCGAAGGTCTCATCCTGGGTGGCTTGCAAGAAGGCTCTTGCGGTGGCGAAGGTTCCTCGTGGGGCTCGTCATCCGAGAGATACATCAACACTTCCCCGCAGCAGGGGCAAACAAGTCGGTTGCCATCGCGCACGGCGACCTGCGGAGCGTGCTCGGTCGAGCCTGCTCCGTGTGTTTCCGGTTTTGGTGCGTGGTGATGGGACATGACAATTCATTGAGTTGATGGTGTGGCACTGGCCTCTGGTCAGTGTGAAGCAGGAATACGATGTCCAAACCAATCCCGCTGCAAGAGCACTGGCCAGAGACCAGTGGCACACGGAGATAGGGTGCGGCACCCGGGGATCGGAATGATCCGCTGGGTGTACGTGCAATGTAGAGGACAAGCGCTTCCGTAAGATAGTGCGCCTGGAATTTTTTTGTAGGGCCCGCGTGCCGCGGGTCGCGCAATGGGTACCAGGCTTCCGACCCGCGGCATGCGGGCCCTTACAATATCCGTGACGATCTGCGTCATCCGCGGTTCGGTTTCTTCCTCGGAATTCGGTGGCTGGTACCAGGTTCGCCCCTCACCCTAGCCCTCTCCCCATAGGGGCGAAGGGACCGGAGGGTGGACATGGCCTTCGGTTTCGAGGGTTTCGTTCTACTGAACGACCAGCTGATGGGGCGCGATTTCCTTCAGGCCGTTCACATCTTCCGCCACGGCCGTCAGGTTCAGCGACTGGCCTGCGGGGGCTTCGAGGGTGATTTCCCACTGGGCGAAGTGATCGCGGCAGGAACGTGCCGGTTGACCGTTTACGGTCACGCTTTTCACGTCACTGGTATCGGACGTCGATCCTTCAATGTGCACCAGGCTACCGTGGCGGACGGCCTTGGTGATCACCGTTTGTGGCGGCAGGTCGTCGATGAAGCTCGAAACGCCGCGGAAGATACGCTTCTCGGAAGCTTCCTCTTCGCTGACCGCCGGCATTCCCATGCTCAGCGGGTTGTGAATGTCGTTGACCCGCATCTCTTTCGTTTGCAGTCCGCGATAGCCAGAGCCATCCATAATCGACCGCCAGATGGCTACGTCAGAGCGAAAGACGTTCAAGCCGTCGACAAACACGCCGGTCGTTCCCAGGTGAATCCCCCAGTTTGATTCCCAGCCCTTGAAGTTGCGGATCCAGAACGGATAGCCCGGCGTAGGAATCGCCTCGGCGGCTTCCTGGGCGAGGGAAAGGTTCTGATCGTAAATGTCGAGCCCGCCACCGTCAGGCCGACTGACGCCGCGGAGATTCAAGCAGAAGAACCGCATCGTGTGGGCTTCATTGTCTTGAAAGCGAATGAACGGCATCACGCGGGTATCTTTGCTGGTCAGCGAGCCATGCACTTCGCGGATGGTAAGATGCGGATTGAAGCCGTCGGCTTCTTTGTTCTCGAATCGATAGCCGTACTCGGCACACTCGGCGGCCACGTTGCGGGTAAAGACGTTGTGACAGTTAGCAAACCAGAAGCCTGCCCCGCGATTCTTGTCGTACGGAACGACTTGCTTGGGGAGCGGCTTACCAGGCCCGACGACGGCGCTCAGGTTGTGATCGAGAATGTTGTTGGTCTCGGTGCCGTCTTCCAGGAAAAAGCCGTGCCCAACGCTCTTGTAGCCGACGCAGTCACGCACCACGATCGAGTCGGTGCCGTGGATCGTGAGAAAGCGGTTGTGGCTATCCCAGATGGAAGCACCGATCACCGAACTGCCGCGCATCGTTTGTCCGCACAGATGAAAGTGCAGGCTATAGCGGCCCAACAGGTCCCGTTTGCCCAGATGGCGGAACTCGGCGTAGCTGATCGAACCCTTCGATTCGACGTGAATCATCGTGTGGCCACGCACGCCGTCGGGGTTGGCCGATTCGACAATCACGTTGCGCGTGAGGTTGGCGACTTCTGCTTTGAACTCGTCGTCGGCGTAGTGCGCGAACGTCAACGGCTTGTCGAGCGTGATCGTATAGCCGCCGCTGAAGTCCTTGCTGCCAACCTTCACGATGTGGCGTTCTTCAGTCTGAGCCGTATCGATGAAACCGCCGCTGGGTCCGCCGCGGCGTCGCTCGCGTTGTTCTTGGGTGCCGGTCACAATGATATGATCGCCGGGCTTCCAGTCTTCGATTGATTCGACCACTGTCACGCGCTCGTCGCCGATGTCGCTGGCTCGGTGCATTTTGACCCACGTGTTACGCATTGGCTGACCGTGGATTTCCATGTGCCCACCGCAGTTGATCAGCGCGGGGCACGACTCCTTGTCCATCCCTTCGACGTAATGCAGACGGATGGTTGCCGTGTGCTCGGCGGGAATCGGATTACCCGGTTCGCCAATCAGAAGCGTCGGAACCAACGCCGTGGTGTGCATGCCGTGATGGTGATGGTGGTCATGATGCGCGTGAGCGGATGGCTCTGGCATGTCCGTGCAGTCGAAACCTTCCTCGGTCGGTTCTTCCGACGCAAGCAGCGAAACCAGTCCCGCGTTGAGCAATGTCGAGCGATCCTGAGCGAAGCGCAGCGTTCCTGCGATCTGTACAAGGCGATACACCTTACGCGACTCGAGGTCGTAAACGACTTCGTGCCCGGCCCGGATCACAACCTGGTCGCCAGCTTCAGGTAGTTCGCCACCGTCCCAGGTTGCCTCAGCCGACCAAGGGCCAGACTGTTTCGAGAAAACAACGCTCTGCTCTGCGGCACTGACGGCCGAGATAGAAGTAACTAGCAGCAGGGCTGCGAAAGCAAGAATCGAAAAAGGTCTCACGTAAAATTCCTTGTGGAATGAAGTGTCTCAATCAGGTTCACCGCTGCCTCAGGCGGCGATGTGAGGGAGAGTTCAGCGAGAAAGATCGATTGGGGGGAGTTCGTTCTCGCCAGCTTGAATGGTCACGGTCGCGGCCGGGTGCTTCAGGCTGCGGTACTTGCCTCGCAGCATGTCGGGGCCTTCGATCGTTTCTTCCTGGGTCACGATCCGCTTGGGCCAGAACGCCGTGATGACGTACTCGCCAGGCTCAGGCACAGACCAGTTAAAGTGCCCGCTATCTTCCGTCCGCGTGCTACTGGCGACGGCCTCGGCGTTGGGATCACCGGCATCGTGAAAGACGACGTACAGCCCGCCGGCCGGTTTGCCGTCGACGGTGACGGTCCCTTCAATCAAAGGAACCTCTTCGGTCTGGCTACAGCCGAGCACGCCCAGAGAAGCCAACGTGATTGCCACGCAGGCAACGTGTTTCGTGATGGTCTGCCAAATCATGGCGAGGCCACCTCGCCGCCGTCGCGACTGGCCAGCGACATCAGAACGCGGCCTGACATCCCTTCGTTGAAGAAGCGGACGCTGCCATCTCCCATGCCGACGGTTGCTCCGCCGGGATGAAAGCCGAACAGGCCCTGCGAGTTGTTGCAGTTCACAGTGCAGCCGGTGCCTGAGGGGGTCGAACTGCCGGTCGGGTAGGTGGCCGGGGTGTAGTTTGAATAGGTTTGCAGTTGGAATGCACACCAGCCGAGCCACGTTCCCCAGGCACCCGGCTGATCCAATGTGAAGTCCGAATCACCCATCGGCATGCCAACCCCTTTTACGTAGTGCTTATCGTAGCCGGCGTGTTCCAGGATCATCGTTGTGTTCGACAAGCCATCAGTCGTGTCGCGCATCTTCGAACCAGGCTCGTAGCGATTCAAAATGGGGGAAGGCCTTGTCGCGCCCGGGAAGTAGAGTTCGTAGCTCGACGAACTGATCAAGTGGTTCACCCAGTAGTCGTTGGCCCAGCCGGTCATGATGTTCGGATCGTTGGCGCTACTGGTGGTTCCGCTGGTCGTGAGAAAGTCGCCATAGCTAGAGCCGGTGCTGCTTGACGCACGCATCTTGATCAGCCCTTCCACCGGGTTCGACGGACAGCGAATGATTTGGACGTATGTATTGGCCGCAACTTGATTGACCGGATCGGCGAAACCGGCCGGTGCCGTGCGGTCGAAAAGATCGGTCAGGTTACCTTGTTCGAGAAACGGCAGCACGAACACGGTCGATCCATACTTCGGATTGCTCGAACCGCGCGCTGGGGGGAACTCGCCGTAGGTATCGTGAAAGTTGTGATACGCCAGCCCCATCTGCTTGACGTTGTTAATGCACGAATTGCGCCGGGCGGCTTCGCGAGCCTGTTGCACGGCCGGCAAAAGCAGCGCGATGAGGATTCCAATGATCGCGATCACGACCAGTAACTCGACTAAGGTGAACCCCTGCGGGGATGGACGCTGCACAGTTTGCGTTCCTATGGGCCAGATGGAGGGAGGTTTAGCAGGCTTGCGCGCATGCGCTGGCAGATACTCGCCGGTACGCAAACAGCGTTCCGAGAACGAAGCGGCTTGCAAGTAGAACGCTGCTTATGCGTATAAATACCGCGCGCATAGCTTGTTTTCGCGTAGAAAAGAAAGTTGAAGCGAGCGACGAAGTTTTAAGATTTATGCCGACTTCCGGCTTGCCGTTCGTCGCCAAAAAATCGGATGTCATGTCGAGCGACATGGTTGTCGGTCCGAGCAACATGCTTGCGGCCTGTGCTGCGGAATTCTACGGATGCCAGCGCGCCAAGAGTTTTTTTCAAATCTGTGATACAACACGCAAGCCGACGTGTTATGCTGGTACCAGACTCCTCGATGCCCGAATTGCCAGTCGCTTTTCGCGTCCTCATACGTGGGCTTCGTTGGGGGCTAATCACCTTCCTTCCCCAATTCCCTTTTCCGTTGGTTGCCGTCAGCTCCCTTTCCTTTGCGCTGCTGGCATCCCAATCCCCAATCACAACCGAAGAAGTCAGCTCGGAGCTCTCATTATGCGTTTTCTTTCGATGCCTGTTGCCCTGATTATTACCTGCGTCACCGCCTTGTCGCTTGTTGCTGAGGAAAAGCAGCAGCCGGTGCGGATGGGCTCTGGGGCGATGACGTTCGATACGGTCCCTGGCTGGGGCTTGCGTCCCGATGGGCACTCGGCGATCGGTCCGTGCCACGGTTCGGTGGTGATCGATAAGGCCGGCAACATCTACACCAGCGCCAAAGCAGGCGTCTTCGTCTTTTCGCCGGACGGCAACGTGATTCAGACGTACCCAGGCAAGGACTACTCGAACATTCACGACATGGAGATCCGCGAAGAGGAAGGGGGCGAGTTCATCTACGGTGCCCGCAACAACGACGCCGAAGGGATCAAGTTCAATGCTCACACCGGCGAGATAGTTCTGCGGCTCAAGCTGCCTGAGGAAGCAGGCCTGGGCAAGGTCAAGTTCAACCCGACCGCGATCACCGTGGCCGCCAATGGCGATATTTACCTGTCCAACGGTTACGCGACCAATCACATCTTCAAGTACGACAAGAACGGCAAGTACGTGATGCACTTCGGTGAAAAAGGAAACGGCCTGAAGCAGTTCAACACGGCCCACGGCATGACGCTCGACACGCGTTACGAACCGAATCGTTTGTTGATCTGCGATCGCAATCATCAACCCAAAGGCCGCCTGCTGCATTACACGCTCGAAGGCGAGTTCATCGAAGAAGTGATCACCGGCCTGGGCATGCCGACCTCGGTGGCCATCCAAGGCGATTTTGTCTCGGTGCCTGACCTGCACGGTCGCTTGGTGGTGCTGGACAAGAACAACACCATCATCGCGGTGCTGGGCAACAACCCCGACCCAGCCAAGGGACGCAACTACAATGTCCCCCAAGACCAATGGGTCGAAGGCGTCTTCAGCGGTACGCACGGTTCGTACTGGGATGCCGAAGGGAACTTGTACGTACAAGACTGGAATGTCTCGGGGCGGATCATGAAGTTGGTGCGGATCGATATCACGGAGTAGCATCAGGCTGACCCGCTTGCAGCTTGAGGAGCAAGCGCTCGTCACCTGTATCAACAATTCAGTTCGCCCATTCTTGGTCAAGCATATGCGATACAAGACGTTGATCTCGTTGTCGGCTCAACTGGTCGATCACGACGGTTCCCTCGTTGCGTCAGAAGGGCTCGTGCGAAAGCTGGATGGCCTCGCCTGCCATACGGACTCGGTGTTGAACTACGCCGAGGTCGACTTTGCTGAAGAGTGTGCACTTCGTGGAGGGTACCCGCGTTTAGTCGTGGATGCCAAAGGTAAGCTCGCCATTGCGGTGGAAGTCGATAGCGAGCAAAAACTGTCTCGTAAACAGCTTAGCGCACTGCGGGCCGATGTCGAAGGACAGCTTACCGACGGGATCGGCGCGGGATGCTTTGATGCCCTGTCGGTCGCTACCGGCGTGGCTGTAGAAGTACGATTTCCTTTGAAATCGAAGTGCACTCAGACCGAAGGCTCGGCCTGGCGTGCGAAAGCAACGACCGAAAAGGGAAACCAACAGCGGATCGCCGCGGCTAAAAAAATAGTCGCCAAGATGGATACGGCTCCGCCCAAGAAAGTTGCTGCCAAGAAGGCACCGGTTAAGAAGCCAACCGTCAAAAAGCCAGCGGTCAAGAAGGCCGCTGCCGTCGCGCCGGCTGGCAAGAAGGATCGACCGAATCTGAAAAAGCTTTTTCGGCTGCTGGATAAACCCGAACGCGATCAACCGTACGATCAGATCAAAGCGGAACTGGATGCATGCGGGAACGATCTCAGCATGGTCGGCGACAAGGAATACCCTTATGGCAATTTCAACGACCCGAAGCTGTTGAGGTTGCTACTCAAAGCAGGGTTGCCGCCGGAAACAATCGATGTGAAGGGCAACTCGCTGCTGATTCAAGCGGCAGGAAATCCCAAGTGTGTGGAGCTACTGCTGAAGCAAGGAGTCGACGTCAATCGCGTCTGCGACAGCTACTACGCGTCCACCGCCTTGATTCGCGCGGCCTTCCTGGGCAAGCGTAAGTCCGTGGAAGTCCTTCTGCAACATGGAGCAGATCCCACCATCCCAGACGCGTCGGGCGACCTTGCGAAGGACATTGTCGACAAGTACTCGCGAGATCGACAGGCAATCATCGATCTGCTGAGTTGAAGCACGCTGGCTAGCTGTCACGGCTGATTGTGAATGCTTCCACGCAGTGCGACTCCTAAAACCCGAGACGAGTATGCAACTATCTCCTTCGGAATTCTGGCATTGGTTTTGCGGTTTTTCCGGGCGTCTGCCAACCGACGACATCCCCGATGCGCTGCAAAACGAGCTGCTGTCGCAACTGCATCGGTATGACAGTCGGCTGTACTTCTTGATGTCGACCAGTTCTACGCCAAAAGAATTGATCATCACCGCTGACGGTGACGTCGAGGCATTCCAAGCTGCCGATGCACTCGTTGACGAAGCGATCGACATGGAGGGCTGGAAGTTCTTCGCACTGAAACCACCCATGGGATTCGACTTTCGTTTTCAAGATGGTCCAATCGACGTCGATGTCTCCCAGTTATGGTTCATGCCCCTTAAGTCGCGTGAGAACCCGGCTGCATTGGGCGTGCAAATTGGTTTTCCGGATGCCGATTTTGTTTTAGATAATCAATCGGTTGACGCCGCTTACACCATCCTAGAGACTGCGATTGGAGAAAGATCGGTCGCAAACGACATCGCCCACGTCACGGTTGATGATCTGCCTAAGTCTCCTGAGGAGAACGGCTACCTCGAATTGCCTCGGCTGCCCGAGTTCATTGCGTTTTATAAGCGACGGCATGGTGGCGAATGAGTGGTTGGTTCGGTCGTGACCTGGTCGAAGCGCTCAGCTGTTGAAAAGATTTGCCCAAATCATTCCCCAATGCCTCAACCAACAAAACAGATGCGTCTTTCGCTGAATTACTTCATATTGCCGTTCATGGCACTCATCGGTTGTAGCACGAATGGCGATTCGCCCGGGCCTGCGGCTAAAACGGAGAATCGCGTCGTTTTCCGCGCCGCAGATGGCCGCGAGCTGACCACCGCGGACCTGGCCGACGCCACGGGAACTTTCGAGTACGAAATCTTGAGCAACAACGACATCCCTGCGAAAGCCAACCAGCTTCATCAACAAGCACGGCAGTTGGGTGCCGCTGGGCAATACGACGAGGCGATCCGCTTGCTGACCGAGGCCCAAACGCTGGCACCCGATTGGCCCTATCCGACCTACGACATGGCGTTCAGCTACTTGCTTAAGCAGGACTTCGCCAAGGCGCGCCAGTGTTATCAAAAGGTGATCGAACTGTCACCGCGCGGGTTCTTCACGGCGCTAACGGCACTTGACACGCTGGACCGAGAAGCGGCCGGTGAGCTGCCGGAAGGGACTTACGCGGCGTACTCGTCGCTGGAATGGGTCGACGATCCCCAGCAGAAAGCTCAACTGATAGGCGTGCTGGTCGAGCGGCTGCCCAGCTTCGCCCCAGCGTGGAAAGAGTATGCCCTGCAATGCCAAGAGCCGGCGGAAAAGTTGGAGGCGATCGAAAAGGGGTTGGCGGCCAATCCGGATGCCGAAACCAAGGGCATCTTGCTCATCAACAAAGCCCTCACCCTGAATCAGCAAGGGGACAAGCAGGCCGCCAAGGAAATCCTGGGCAGTCTGGCGCTCGATCCGAACGCAAGCTTCTCCAACGAACACCTGGCGAAGCAGACGTTGGCCATGATTGCCGAGTAGCTGGCAAGCCATGCGGTGACAGGTGAACGTGAACGTTCGGCACATAGCGAATTCAGATCGGAAGTGGAACAAGAATATCAACACTACTGGAACGTGGCAGCCAGCGGCGATACCAAAGCGGTTGTTCGTCATCTGGCTGCGGGTGTGCCTGTGGACATTGAGGACAGGAACCGTTACACCGCACTGACCCATGCTGCCGTCAACGGCCATGTCGAGGTCGTCACGTTGCTGTTGGATGCCGGAGCAAATATCAATCACCGCGATGTGGAGAAGTCGACGCCGCTGATCTGGACTGCCATTAACAAACACCTGGCCGCCGCGGAAACGCTGGTATCACGCGGTGCCAAACTCGGGCTCAAAGATCAAGCCGGCAACTCCGCCCTACACGAAGCGTGCTTCGGCAACATCGAAGCCGGTGCGTTGGAAATCGTGAAACTCCTGGTCGCACACGGGGCATCCGTGGATCTGCTGAACAGGGCCAAGGAAACTCCGTTACAGATGGCTTGTGCTGGCGGCCTCGCAACGATTGTGGAGTACCTTAGTACGTGCGGGGCGGATATCAACCACGTAAACAAACATGGCTTTACCCCACTGATTCATGCCATGCGCTGCAATCACCCGAATGTAGTAGATACACTCTTGCGACTTGGAGCAGACCACACCCGAAACGCAGAGCGATTCACGGCGACCGTGACGGAGATCCGCGGCTATGGCTTTTCTGGTGTTCTTGAAATCTTGGAACGCTTTGGAATTATCCCCACGACCTAAGAGCGTGAAGCACGGATGATCCGAACGGTTAGGACGTCAGGCTGACGCACCGATGTTACCCTGGCTGCCAGCGCCACCCCACCTGCTCTGGTAGAGGTTGTCAATCCACCGTTAGGTGTGGTATAGTGCATGTGATTTATCTGCAATCCCTTTTTTCTTCTATCTCGTCGTGATAAGGAAGTATTTCGTGGTTTCGATCTTAAAAACCAGGCAGCTCCGCGGTTTCACTTTGGTGGAATTGCTCGTGGTGATTGCCATTATCGGCGTGTTGATTGCCTTGCTGTTGCCGGCCGTGCAGCAAGCCCGTGAAGCAGCACGACGCATGCAATGCTCGAACAATCTCAAGCAAGTCGGCCTGGCATTTCACAACTATCACGACACGGTCAACACGCTTCCGCCGGGCTCGTTGCGGCTCACTGGGCATGGAAACTCGGCCTGGGTCCATATTCTGCCGTACCTGGAAGCAGGCAACGTGTACGACCGCATTCCCACCATGCAGTGGTTCTGGCTGGGAAGCACGACTTCCCAATCGGCGGCAACCCGCGCGGCCTTTGCCGACTTCAACCCTGTGTGGATCAATTGTCCGTCGAGTGCCTTGAACGATACGACCAATCAGCAAGGTACGGACATCGTCATCGCAGACTACATTCCGATTTCCGGTGCCGAAGGCCATTCGACGTGTGATCCTAACAATACTCAGATGGGCCTGGTGTGCGGCGGCGGGATGCTCGTTCCCAACATCGTGCATGGTTTCCGCGATGCCACCGATGGAACGTCCAACACGCTGCTGGTCGGAGAAAGCTCGGGACGTACGTTCAACAGCAGCGGTGCGATTGTCGATGCTCGCAACAGCCGCAATAGTGGTTTCCAAATGGGGAAGAACTACAACACATCTCCTAAGGGAAGCGATACCTGGTATGTCAGCCACGATCATAGTCGTCGCTGCTACAACTTCACGACGATCGTTTCGCCGATTGGTACCAACACGTACAACGGCACCACCATGGGGAACGATCGCTGCAACAACCCCATGAATTCCGAGCATCCAGGCGGCGCCCAATTTCTGTTCCTGGATGGCAGTGTGCACTTCCTGCCGGAAACGACGCAGTTAGCCGTGCTAAGAAATCTCGCCAATCGAGACGACGGCAACGTTGTGACCATTCCTTAGCACCTAACTTCACCCGCAGGTATTGTGTTATGAAGAGCAACTACTTTCAGGCCGCTGCGTGCCTGACCATGGTATTTGGATTGGCGGTGATCGTTGGCTGCCAACCGCCTGCCGATCCGGCCGGCCAGGTTTCCGGTACGGTAAGCTACAAGGGCACGCCCCTTGAAGATGGAATCATTTCTATCGTCAACTACGATACCGGCGTCAGGATCGATAGCGAGATCCAGCCTGATGGAACGTACCTGGCCACAACGCACAAAGGTGGACTGCCGCCAGGGGAATACAAGGTCGTCATCTTTCCACCGGAAATCGTCGACCCCAACCCACCGCCGAATTCGGAGCCGGGGATGGTTCTCAAAGATATGGACAACATCCCCAAGCAGTATCGTTCGCCACAGTCCACGCCGCTGACGCTAGAGATCTCCGAAGGAGACAACACGCTTGACGTCGATATGTCTCCGTAGCCAGGCCAGTGAATGCGGAAGCCTATTCCGAGGACCAAGGGCCCAGGATGACGTTTTCCGATCGTCCGTTCTCATCGAAGACGGGACGTTGGCCACTTTCGTACTTGCCGGTCCTCGTTTGTCGCATGATGCTCGGCGAATCGTAGAATGCCTTGACGGCGGCTTCGTCGGGAAGGAAGGTCGCATGACCGTCCGGGTAAATCACCGTCGCGCCCCCTCGAAAACCGGCGTACTGATCCTGGGCACCATGCAGAACTCGATCAGTATCTAAACGGCGATTGACCGAGTCCTTCAGCCGCCGCACGATCGGGCTGCTCACATCGGCGACCGTATCGCCATTGGAGGCAACCAAAGCGATGTTTCTGCCTGGCGCGCCGGGGTCGATCACGCCCATCAGGTCGTAGTCGCCAACGACTGGCTTCTTCAATTTAACGTCGATGACCTGGCCCTTTTCCAGCTTCCAAAACTTGGAGGGCAAGTCGATGACTTTTCCGTCTTGCGTTCGTGCGACCAGGTCCTTATCAACGACTGCATACCCGCGAGACCGCACAGCCTTGACGTTTTCGGCCATCACGATGCCTTGGTTCGAGGGCTTGGTGGTGGCAATGCCTTCCAGGTTCTTCGCTTTGGGCGGGCATTTGAACTTTTCGATCAGGTCCAGTGACTTCGGGTTCGTGTTGCGAACGACGACGATCACCTTCTGCTCTTTCGCGGCGGCCTTGAATGCGTTGAAGTGGGCTTTGGTGATGCCAGAATCGCGGATGTAGCCTTTGGTGGCCTTGCCATACAGTACGAAACCTTTGCGGCCGGGAACCAGTTTGGCCATTTTGCGGACGATCTTCGCGAGCTTTGGAAACTTCGCCAGGAACTTCGTCAGCCAAGCCGTAGCGCGGACCATTGCGACCTGAGGAAATCCGAACAAGGCCAGCAGCGAGTAGATGATGAACGGACCAACGATCTTGCCCAGCTCGTAGGTGAAACGCACGGTGCTGCGACCGGTAAGCTTTTTGAAGGAGGTGGCCATTTGCGTGCCGACCTGTTTACCGAGCTCGTAGGCCATCGCGCTGTCGGTCAGAATCTCCTTGAGGAACGCGTAGGCCGCATAGGCGATCTCGCGAATGTTCGTCGCCAGGTCAACGATACCGCGGACCGCATCGACCACGTCTTCCACGATCCCCGTGATCGCGCCAGCGCCAAAGACCAGCGGAAACACGATCGTCACCACCGAGCTTTCGGCGAGCTTGTTCCCGAACTTCCGAAAGTCTTCCGTGCTGAGTTGATCCTGCAAGCCTTCCTTGAGTCCCTTGATGAATGCCCTGGCAGCGCGAATGATCCTCCGCACGAAATCGCTGGCCGAGCGGATCAGATCGATGATCGCGTCGAGCCCCAGCGAGTCGGCGATGGCACCGGTGACGGGAAACGGCCCTGCCATGCCGGGCCCGTAGACTCGGGCCAGTCCCCCCATCCCCGCGCGGCGATTGAACCGAGTCAGCGCGTTGTTATTCCGATGATAAGCCGCGCGTGCCGCTTGCAGCCGGGTATCTTCGTTCTCGCAATACGTCAGCATGCCCTCAATGCCAGGGCACTTGTAACGACGCACCGCATTGCGGAACACATCGTCGGAGTACATCGAGCTGGACGGGGTATTCGAATTTCCACGACCAGCAGGCGTTCGACAGCGATCGGCACGACCCATTTGCATTCTCTCCAACGAATTCGGCGATCGACGACGATCGCACAGCGCTCTTCTCAAGTTCCGGTCCCCGCGGATGCCGCAGGATGCCTGATTATCGAAAAGTATGCGAAGGTGTTTCGCGCATTCCGCGAAAAAAAGAAATCTTGCGCGGTCGGTGCAATGAGAGTTGTGATTTGAGTTCGCTTATGGGTTGTCGCGTGGGACGCCCAGGCAAAGACCTATCCCGGTGTGCCACTGGCGTCTCGCCAGTGCGAAGTGGGGACGAGGGTTGCTCACCGGTAAGATGCTTCAAAGACACTGGCCAGTAGCACACAGAGTTAAAAGCTGGCAAGCTGCTAAGCAGCCGAAGCCAGTTTGGCCGCTTCCAGCTTCTTCTTTTCTTTCTCGCGTCGCTTCGCTGGGCGGTCATCTTTCCAGCGGTTGTGGACCCACCAGTATTGATCCGGGTCGCGGCGGACGACGCGCTGGAGCATTTCGTTGTACCACTGGGTGACTTCTTTGACCCCTTTGGGTTCGTCACACGTGGCCGGGTCGTAGATGCCTTCGACGCCGAACTCGAACTGCATCGGGCCGCCGGTGCGGCGCATGTAGAGGAACACCAGCGGAGCGCCGCTGGTCATCGAGAAGACACTGATTGCTTTGTGGTACGAGGCCGGGCGGTTCATGAACTCGACCCAGCACCCTTTCGCGCCGGCGTTCTGATCGCACAAGAGGGCCAGAGTTCCGTTTTGGTTGAGCACTTCTTCGATGTACGGGGCGCTGCCTTGCTTGGGCAGGATGATCTGGCCGGTCGCGCTGCGGAACTCTTCCAGGTACTTGTGCAGAAACGGATTATCCAGCGGCCGGGCAACCGTGTACGTGGGGAAGCCGAGCATGCCGGTGCAGTAGCCCATCACCTCGAAGTTGCCGAAGTGTCCCAGCAGCACCACCACCGGGCGGCGGCCGAGGGCCTGCTCGATCTGGATGTGGATGTCCTTCATCTTGATGTGCTTGTGCCAGTTGGTGTCGTGCAGCTTGCGCGGCGCGTGGGCGATCTCGCAGATCATCAGGCACAGGTGGTACCAACTGCGGCGGGCCAGTTTCTTCCGCTGTTCGGGCGAAAGCTCGGGGAAGGCGTGCATCAGGTTCGAGTCGACCAGTTTGCCGCGGATCTTCAGCACGTCGCTGGCCAGCCAGGCCAGGAATTTGGAGCATTGGGCGCAGACGGAAAGAGGCGTTGCCTGAAGCGTGCAGATAAACAGGCGAACGATCAGATAAACGACGTAATCAACAACAAGCTTGGGCCTCATTTCGCCTCCCTGCGATGCCTGGCCGACATGAATCTTTGGGTCGCGGGCTATTGTGAGAAAAAGCCAGCTATCAGGGAAGATCAATCCACGAAGGATGTTTGACTGCCCGGATTTAGGCGAACTGGCGATTCAGGGCTGCTTTACCCAATCGGAGACTCACCAATCGGTAAAGAATATTCGCCGGCGAGGGTCAGCTGACGGACCCCTTCGTAGGCGATCACGGCGGCCGTCGAGGCCAGATTCAAGCTGCGGACATCGGTTCGCATGGGGACCGAAATGGCGGTCTCTTCGTTCGCTTCGACCAGCTCGCGCGGCAGGCCTTTCGACTCGCAGCCGAAGACGAATGCGTCTCCTTTCTCAAAGCGAACGGTCGCGTAACTGTGCTTGGCGGTCTTGGTTAAGTACCACTTACGATTGGACTTAAGGCGATCGGCCAAGGTCTCCCAGTTGGGGACGACTTCCCAGTTCAAGTGCTGCCAGTAGTCCATGCCGGCGCGGCGGAGGGCCGTGTCGTCGACCTGAAAGCCCAGCGGTTCGACCAGCCACAGTTTGCTGCCGGTGGCCACGCACGTTCGCCCGATGTTGCCGGTGTTGGGCGGGATCTCAGGGGCGTACAGCACGATATGAAAGACAGGGTCGTACATCGAAATTTTTTGGGTTCCTTCCGGCAGTCGCTTTTCGGGCAGCAGGAGTAGGGCTAGTATGAGCCACGAGAATCGCATTATAGCCGATAACGGTCAGCGACTTTACGCCCCTATCCCGTGTCCCCGTAAGAGTTTCGCACGATCATGAGTGACCAGCGCACCGAGCAATACACGAAGGCCCTGCAGTTCGCCGAGAAACAGGTCGCCGCGACCAGCCAGCAGCACCCCGACTACTTCCCGATTTACACCGAGGGTGGTAAGTGGCGGCATGATAAAGAGTTATGGACCGACTGGTGTGCTGGCTTCTACGCCGGGATGATGTGGCAGTTTCACCTTCGCACCGGCGACCCAGCCTGGCGTGAGAAGGCCGAACACTACTCGAAGCTTTTGGAACACCGTCAACACGATCGCGACGTACACGACCTGGGCTTCATCTTCTTGAGCACCTACCTGCCGTGGTACCAGCTGACCGGCGACCAGCATTTGCACGACGTACTGGTCCAGGCCGGGCGGACCCTGGCGATGCGGTTCAAGGAAAAGGGTCAGTACCTGCGCAGCTTCGTGTCGGACGACTCGCTGTTCATCGACATCATGATGAACGTGCCGATCATCTTCTACGCGGCGAAAGAGACGGGCGACGAAGAACTGATGCGTCGCGCGGTCAACCACTGTAAGACCACCCGCGACACGATCGTCCGCGAGAACGGTTCGACGGCACACGAAGGCATGTTCGACTTGGAAACAGGCGAAT